>JBDTXA010000028.1:0-26007 GCA_040006415.1 Rhodanobacter sp.
CGCTGGAGCGCAATCTCGGCCAGATCTCCGGGCTGACCATGATGAGCTCGGACTCGTCCGCCGGGCTGTCCACGATCATTCTGCAGTTCTCGATGGACCGCGATATCGACATTGCCGCG
Source organism: Rhodanobacter sp. (assembly GCA_040006415.1). Taxonomy (GTDB): domain Bacteria; phylum Pseudomonadota; class Gammaproteobacteria; order Xanthomonadales; family Rhodanobacteraceae; genus Rhodanobacter. The sequence goes on from JBDTXA010000028.1 coordinate 120, forward strand.
CAGGACGTGCAGGCCGCCATCAACCAGGCCAAGGGCACCTTGCCGGGCAATCTGCCGTATCCGCCGGTGTACAACCGGGTCAATCCGGCCGACGCGCCGATCCTCACGCTCAAGCTCACCTCCGACAGCCGCCAGCTGCGCGAGGTGAACGATCTGGCCGATTCGATCATCGCGCAGAAGTTGTCGCAGGTGCAGGGCGTCGGACTGGTCTCGATTGCGGGCAACGTGCGCCCCGCGGTAAGGGTGCAGGTGAATCCGGCGCAGCTGTCCAATCTCGGTCTGACCATGGAGGACGTGCGCAGCGCACTGACCCAGGCCAACGTCAACGCGCCCAAAGGCACCTTGAACGGCAAGACCCAGAGCTACAGCATCGGTACCAACGATCAGCTGGCGACGGCGGCCGAATACAAGAACACCATCATCAGCTACACCAACAACTCGCCGGTGCGGCTGTCCGATGTGGCGGAGGTGGTCGACGGGGTCGAGAACGACCAGCTGGCGGCATGGGCCAATGGCCAGCCGGCCGTGTTGCTGGACGTGCGCCGTCAGCCCGGCGCCAACATCGTGCAGACCGTGGCGCAGATCCGCCAGGTGTTGCCCGAGCTGCGCAGCGCGCTGCCGGCCGATGTGCATCTGGACGTGTTCGCCGACCGCACCGTGACCATCCAGGCCTCGGTGCACGATGTGCAGTTCACGCTGATCCTGACCATCTTCCTGGTGGTCGGCGTGATCTTCGTGTTCCTGCGCCGGTTCTGGGCCACGGTCATTCCGTCGGTCGCGGTGCCGCTGTCTCTGCTGGGCACCTTCGGCGTGATGGCCTTCACCGGCATGTCACTGGACAACCTCTCGCTGATGGCGCTGACTGTAGCCACCGGCTTCGTGGTCGACGATGCGATCGTGATGATCGAGAACATCGTGCGCTACATCGAGCAGGGCAAGGACGGCAAGGAAGCAGCCGAGATCGGCGCGAAGGAAATCGGCTTTACCGTGGTGTCGCTGACCGTATCGCTGGTGGCGGTATTCCTGCCCTTGCTGCTGATGCCCGGCGTCACCGGCCGGCTGTTCCACGAGTTCGCCTGGGTGCTGACCATCGCGGTCACGATCTCGATGCTGGTGTCGCTGACCCTGACGCCGATGATGTGCGCCTATCTGCTCAAGGCCGACGAGTTGCCGCCGGGCGACGACACCCACGAACACCGGGCCGCGGACGGCAAGCGTGATGTGTGGACGCGCACGGTCGATCTGTATGCCAACACGCTGGACTGGGTGCTCGACCATCGTCCGTTGACGATGCTGGTGGCCGCCTCCGCCGTGGTGCTGACGATCTTCTTGTACATCGTGATCCCCAAGGGCTTGCTGCCCGAGCAGGATACGGGCCTGATTACCGGCGTGGTGCAGGCGGATGACAACGTGGCCTTCCCGCAGATGGAATTGCGCACCAAGGCGGTCGCCGACGCCCTGCGCAAGGATCCGGACGTGGCGGGCGTAGCCGCGTTTATCGGCGCCGGCACGATCAACCCGACCTTGAACCAGGGCCAGCTCAGCATCGTGTTGAAAGACCGTGGCGATCGCGACGGGCTGGACAAACTGGTGCCGCGGCTGCAGAAGGCGGTAGCGAACATTCCCGGCGTGGCGCTTTATCTGAAGCCGGTGCAGGACGTGACCCTGGACAGCCGCGTCTCGGCGACCGAATACCAGTATTCGATGTCCGAAGTGAACTCGGTCGAGCTGGCGAAATACGCCGGGCAGATGACCCAGGCGATGCGCAAGCGTCCCGAACTGGCCGACGTCGACAACAATCTCGCCGACAACGGCAACGCGCTCAAGCTGACCATCGATCGCGAAAAAGCCAGCCGTCTCGGCGTGCCGGTGCAGACCATCGACGACACGCTTTACGACGCGTTCGGGCAGCGTCAGATCTCCACCATCTTTACCCAGCTCAACCAGTACCGCGTCGTGCTGGAAGTGGCGCCCGAATTCCGCACCAGCGACGACTTGCTGACCAAGCTGACGGTGCGCGGCAACGGCAACGGCGCGCTGACCGGCAGCAACGCCACCAGCTTCGGCCAGCTGAAGTCGAGCAACTCGGCCACGCCGTCGGGCATCGGCAACGCTGGCAACGTGGGGTTTGACATCGGCGGTGGCGGCAACATTCCGCTTTCGTCGCTGGTCAGTCCGCAGGTCACCAGCGCGCCGCTGGTGGTCAGTCACCAGCAGCAGCTGCCAGCGGTCACCCTGTCGTTTAATGTGGCGCCGGGCTACGAACTCTCCGACGCAGTCGCGGCAATTCACGGCGTCGAGCAGCAGCTCAAGTTCCCGCCACAGGTGCGTGGCGAATTCGTCGGCAAGGCGGCGGAGTTTGCCTCCTCCATCGGTGACGAGGTGCTGTTGTTGCTGGCCTCGATCGTGGTGATCTACATCGTGCTAGGCGTCTTGTACGAGAGTTACATCCATCCGTTGACGATCATCTCCACCTTGCCACCGGCCGGCGTCGGCGCCTTGCTGGCACTGATCCTGTGCGGCATGAGCCTGTCGGTGGACGGCATCGTTGGCATCGTGCTGCTGATAGGTATCGTCAAGAAAAACGCGATCATGATGATCGACTTCGCGATCGAGGCGCGACGCACCGGCATGAACGCGCGCGATGCAATCCGTCGCGCCTGCTTGCTGCGTTTCCGTCCGATCATGATGACCACCGCAGCGGCGATGCTGGGTGCTTTGCCACTGGCTCTGGGCAACGGCATCGGCGCCGAACTGCGTCGTCCGCTGGGCGTCTCCATCGTCGGTGGCCTGTTGCTGTCGCAGCTGGTCACGCTGTACACCACGCCGGTGATCTATCTGTACATGGAGCGTTTCTCCGAGTGGCTTGCAGTGCGCCGCGAGCGGCGTGCACTGATCCGCGCGCAGGCGCACGGCATGACGTGACCGGCGGCATCCGGCCTCTCGCTCAGAAGCACCCCCTCCCAACCTCCCCCTGCTGTGCAGAGAGAGGAGCACTGGATGTGCAGAAGGAAGAGCACTGCGTGTCCTCCCGCTTCACCACGTCGCTCTTCTCCCTCCCGCAAAGCCGCGTCGCTCCGCTCCAAAGCTGCGTCGCCCCGCTCCAAAGCCGCTTCGCTCCGCTCCAAAGCCGCGTCGCCCCGCTCCAAAGCCGCTTCGCTCCGCTCCAAAGCCGCGTCGCTCCGCTCCAAAGCCGCTTCGCTCTGCTCCCTCCCCTGCAAAGCAGGGGAGGGCTGGGGAGGGGTCGCTCTTCGCCCGATCAACCTTTTCGCCCCCTGGACGTTGAGGATGGGATGATCCATCTGCGCGCTTCCTCGCATGCCTCCGCCCGTCCCCGATCACGCTGAGCCCATGAACATTTCCGGTACTTTCATTCGTCGCCCGATCGGCACCTCGCTGCTGGCCATCGGGCTGTTCGCGGTGGGGCTGATCAGCTACTTCCTGCTCGGTGTCGCCGCGCTGCCGAACATGCAGTTTCCGGCGATTTTCGTGCAGGCCAGCCAGGCGGGTGCGGACGCGAGCACCATGGCATCCACAGTTGCCGCGCCGCTGGAGCGGCACCTGGGTCAAGTGCCTGGCATCGAGACGATGCGCTCGTCCAGTTCGGAGGGCGGCACGTTCGTGTTCATGCTGTTCCGCAGCGGTACCGACCTGGATTCCGCGGCGCGTGACGTGCAGGCAGCCATCAACGCCGCGGCGCCGGATCTGCCCAGTGGCCTCAATGGCGCGCCGAGTTACCAGAAGGCCAATCCGAACGACGATCCGATCATTGCCATGGCGCTGACGTCGGACACGCAGTCGGCGGCGGATCTGTACAACGCTTCCGATACCTTGCTGGCGCAGCGATTGCGGCAGCTCCCCGGAGTGTCCTCGGTGGAAATTGCCGGCGCCGCCACGCCAGCGATCCGTGTCGATGTCAATCTGCACGCACTCAATGCCATGGGGCTTTCGCCGGAGCAACTGCGCAACGCATTGAGCGCCGCCAACGTGACCTCGCCGGAAGGGTTTCTGTCCAACGCCAAGACCACCATGGCGATCAGCGCCACCACCGACCTGCACAACGCGGATGACTTCGCCAATCTGATCATTGCCAGCAAGGACGGCACGCCGGTTAGGCTGTCGGATGTGGCGCATGTCTATGCCGGTGAAGAAGACGCCTATCAGGCCGGCGCCTTTCAGGGCAAACCGGCCGTGCTGCTCTACGTCTACAAGAAGGCAGACGCCAACGTCATTTCCACTGTCGATCTGGTCAGGGATCAGTTGCCGGCGCTGCGTGAATACCTGCAACCCGGAACCACGCTGACGCCATTCTTCGACGGCACACCGACGATTCGCGCGTCACTGCATGAAGTGCAGGCCACGCTGCTGATTTCGCTGGTGATGGTGATCCTCACCATGGCGCTGTTCCTGCGCCGCCTCGCGCCAACCCTGATTGCCGCCCTTGCGGTACCGCTGGCGCTGGCCGGCGCGTTTGTGACGATGTATGTGCTCGGTTACACCTTGAACAACCTGACCTTGCTGGCGCTGGTCATCGCGATCGGGTTCGTGGTCGACGACGCGATCGTGGTGATCGAAAACATCATTCGCCACATCGACGAGGGCATGACGCGGATGCAGGCCACGCTGGCCGGTGCGCGCGAGATCGGCTTCACCATCGTCTCGATCACCGCCTCGCTGGTCGCCGTGTTCATTCCGCTGCTTTTCGCCGGCGGCATGACCGGCATGTTCATGCACGAGTTTGCAGTGACCCTGGTGTCGGCCATTCTGGTATCGGCGCTGGTCTCGCTGACCCTGACCCCGGCGTTGTGCGGGCGTTTTCTCCGCGGCCACCGCGAACAGGAAGCAAAACCACCCTCGCGACTGGCCCGCGCATTGGACGGCTTCCATGCGGGCATGTTGCGTGTCTACAGCCGCGCGCTGAACTTCTCGCTGCGTCATGCGCTGCTGTTTTCACTGACGCCGCTGGTGCTGATCGTCGCGACCTTTTTTCTGCTCGGGGTAGTCAAGACCGGGCTGTTTCCGCAGCAGGACACCGGGCTGATCTGGGGCCGCGCTACGTCGAGCGCTACCGTCTCCTTTGCCCAGAGCAAGCAAAGCCTGCAGCGGCTGACCGGGATGCTGCTGGCCGATCCCGATGTATCGACCGTGGGTTCGCGTCTGGGCAGCAGCCGTCACGGCACCAGTGCCTCGTTCAACATCAATTTGAAAACTCTGGCCGATGGCCGCAAGGACGACACTTTTGCCGTGCTGGCGCGCCTCAGCGCAAAGGCGGCGAAGTACCCCGAACTCAATCTGCGGTTGCGTCCGGTGCAGGATCTGCCCAGTGGTGGCGGCGGTACCAGTCAGGGCGCGCAATACGAGGTGTCATTGCAGGGCAATGACCTGGCCAGCCTGCAGGAGTGGTTGCCGAAATTGCAGGCCGAGTTGAAAAAAAATCCGAAGCTGCGTGATGTGGGTACCGATGTGGACGAGGCCGGGCTGCGTCAGAACATCGTGATCGACCGCGATCGCGCCGCACAGTTGGGCGTTTCCGTGGGAACCATCGACGGAGCGTTGTACGACGCCTTCGGCCAGCGTCAGGTGTCCACCATCTATTCGGACATCAACCAGTACAAGGTGGTGGTCAACGCACTGCCTTCGCAAACCGCCACACCGGAGGCATTGAACCGGATCTACGTGCGATCAAATACGGGTGCGATGATTCCGATCACCGCCTTCACCAAGCAGGAATCGGGCCTGGCACCGTCGCAGATCCAGCACGAAAATCAGTACACCACGATGGATCTGAGCTTCAATCTGGCCCCCGACGTCAGCATGGGCGAGGCGATGAAGATCATCCAGTCGACGGAACAGAACATGCGCATGCCCGGCGACATCAAGCTTCAGATGGGCAGCGATTTCCGCCGCTTCGAGGAGTCCCAGAGCGGCATGCTGTGGCTGGTACTTGCCGCGGTGCTCACCGTTTACATCGTGCTCGGCATGTTGTACGAAAGCCTGCTGCATCCCATCACGATTCTTTCCACCTTGCCTGCTGCGGGCGTCGGCGCGCTGCTGGCGCTATGGCTGACCGGCACGGAGCTTTCGGTGGTAGCGCAGATCGCACTCGTGCTGTTGATAGGCATCGTAAAGAAAAACGCAATCATGATGATCGACTTTGCGCTGGTGGCCGAACGCGAACACGGCAAGAGTCCGCTGGAGGCCGCGCGCGAGGCCTGCATCGTGCGTTTCCGTCCGATCATGATGACCACCATGGTGGCGATTCTTGCCGCCCTCCCGATCGCGATTGGTCTGGGCGAAGGCTCCGAACTGCGTCGCCCGCTGGGCATCGCGTTGATCGGCGGCCTGCTGATCTCGCAAAGCCTGACCCTGCTCAGCACGCCCGCGATCTACGTGATCTTCTCCTGCCTCGCCGAGCGCCGAAAGGCGTGGTCGATGCGCCGAAAGACACGCCGAGCCGCTCCGCGTCGGTTGTCGAGCGCCTCGTAGGCTGGTAGCCGCCGATGTGAACTTTCGGCTGATTCAGCAGTAAGCGGAACTCATAGCCTCCAGTCGAGATGCTATCTCTGTGAGCTGCCCGCCTGCAGTATCTAGTTCTGAGTTGCATCAGTTGCCTACGCGGCAGTGAACGCCATAGCGTCATTAGTCGCCAAGCTTCGATCTTCTGATGCCGCCTACGCGGCAATGAATGCGGCAGGACCATTCGTCTGCGGCTAAAGGGTTTGCTGAGATGCTTACGCGGCAGCGAACTCGACCTGGCGCAAGGCGTGACGCATATTGTGTTTCTGAGCTGTTTACGTGGCTGCGAAACAAATGGCTGCCGATTCCCATGCGTTGACGCAGTTTGAAGAGAGCTACGTGCCGGCTGCTGCCACGTGCTTCCGGGTAGGTGGCTTTGGGTACAGGGGTCACGGTCTTGATCGGGCTCACCCGGCCCTGCCGCATCGGCCAGCCAGGTGGCGTATTAGTATTTAGATACCGTGTCGGCGTAGACATCCTGGCCTTAGGCTCAGACTCGCACCGGGCATCGATAAAATCGGCGATAGTGGTGCGAATAGCTTTTCCTCGGCCGGTAAGTTCGCTTATATCCTCTCTATGCGTAGTTTCCCATTGTTGCGTGGTTGAAATCCCGCTTCGCCTCACCACGAGACAGTTGACGACGGCTTGGTTCTACTTGTGTCAAGCGACTGCAATGCGATCATCGCTGTCACCGTTAGGGTGTCTCCCCATGGCCACCATGACCATTCGTAATCTGGACGATGATCTGAAAACCTTGCTGCGTCTGCGTCTGCGTCTGCGTGCGGCGCGGCACGGGCAGTCTATGGAGGAGGAGGCGCGCAGAATTCTGCGCAGCGCGTTGGCCGGTCGGGTAGAGGACGACTCCGGCGCGTCGCTGTATGCCGCCATTCGCGCCCGAGTAGAGCCGCTGGGTGGCGTGGAACTGGCGCTACCACCCCGCGAGTTGCAGCGCGATCCGCCGGATTTCGGTGAACCGGATGCCGACAAATGATTGTGCTGGACACCAACGTGCTGTCGGAGCTGATACGTCCACAGCCTGAGCCGAAGGTGGTGGAGTGGTTAAGGCGAGCAAGCGCGTTCGCGCCTGTTCACCACCGCCGTCAGCCGCGGCGAAATGTTGTTTGGGGTGCTGGTGTTGCCGGTCGGTGAGCGCCGGCTCCGCCTGCGACAGAAAGTGGTGGCCATCTTTGATTCCGACATGGCAGGATGCGTGCTGCCCTACGACGGCGACGCAGCTGATGCACATGCAAAGGTTGCGGCAGCACGGCGAGCGCAGGGACGTCCAGTGGCCATGACCGACCTGATGATCGCCGGCATCGCTCTCTCGCGTGGAGCCACGCTGGCCACGCGAAATGTGAGGGATTTTGAGGGCTGCGACGTCACACTGATCGATCCTTGGCATTGATCCTCCTCAGTCCTTTTTGGTGAAGCCCAGCCAAGGGCGCCAGTACCAGCCACAGTCGCTGTGCGGCACCTCTACGGTGGTGAGCTTTCTGGCGGCCAGATCGAGCGGCAGGTCGAGCGCTTCGGCTTGCTCTCTCACCAAGGCAGGCAGGTCAAACTCATCCTCGCGGCTGACGCCGGATGCGGCGTTTAGCGTGACTCATGACCCCGCTCTCTGGCGCCCGAGCGTCAGCTTAGCCAAGGCACAACTCCTGCCTGGGACAAAGCGCTCCGCCTTAGCTGAATGGGCCGCCGAACTACTCACAAGCCGTTAACTGCGCGGCCGGTATCACTATCGCCTCTTCCAAGACGGAGATGCGTCCATGGGCAACGAAACGAACAAGCCGGATTTCTCCGACGTGCAAGGTGGCGTGCAGTCGACCGCGAAGGATGCGCCCGAGGCCAAACCCGATTTCAGCGATGTGCAGTCGAAGGTCACTTCCACGGCCGATGAAGCCACCATTTATGAGGTGAAGTCGGGCGAAAACCTGTCAGGGATCGCCAAACACTTTTACGGCAACGCGAATGAGTGGAAGACAATTTTCGAGGCCAACCGCGATCAATTGTCTGACCCGGATCGAATCAAGCCGGGCCAGATGTTAAAAATCCCCACCAAATCCTGAAGCAGGAGCGCACCATGAAGAACACTCGTCAACCTCTGATCCTCGCCGCTTCGCTCGCTGCCGTGCTGGCGCTGAGCGCCTGCGGCAAGAAAGATGATTCCACCTCGCAGGTGCCGAATTCGCCGCCTGCTGCCGAGCCGATGTCGCCGGCACCGTCCTCCACCGCTGGCATGGGTACGGGCATGATGCCGGCCGGCGATAGCTCCGCTGCCACGGTGACGTTCGGCACGGTCGAACTCGGTTCGACGGTGGATGCCAGCAACAAAATTGCTGCCACGGGCACCAGTTTCGCGCCGAAGGACACAATCTACGCGTCGGTCGAGACCAGTGGCAATGGCAATGCCACCCTGGCTGCCAAGTGGAGCTACCAGGATGGACAGGTCGTTCATGAAGACAGCAAGACCATCAATGCCACCGGTACGGAAACGACCGCCTTCATGATCAGCAAGGCAAGCGGCTTGCCGGCCGGTAACTACAAGGTAGATATTTCGCTTAACGGCAAACAGGTTGCGAGCAAGGACTTCGCGGTCAAGTAATCTCTGCGAAATGGAAACAAAAAGGGCGCGGCGATGCAGGCCGCGCCCTTTTTGTGTGTGGGTCTTGGCCATTGCTTCACACCTCAAGAAGCGACCTGATTAGCGTCGAACCTCAGCTTGTATGACCAGCGTCAGCTTCGGCAACTTGGTGATTCCCTTTGTTGGAGAGCAAGTTATGACGTGGGGAGTTATGGGTTTCGCCCTTCTTCCTGCGGGCAGGCGGAGGCTGGCGACGGAAGGAAGTCCTTCAGGTAAGGGAGCTGCTCTTGCTGTCAAATGAATCAAGAGCGACCCCAACCCCAGCCCACCCCTACAAGCAAGCGAGGCAGCGACATCTAACCGCCGCCCGCAGCGGTTGCGAGGCACGGTCAGCTGAGGCTCGACGCTAATCAGGAGAACCGATGAACCGGATTTTCTTCGGCATCAGCCAAAAACCATGGCGTGACAACACTGCCCGGTAAGCGGCTGCCGTATCGAGACCTGCTGCGCTGACGACCGACCTACGGTCTCCCGTCCTTGCCGTTTTACATCTCGACACATCGCCGTATATCTCACCTGAGTGTCGGGGACATCCGAGTGCCGGTCACAGTGGCTGTGCCAACACGGCGACTCAGCCTTCCTCGCCGGTGGCATGCGATTCATCCATCGGCGGCATCACGGTCCCACCTACCAGCGACAAAGAAAGGGCGTGCCTATCGGCGTGCTGGCAGTACGGAACCGTAAAAGTCAGGCAAAGACATCGACGATGGACTGCCTGAGCGGACGAACGGGCGGTTTCCTGTCTGCGGACTTCTGCGACGACGCAGCACGGCTCCGCGCCAGTTCGCCGCATGCTTCAGGTCACAGCGGCGCGAACAGTTCTGCCAGGTCCGTCTCGTCGAAACGAAGCTGCTGGGTGGATCCGCCGCCTTCGAGCACGGCGCGCGCCAGTTCTGCCTTGCGCCCTTGCATTGCCTGAATCTTCTGCTCCACCGTGCCGGTGCAGATCAGCCGGTAGACGAACACGGGCTTGTCTTGCCCGATGCGATGAGCGCGATCCGTTGCCTGCGCCTCGGCCGCCGGGTTCCACCACGGGTCGTAGTGGATAACGGTATCGGCCGCAGTAAGGTTAAGCCCGACGCCGCCGGCTTTCAGGCTGATCAGGAACACCGGCACGGTGCCGCTCTGGAAGCGCTCTACCAGCGCGCTGCGTGCGCCGCCCGGGGTTTGTCCGGTCAATATCTGGTGTTCGATGCCGCGTTCAACGAGCGCTGTCTGGATCAGGCCAAGCATTTCGGTGAACTGCGAGAAAAGCAGCACGCGACGGCCTTCGTCCAGCAGGCCGTCAAGCAGATCGAGCAAGGCTTCGAGCTTGGCGCTGGTGGTGATCTTCTGTGCACTGGCCAGCTTGACCAGCCGCGGATCGCAACAGGCCTGGCGAAGCTTGAGCAGCGCATCGAGCACGATGATGCCGGACTGGCCCAGACCGCGATCCTTCACCGCCTGCCGCACGCGCTCGTGCTGCGCCAGACGCAGGGTTTCGTACAACGCACGCTGATCGCCTTCCAGTTCCAGCGTGCGCACAATTTCGGTCTTCGCGGGCAGGTCGGTCAGCACGTCATCCTTGCGTCGGCGCAACAGCAGCGGGCCGATACGCCGGTTGAGGCGCTGCTGGCGATCACTGTCGGCGTGCTTTTCGATCGGCGTGCGATACAACCGGGTGAACTGGCGTTGGGTGCCCAGCAGGCCCGGCTCTACCGCGTCGAACTGCGCCCACAGTTCGCCCAGATGATTTTCCAGTGGCGTGCCGGTCATCGCGAGTCGTCGTGCGGCCGGAATCTCGCGCACCACCCGGGCGGCCTGGCTGGCCGGGTTCTTGATCGCCTGCGCCTCGTCCAGTACTAGCAAGGCGAAGCGTTGCTCAAGCAGCTGCTCGCGGTCGCGCGGCAGCAGCGGATAGGTGGTAATCACCAGGTCGTGAGCGTTGATCTCGTCATAGCGATCGGCGCGATCGATGCCGTGGATCACCAGCACCTTCAGCGCCGGTGCGAAGCGCGCGACCTCGCTTTGCCAATTGCCGACCAGGCTGGTGGGCGCGACCACCAGCGCAGGCTGTTGCAGTCGTCCGCGCTGTTTTTCGCCGAGGATATGCGCCAGCACCTGCACGGTCTTGCCCAGCCCCATGTCGTCGGCAAGAATGCCGCCCAGTCCCACCTCGCCGAGAAAATTCAGCCACGCCAGGCCGTCACGCTGATACGGCCGCAACGTGGCCTGGAAGCCGGGTGGCGTCTCGGCGTCGCGGTTTGCGTTTTGCGAGGCCTGCAAGTGGCTGCGCAGCAAGTCGCTGCCGCGCCAGTGCAGTTGTTCGTCCATCGCTGCAAGCAGCGGAGCCTGGCTGCGGTGCAGGCGCAGCTCGCCATCGGTTTCCAGCCACTCCAGCAACGGTTCGATCAGGGTGCGCAGACGCGTGAGCGGCATTTCTGCACTGCGGTTTTCGTCCAGCAGCACCCGCCATGTGGCGTTCTTGCGTTCGCCCTTGACCGGTTTTCGCGGGAAACTGGCGTCCGCCACCAGCCGGCGCAGCACCGGCAACAGGTCAATCCGTTCGCCGCTCACGTCGACGCCCAGCGACACGTCAAACCACTGATTGCCGTGTGCCTCCAGGCCCGCGTGCCAGTCATCGACCTCGACCAGTTCATCACGTGGAAAGTCGTCGTGGTAGTCGATGCGAAAGCCTGCTTCCGCCAGTCGATCGAGCGTCGGCTTCCAGTCCGCTGGCGCCAAAGGCGGCTGCCGCTCGCTGGGTTGCAGCACGAAATCGCTCTGTTCCAGAGCATGCTTGCGGATGCCTTGTTCCATCGCGTAGATCCGCGCCTCGACCATGCCGAGGTTGCCCAGCCGTTCCTCGGCTGCCTGTTCGGCAGCGAGATCCCGGCGAATCTCCAGCACTTCGCCGTCGCGGAATATTCGGTTTGGACGGCCAAAGCCTTCATCGATATCCGGCGCCAGTAAGTGGCCACCGTAGTCGTAGCTCAATCGCGCGCAACCGAAAGCGATATTTTTTCGCTTGCCGCCACGGCCGCGTACACCAAGGTTGATTCGCCGCATGTCCAATACCGGGATGGGTTCGGCGTCGATCTGTTGAACTTCGCCGCGCGGTTCCGGTAGCGGAATCGGCAGTGCGGCGTCGCGCTGCTGCAGTTGCTGGCGCAAAGCATCGACTTGTTCGGGTTGCACCGGCGGTGCCGATTCGATGCTATCCAGTAGCTGCGGATCGCCGTAGACGCGTCCATAAATCTGCTGCAAAGGCTGCACGTACCACAGCCCGGCGCCACGCAGAAGCAGCGGCTTCTCGCCCACATCGACACTGGCGACCAGTTGCTGGCTCCCATCGGACAGCGCGTTCCAGCGAGTCTGCAAGGGCAGGGCCGGTCCGCGTTGCAGCGGGGCCGAGCCTTTTTCGAAATAGACCGGGTGATGGGCCAGCACGGTTTCCAGCGCCTGCTCCTGGTAGCTGGCCTGGATCGCCGTCCAATACTGGGCCGACAACCGCACGAACTGATCGTGCAGCAGGACCGCCAAGGCGGCGTCGACGCCATCGCTCCAGCCATCCGCCGGAGCGGGCACGGGACCGCTGCGATCGTCCATGCGCAGCGGTTGCGGATCGACCAGCGCGGCGCGGCGGGTCTTGCCCGGGCGCAGCCACATCGGGCTGACCAGCAGCCGGTGGTTGGTTTCATCGCTGCGCAACAGGATGCCGAACTGACGCCGCGAATCAGCCTGTTTGGTAACCGCTGCCGGCCGCGGGTCGAATCGTTGCAACCACTGCGTCAACGGCTGCATCGACGAATGGCCCGATTCTCTTTCCTCTGCACGCAGCTGCAGCAGGCGCAGCAGATCGTCGAGCTTGCCGGACGGCGCGAGCCGCCCGACCGGCTGGCGCGCCGCGGCGGAAACCGGTCGGCGCGCGGGCGGGGTGGCCCGCGTCTTCTTTGGCGTCGGTTTGGCGTCGGCGCGGGAACCGGGCCAGGCTTCCGGCGGCAGGTTGGCTGCCAGCAACAACATCGCCGCGGCATGCTTGCACGATTGACGCACCGGGCAGTTGCAATCGGTGGTCAGAGCCAACCGTTCCTTGCCGGCCCTTATTTCGACCCGGCACCGATAGGGCAATTTGGCGCTGCCGCGTACTACGCCGTCCAGCGCGCAGCTGTCACCTTGCCCGTCCGCGTCGAACAGAACCTCGGTCACGCGTTGACGTCGCGCGTAATCAGCGGCGCGCTGCAGGCTGCCCTCGTCGAAATGCGAAGCCCATTCGGCGTGCTGTAGCAACTGGTGCAAAAGTGCAGGGGTCATGAAGACGGGAGCTGTGCCATGGCAAGACAAACGAGCATTGTCGCATGCCTCGACCGCTCGACCCGACTGGCGATCCTTCGACATGTGATCAGCCGGTGCGGCTGGTGGCGCCGGGTTTCAGTACGGGGGTGCAGCTGCGATAATGGAGCGTTTCGCACGCGCACCTTTGCCGGTGTCGCGCCTGTCCGCCGAGCACCGGGTCAGACCCGCGTGCCGACATTCCCGGAAACAGCAGCGCAGAGAACCCCATGTCCGATACCCCGAAGATCATCTACACCCTTACCGATGAAGCACCAGCGCTGGCCACGCAGTCGTTGCTGCCGATCATCGAGGCGTTCACCCGCACCGCCGGCGTCGAGGTGGAGTCGCGCGACATTTCGCTGGCGGCCCGCATCGTGGCGCAATTCGCCGACGAGCTGGACGATGCCCACCAGATGCCCGACAGCCTGGCCGAGCTGGGCCAGCTGGCGACCCAGCCGGAAGCGAACATCATCAAGCTGCCCAACATCAGCGCTTCGCTGCCGCAGCTGAAGGCGGCGATCAAGGAACTTCAGGGCCAGGGTTTTGCGCTGCCGGAGTATCCCGACAAGCCGGTCGATACGCAGGAGTGGAACGTCAAGGCGCGCTATGACCGGATCAAGGGCAGCGCGGTCAACCCGGTGCTGCGCGAAGGCAATTCCGATCGCCGCGCTCCGTTGTCGGTGAAAAACTACGCCCGCAAGCACCCGCATCGCATGGGCGCGTGGAGTAAGGATTCGAAGTCGCATGTGTCGCACATGGAAAGCGGCGATTTTTTCGGTAGCGAAAAATCCGCAACGCTGGCCGAGGCCGGCGTGTTGAAAATCGAATTCGTCCCTGCCGATGGTAGTGAGGTCGTGGTGCTGAAGGAGAAAACCGCGGTCACGGTGGGCGAGATCGTCGATGCGTCGGTCATGAGCAAGAAGGCGCTGGCCAGTTTCATCGACGCGCAGATTGCCGATGCCAGCGCGAAGGACGTGCTGTTCTCGCTGCATTTGAAGGCGACCATGATGAAGGTGTCCGATCCGGTGCTGTTCGGCATCGTGGTCAGCGAGTTCTACAAGGATGTGCTGGCAAAGCATGCCGATGTGCTGAAGCAGGCCGGCTTCGATCCCAACAACGGCATTGGCGACCTCTACAGCGTCATCACCAAATTACCGGCCGATCAGCAGGAAGCGATCAAGGCCGATGTGCAGGCGGAGTACGCGAAGCGCCCCGCGCTGGCGATGGTCAATTCGGACAAGGGCATCACCAATTTGCACGTGCCCAGTGACGTGATCATCGACGCCTCGATGCCGGCGATGATCCGCGACTCCGGCAAGATGTGGAATGCCGAAGGCAAGCTGCAGGACACCAAGGCGATCATCCCCGACCGCTGCTACGCCGGCGTGTACCAGGCCACCATCGAGGACTGTCAGGCCAACGGCGCATTTGATCCGGCCACCATGGGCAGCGTGCCCAACGTCGGGCTGATGGCGCAGCAGGCGGAGGAATACGGCTCGCACGACAAGACGTTCCAGATCCCGGGCGACGGCAGCGTCAAGGTGACCGATGCCAACGGCAGGCTTATTTTCGAGCATGCGGTTGAGACCGGTGACATCTGGCGCATGTGCCAGACCAAAGATGCGCCGGTTCGGGACTGGGTGAAACTCGCTGTCAACCGGGCGCGCCTCAGTGGCACTCCGGCGGTATTCTGGCTGGACAAGGCACGCGCCCATGATGCGCAGGTGATGGCCAAGGTCGAAACGTACCTGAAGGACCACGACACCAGTGGCCTGGACATCCGCATCCTGCCGCCGCTGGAGGCAACCCGGTTTTCGCTCGAGCGTATCCGCAAGGGCGAGGACACCATCTCGGTTACCGGCAATGTGTTGCGCGATTACCTCACCGACCTGTTCCCGATCATGGAGCTGGGCACCAGCGCCAAGATGCTGTCGATCGTGCCGTTGATGGCCGGCGGCGGCCTGTTCGAGACGGGGGCCGGCGGTTCGGCACCCAAGCACGTGCAGCAGTTCATCGAGGAAAACCATCTGCGCTGGGACTCGCTTGGGGAGTTCCTGGCGCTGGCGGCATCGCTCGATCACCTGGCCGAAACCTGCGACAACCCGCGCGCCCGCGTGCTGGCGAAGACCCTGGACGAAGCCACCGGCAAGTTTCTCGACGAGAACAAGTCACCCTCGCGCAAGGTCGGTGAGCTGGACAACCGTGGCAGCCACTTCTACCTCGCGTTCTACTGGGCGCAGGCGCTGGCGGCGCAGGACGAAGACGCCGAGCTGAAAACCATCTTCACCGGTCTGGCCAAGGCGCTGCAGGAGAACGAGACAAAGATCGTCGATGAGCTGGGTAAGGTGCAGGGTCATGCGGTCGAGATCGGCGGCTATTACCGGCCCGACCTCGACAAGGTGAGCCGTGCGATGCGCCCCAGTGAAACCTTGAATACCGTATTGGCGACCATCGCCAGGCAGTGATCGGGCCCATCGACTTTCGCCGGTGAAGGAAATACCTCGAAGGTCGGCGTCGCGGATGCCGGCCTTCGTGCTTTTCGGAACGCCATCGTCGCCGCCTTTTGAAAGGGTTTGGTGGCAGCGTTGAAACGTCCGAGTCAGCATGGCCCTGACACAATGCGTCCTTCCGTCATTGGAGCGTCTTCGATGCGTCTGTCAGGTATTTCGTTTCTGTTCGCACTGGGCGCCTTGTTGCCGGCGTTCGCGCAATCGAGCGTCGGTACGGTGTCACCGCCACCGACGCCGGATAACGTGGCCGAGTTGGCGGCGGTGATGGTCACTGGTGTGCAGCCGGGTCCCGGACTGTGGCGGGTGTCCAGGGGCGATCATGTGATGTGGGTACTTGGCACGCTGTCGCCGTTGCCGCGCAGCATGCAGTGGACATCGCAAGACGTAGATCAGGTGATCAGCGAATCGCAGCAGGTGCTGCAGCCGCCGTCGGTGAAGTTCAAGGCCGATGTCGGGTTTCTCGGAAAACTTTTTCTACTTCCTTCGGCATACAGCGCGCGCAAGAACGAGGACGGTCGCACCTTGCAACAAGTGTTGCCGCCGGCGGCGTATGCGCGCTGGCTGGTACTGAAGAAGAAATACATCGGGGACGATCGCGGTATCGAACGCTGGCGGCCACTGTTCGCGGCACAGGAGTTGTATACCAAGGCGCTCAAGGCCAACGATCTCAGCAAGACCGGCGGTGTTCAAAACAGCATCGATCAGATCGCCAAGCGCCATGGCGTCAAGCAAGTATCGACCAGCTATCACGTGGTCATCGAGCATCCGCGTGACGCGCTCAAGGCGTTCCGGCAATCGGCGCCGCACGATATCACCTGCTTCATCCGCACCCTTGAAAACGTCGCGCAGGACATGCCGGCGATCAAGGCGCGCGCCAACGCGTGGGCCACCGGCGACCTGCGGGCCCTTCGTGAACTCCCCGACAGCGGGCGTCGCGACGCCTGCATCTCCGCGATCGCCGATGCCGGTTTTGCGCGCACCCTTGGTCTGGAAGACGTCCAGGCTCGGCAGGAAGCCACCTGGGTAGCTGCAGCTCGCGCCGCAATGAACCGCAATACACAGACATTTGCCACACTGCCAATGAACGAGTTGCTGAAATCAGGCGGCTATTTGTCAAAGCTGCAGGCGGAAGGTTATGCGGTCGAGGCACCGGAATAGGCGGCCATCGCCGGGAAGGCGCTCCCACACGGCTCCGGGTTGAGGTTGATACCGCAATCTCTCGCTGGCCTGATCCGGCCGGGCGATCTCCTCGTGGGTCAACTCCAGGGCCAGCGCGTCAACAGTTTGTCAAAGCTGCAGGCACCTGATGACGCGGTCGATGCGCCGGAATAGGCGGCCATCGGTGGAAGGGCCGGCTTGTAAGAAAAGTTGGTGGGAGCACCTTGTAGGAGCGGCTTTAGCCGCGATGCTGGTGATACTGGTATCAGATAAAAAGGGCATGGCAGCCGAAGCCGCTCCCGCAAGAGCTGCTTCCACATGGTTTCAGCATCGGATGCAAGCCTGAAATCAATCGCTGGCCAGATCCAGCCGGGCGATCTCGTCATGGGTCAGCTCCAGCGTCAGCGCGTTCAACAGGTCGCCGAGCTGTTCGGTGCTGGTAGCGCTGGCGATGGGCGCGGTGAGGCCGGGGCGGGCCATTAGCCATGCCAGCGCCACCTGTACGGGCGTGGCTCGATGCGCGGCCGCGATGTCATCGAGCGCCGACAGTACCTGGGTGCCACGCGACGTCAGATACTTCTTTACCGCGCCACCGCGAGCATGGCTTTTGGAGAGATCGGCCTCGCTGCGATACTTGCCACTGAGAAAGCCGCTGGCTAGGGAGTAATAGCTGATCACGCCGAGATTTTCCCGCCGGATCAACGGTTCCAGATGTTGCTCGTAGCCAGCACGATCCATCAGGTTGTATTCCGGCTGCAGCGTCTCGTAGCGCGGCAGGTTTTGCTCACGCGAGACCCTGAGGGCTTCCTCAAGGCGGTCGGCGCTGTAATTGGAGGCGCCGATCACCCGCACTTTGCCTTGTTCGATCAGTCGCGCGAATGCGCCCAGGGTCTCGGCGAGCGGCACAGAGGCGTCGTCCTCGTGCGCCTGGTAGAGGTCGATGAAATCGGTCTGCAATCGCTTGAGCGAACCTTCGACCGCCTGCTGAATGTTTGCCGGCGACAGTCCTGGTTGCTCGGTCCACTTCGCCACCTTGGTCGCGATGACCACCTGCTCGCGCCGGCCTGATCGCTTAAGCCACTTGCCGATGATCGCTTCCGAGTCGCCCCCGCGGTTCCCGGGCACCCACGCCGAATACACGTCGGCGGTGTCGATCAGGTTGCCGCCGCCGCCGACGAAGGCATCCAGCAAGTCGAATGAGCGCTGCTCATCGGCACTCCATCCGAAGACATTCCCGCCAAACGCCAGCGGAGTGACGGACAGGGACGAGTTGCCGAGCGGACGTTGTGGCATGACGCAGCACCTTGGACACCGTGAAGCGCGAAGGATGCACGCGTCGGGAAAAAGGAAGCGTGACGCGTGCGTGTTGCCGGCGTCGCCAGCGCAGACAGCGTCGACTCAGCGTGGCGCGGACAAGTGAGGCCAACGCAGTTTGCGGCGCTCTGGCGACGCGGCAAGCGGTGCGTCGGACGAGTCGGCTTTTACGGCGGTTTTACTGCTGTCGCCTTCTGGGCACTTCTCGTGGTGCCAGGCAAGGTCCTCCTTGCGCACCAGATGGCCGTGCAGGAACAGCAGATCGGTCCAGATTGAGCTCATGGGGGTTTCCTTGAGAAGCCTTTGACTTGGTAGAAGCTCAAGATACGCAGGCGCTGATCCCACAAAAAGCGATATATTCGCAAGCTAGCCTTGAGGAGGATTCAAGATGGGAAAGCTGCCGCTGGGCCTGTTGGAGCAGTTCGTGCTGATCGCACGGCTGGGCAATCTTTCACGTGCGGCGGTGCAGGCGAACCTCACCGTCAGCGCTCTCAGCCACCAGATGCGCCAACTGGAGGATCGCCTGCAGCGACGCCTGTTCAACCGCGGCCCGCGCGGCGTCACGCTGACCACGGAAGGCTGCATTCTGCTAGAGGCGGTCGGCGAACACATCGATGGCATCGAACGTGCGATGAAGCACTATCACGTGCGTCACGACGACGAGCTCACCATCAGCGCCAGTCCCGGGATCATGTCGAGCTGGCTGGTGCCCAAGCTTCCACGCCTGGTCGCCGCTCACCCGGAGCTGGAACTCACCCTGCAGTCGGGCTCGTCGTTGGTGGACTTTCAGCGCGAGCCGGTAGACGCGGCGCTGCGTTACGGTCGTGGTGAATGGGCTGGTCTGCACAGCGAGCGCTTGTTCGGAGAGTGGATCGCACCCGTTGCCACGCCCGAGCTGGTGGCAAGAATGGGTGATGCCGACCCGCAGGATCTCAGCCACTGGCCACTGCTTGGTGATCCCAATCCGTCGAATCGCTGGCGCGAATGGTTTGCACGTTATGGCGGCAAGCTTCCCTCACGCTATGTAGCCCACTTCGACAGCTTCGAAGCGCAGCGGCATGCAGCGCTTGAGGGTCTTGGCGTGGCGATGGGCCGCATGGTGACATCGAAATCGCTGATCGATGCCGGACGCCTGGTGGTGCTGGGCGACCGCTACCTGCCGGTCAAAGACGCGTATTGGCTGGTGTATCCCCCGCGCTCGCAGGAGCATCGCGGCCTGCAGATTTTCCGTGAGTGGCTGTTGGCCGAAGCTGCGCAGTATTGCCGCGATATGCCCGCGCCGGGACCGGTGGAAGAGGGCTGACCTGGCAACCCGCCCCTACGCTGGCGGCATTGTTCTCACGTCGGGGATCAACATCGTGAAGTGAGCTGCTGCCGTCGCGGAGCGGGCGGGCATGCGCGTGAGCGCTACTCATCGCCGTTCCACCCGCGCTTATGGCGACCGAACGCAAACAGGTACGGCATGGCGTATTTGCGCTTGCCGTGCAGGTTCGTCCGGTACCAGCGATATGCCCGTAGTTCCATCAAACCGGTATCTACCTTCCCTGTCGCCGATCCGGTGAGCTAAAAGTGCAGCAGCGACTGTTGCGGAATGAGCACACCTGCTGCGTCATCTGTCGCGCGGTGCAGCATGCCCGCGCCTCTGAAACGTGCAGTTTTTGCGTGAATTGATGGGCGTGAGCGTGGGCTGACACGCGGTCTGCTTATGACAGGTACGTGCCTCGATTCTGGGTGGCCAAGTGGCTATCCGTTCACTACGTTCCACGGCACGAGGGAATTATTTCATGCAGAAGAAATTTGTACGTTCCCGCAAGTGGTCCATGATCCTCGCGCTCGGACTGAGTCAGTTTGGGTACGGTGCACTGCCCAACGAGCAGTTGATACAGATAGCCAAGGATCCGAACGGTGGGTGATGGCTTCCGGCACCGGCAACCCTGGCACCTGGAACCCGACCGCACGTCCGGGCAACAACAAGTATTCGATGTCGGTAATCACGCGCAATCCAGATAGGGGGAGGCCAAATGGGTTCTCCAGATGACCCCGCACGACGGCTGGATTACGACGGCGCGGAGCCGCACCGGCCAAGGCGACCGCGTCGGGGCAAGAACACAGCTACAAGACCACCGACGGCAAGAGCGTGACTGCCGATTTCGCGGTGTTCAATGGAAACGATCAGAAGACCGTTTCAGATTCGGTCTTCCATGGCTATGAGCGGTACAGCTCCTACTGCTTTCTTTGTCACGGCGGTGAGGCGGTGGTTGGCGAATATGCACCGGACTTGCGCAAGTCACTGGAGAACGGCATGACGTTCGATCAGTTCCCAGCGTGGCGATGACGGGACGGTCCGACCAGGGCATGCCCTGGTGGGCAGGGTTTTTCAAGGAGAAGGACATTCGCGCCATCTACGACTACATCAAGACCCGGCAACTCGATCTGGTTCCGGTGGGACGGCCGCCGTCGGGGCAGGAATAAGTGGGCTGCTTGCTAAACTTGGCGGCGTTCGGCGCCCGCGCCTGCCGCGCTCGCCTTCGTTCCCGTATCACCTTTGAGGAGTTGCACCCATGAAATCGAGAGCCGCCGTCGCCTGGGAAGCAGGCAAGCCATTGAGCATCGAGCAAGTCGATGTCGCCGGTCCGAAGAAGGGCGAGGTGCTGGTGCGCATCGTCGCCACCGGTGTCTGCCATACCGACGCCTATACCCTGTCCGGTGACGATCCCGAGGGCGCGTTTCCGGTCATTCTCGGACACGAAGGTGGTGGCATCGTCGAGGAAATCGGCGAGGGCGTCACCTCGGTCAAGGTGGGCGATCACGTCATCCCGCTGTATACGCCCGAGTGCGGCGAGTGCGAATACTGTCTGTCGGGCAAGACCAACCTGTGCCAGAAGATCCGCGTGACTCAGGGCAAGGGCCTGATGCCGGACGGCACTTCGCGCTTCTCGATCGACGGCAAGCCGATCCTGCATTACATGGGCACCAGCACGTTCTCCGAATACACCGTGCTGCCGGAGATCTCGCTGGCCAATATTTCCAAGAATGCACCGCTGGACAAGGTCTGCCTGCTCGGTTGCGGCATCACCACCGGCATCGGTGCGGTGCTCAATACGGCGAAGGTCACGCCCGGTTCCACCGTGGCGGTGTTCGGCATGGGCGGCATCGGTCTGTCGGTGGTGCAGGGCGCGGTCATGGCCAAAGCCTCGCGGATCATCTGCGTGGACCTCAACCCGGACAAATGGGAGATGGCACAGGCGCTGGGCGCCACCGATTTCGTCAACCCGACGGACCACCCGGATACGCCGGTGCAGCAGGTGATCGTCGACCTGACCCATGGCGGCGTCGACTACTCGTTCGAGTGCATCGGCAATGTCCACGTGATGCGTTCGGCGCTGGAGTGCTGCCACAAGGGCTGGGGCGAATCGACCATCATTGGTGTGGCCGGTGCGGGGCAGGAGATCAGCACGCGTCCGTTCCAGCTGGTCACCGGTCGCGTGTGGCGCGGCTCGGCCTTCGGCGGCGTCAAGGGCCGCTCGCAGCTGCCCGGTTACGTCGATCGCTACATGCAGGGCGAGATCAAGATCGACGAAATGATCACCGAGGTGATGCCGCTGGAAGACATCAACCGCGCCTTCGAGCTGCTACATGCGGGCAAGGTCATCCGTTCGGTCATCAAGTACTGAGTCACGCCGCTTGGCGAGCATCGTCGAGCCGAACTGCCAGCTGCCCTCGCCGCTGGCAGCGACAGGACGGGTGCTGACCCTGCGGCCATCGTTGTTGCTGGCCGATGTCAAACGGGTTGAACTGGCATCGGCCGAGCAGCGTGACGACCCAGCCGAAGATTCGCCGCGGGCTATGCCGCTGCGCAAGCGCATCTTTGCGGCGGTGGTCGGCGTTGATCGATATCACGTGCCTAGGAGCCTTTCGGACTTTGGTTGGCCGGTCTGCGAATCCGTCTGCACGGTCCATATTTCCGCCGATTCTTGGTCCATAGAACCACTATGGCCCCACAAATCGACAAAAATCTGTCCTCGTACAGCCGAATTCTCGCCTCGACCACCAAAGCCCGACAGGCTCCTAGCGCCAGCGAGATGAGCGCAAGCCGCCGCATCGGTATACCAACTGCACGGCCCGCATCATCGACTGGGCGCAGCTCGACTCTGTTTGTGGTGCCGGGCGCGCCGCGTGCGGATCTGGTCCGGCTGAGCGACGACGTCGATGGCTAGGGCTGCCAGCGAAGGTCGACGCCGAGCAGGACGCTGCGTCCCGGGCCTGGTTCGAAATAGCGGCCATTGCCGTCATTGACGATCACCGAGCCGACATAGCGGCGATCCAGCGCGTTGTTGATCTGCGCAAAAAGATGCGTTCGCCATGAACCGAGTTGTGCGATGTAGCCGCCACCGAAACCAAGCAAACCATACGCTGGCGCTTGCGCCGTGTTGAGATCGTCGGTGGGTACGGCAGCCATGAACTGGCCGTTGACGTCGAACTGCCAGCCTCTCTCGACCCCGTAGTGCAGTGAGGCGTAGGCGTTCGAGCGGGGCACGCCGGGAATCCGCGTGCCCGCTGCCACCGGTGTGTCGGGCGCGGCGCAAGCCGGCGATACGCAGGTAAGAAAGGGTGATCGAAAAGTGGCGTCCAGCCAGGTGTAGGCGACGTTGAAGCGCCAGCGCGTGGCGAAGCGGCCGTCGAACGATGCCTCAACACCCTGTCGGCGCGAGCGGTCGATGTTTTGATAGGTCGTGCGCCCGCCAAGATTGCTGGCCACGGCCAGCTCATGTCGGCTGTCGGCACGGAACAGCGCCAGCTCGGCGTGCGACTGTGGCGTCGGCTCGAGCTTCAGTCCTACCTCGCCGCTGCGGGTGCGCGCCGGTTGCAGGTTCAGCGCCAGGCCGCTGAGTCCATCGTTGCGATAGCCCAGCTCGGAAAAGGTCGGTGTCTCGAAGCCCTTGCCCCAGTCGGCGTAAAGGTGAGCCGTGGGCGAAAGCCGAAACAGCACCCCAGCCACCGGCGTGGTGGCGCTGTAGTTCACACGCCCGCTGTCGTCGGGATTGCGGGCGGTGATGTAGTGGTCGTTCGAGTTGAAGTTGACGCGGCTGTGGCGCAGCCCGGCCATCACGGTCCAGTCGTCAGTGACCCGCCAGCTGGCCTGGGCATATTGATCGTTATCGTAGACCCGGTCCTCCTGATCCCGGCGCAGTGAGCCCAGTACTCCCCGCTTGCTACCGATGAAGTTTTCGTAGCCACGCCGGTGCTGATGCTGGTTGTCGTAGCTCAGGCCCAGTGCCAGTTCAAACGGCCTCCCGGCGAGCTCGCGAGCCCAGGTCCAGCGGGCGTCGGCTCCGCCATAGGCATTGTCCAGGCTCACCACGCCGCCCTGTGACAAGGGACTGATTTGGGCGAAGGTCGGCACCGAAAGATATTGCAGCACGCTGCGCTCACCGTAATAGCCCATCACGCGCACGCTACTGCTGTCGGTGACCTGGTCGTCGTAGATCAGCCCGACTTGTTGCTGCGAGACGCTCTTGCGGGTGTTGTAGGGCAACGAAGGCGTGGAGCCCTGGCGGGGATCCTGACGGAACTGTCGTGGTGTCAGGCCTTGCGGGTCCTGCGCACTCGGCAGGTTAAGCGTGTTCAGCACCACGGTCAGCTTGCGATGCTCACCCAGCTGCCAACCCAGCTTGGCGTTGCCCGATTCGCGCTGGGCGCGGCTGTGATCGCGATAGCCGTCGGTCTGGAAATGGGTGAAGTCGATGTTGTAGTCGAGCGGGCCAGCCACGCCGCGGGCATTGGCCGAACCACGCAGCAGGCCATCGCTGCCGCCAGCGAAACCCAGCCGCAGCTGCGGCGGATCGGTGCCATCAGCAGTGAACAGCTGCACCACACCACCGGAGGCATTGCCGTAAAGCGCGGAGAACGGGCCGCGCAAGACCTCAATGCGTTCGGCCGAATCGAGGTTGAAATGCGACACCTGGCCCTGTCCATCCGGCGCTGTCGCGGGAATGCCGTCGGTGTACAGGCGCACGCCGCGGATGCCGAAAGTGGAGCGCGAACCAAAGCCGCGGATCGAGATCTGTTCGTCCTGAGCGTAGTTCTGGCGGTCGCGGGCGAGCACGCCGGGAATGCCCGAGAGCAGCTCGGAAGGATTGATATCGAGGTTGCCGCTGGCCGGTACCGTGATCACGTCGATGGCGGCAGCGATATCGAACGGCGCCTGTGCCGTGCGCGTGGCGGTGACCACCACCGGCGACAGGTCCTGTGTTTGCGTGGCGGTCTGCGCGGCATTGGCCACCATCGGCAATGCCATCAGCAAAGCTCCGACAGTCAGATGCTGTGCAGTGGGACGTACAGGCATGGCGATCCTTTCGCTGAGATCATGGCGTAGTTTCGGGCGCACTCGCGGGTTTGCGATCCACAGGGGCAAGCTCGGCAATCAGCGTGATGGAGGAAACGTCGCACGGGAATGCGGGCTGCTGAAGGGTGTGGATACTAGCGTGCTGAAAGCGTGACAGTGCCGGCTGACGGCGGCACCGCGAACCGTGCCTTCGCCGTTCGAGCACCGCTGACTCAATCCGGCAGCACGATCGCGTGCTTGAGGATCTTGCGGTATATCGTATGGCGACTGGCGGCGAGGAACGGGGCGGTGCCACTGATGTTCCAGTGCATGCACTCAAGTTCATGCAGCAAGGCGTCGCGCTCCACGGTACGTAACGGCCCGGCGGCGTCCACGGCTGAGGTGTTGACCGGCCGGTGGCCGCCGATGCCGATTTCGCGTGCCGGGTGACCGGATTCGATCTGACCATGATCTCCCCAAAGTGACGCCGTAGCGCTTAGAACATGGCGCCATTGCCTGATATGGCCGGGCCAGAGATGCGCCAGAAGTTGATCCATCACCTCGTCACTGATGAGCGGCAGCGCATCGGAGCCGGCTTCTTCCAAAAACAGGATCTGGATCGACGGCACCTATCTAAACGCGTTGGTCCTGCGCGCTCAAGCCCGTTCGTCCTGAGCGCAGGCCGCAGGCCGAAGTCGAGGGACCTACAGGAGGTAGGCTTCAACACGTGGCGGCGCTTCGACTTCGCCCGCTGCGCAGGCTACGCTCAGCGCGAACGGTGGGGAGTTCGGTGGCTTCAAGTAAAGGCCATTTGGATCTGGATCTGGATCAGTTCACGCTGCCGGTTCGTTCGCGCAACGCCGGCAGCGCCAGCGTGATGCCATGCAGGCGGTAAACGAGAGCCTCGCGAAAGCTGCCTTGCTGCACCATCTCCAGCGTTCCGATGATGGGTGACGCTGATGATGTGCATATCCACTGGGATCGAGCTGCCGTCACCAAGCGCACCACCTCGTGGTCTTCCAGTATCCTCAATAGACGCGCTATTCCACAAGTTGCCCAGCGCTTGGAAAAACCTCGTCATGCGGCCGATCCACGGTGCCTGCACATCGT
>JBDTXA010000029.1:0-25362 GCA_040006415.1 Rhodanobacter sp.
GTGAATCTCCTTTGCCGTGGAATGCCGTTTGGCCGTGTATTAATAACGCGTTCGCCGTAATTTCGCCACTTCTTTATGGTGACGCTGACTAACCTATTGCGTGTTGATTTAACCAATCGTCATGTGAAAGTCGTGAAATGACTTGCAGTGGCAAATGCGTCAGTCGATGCACTCCACCGCGATTGCCGTTGCCTCACCACCACCGATGCACAGCGCCGCCACGCCACGCTTGAGCCCACGCGTCTTCAACGCATTGAGCAGGGTGACCACAAGACGGGCACCACTGGCGCCGATCGGGTGCCCCAAAGCGCAGGCCCCGCCGTTGACATTCAATTTGTCGTGCGGGATGCCGAGTTCCTTCATCGGCGTCATGGCGACGACGGCAAAAGCTTCGTTGATTTCGAAAAGATCGACGTCTTCAATTTTCCAGCCGGCTTTCTCCAGCACTTTCTGGATGGCGCCAACCGGTGCGGTGGTGAACCATTCCGGCTCTTGGGAATGGGTGGCGTGCGCGACAATGCGCGCCAGTGGCTTGAGCCCGCGCTTGTTCGCGTCATCAGCGGAGAGCAGCACGACAGCAGCGGCGCCATCTGAAATGCTCGACGAAGTGGCTGCGGTAATGGTGCCGTTTTCCTTGCGAAAAGCGGGCCGCAGGTTGGGAATTTTGTTGACGTCCGAACGCCCGGGCTCTTCGTCGGTGTCGACCTGGACCTCTCCCTTGCGGGTCTTGACGGTGACCGGAACGATCTCGTTGGCAAAGCCACCATTTTCCTGTGCTGCCTTGGCCCGATTGACCGACTCGATCGCGAACGCATCCTGCTCCTCGCGCGTGAAGTGGTACTTGTCGGCGCACATCTCGCCGAACACACCCATCGACTGGCCGTCGTAGGGGTTGGTGAGCCCGTCCCACGCCATATGGTCGACCAGCTTGCCGTCGCCGTAGCGGATCCCGACGCGTGCGTTGACCATGTGCGGGGCATTGGTCATCGACTCCATGCCGCCGGCCACGACCACGCTGGCCGAACCGGCCTTGATCAAGTCGTGCCCGAACATAATGGCTTTCATGCCCGAGCCGCAGACCTTGTTGATCGTGGTGCAACCGACACTGGTCGGCAGGTCCGCGCCCAGGGACGCCTGACGCGCCGGGGCCTGACCCAGATTGGCGGGCAGCACGCAGCCCATGATCAGCTCGCTGACATCCGCCGGGGCGACGCCGGACTGCTCCAGTGCCGCACGAATGGCGGTCGCGCCGAGTGTCGTGGTGGGGACGCCGGTGTACTGGCCGAGAAAGGATCCGATCGCAGTGCGCTTGGAACCGACGATGACGACGCTGACATCTGACATGGGTAACTCCGGATTTTAAGACGTGAGAGGCGAAAAACGCCTGACAGATAGCCGATCAATTATCGCAGTCCGCCATGGCTACGGGCAAATTCACCGCTTTCGTTGCTGCAGTGCGGATCGCGTCGGGTTTCATTGGATTTTCGTTGTGCGAAGATGCCGAAAGGGCAGCCGCCCGTGGCGATAGGGCGGCACACAGGGAGTGGGTGGACGCAATGAGGGTTTTATGAAGACATGCACTGTTTCGGTTTCGGTCTTACGGCGACGCGAGTTGGCGCTGCTAATGGCGATGACGCTGGGCTTGAGCGCGTGTGGCGGGGGTGGTGGTACCGGTATAAGGCCCTCCGTCCCGCCGGCGAACAACATTCCGCCGACGACACCCCCACCGGCACCGCCGCCTGCGCCGCCGGTCGATGCTCAGTTGGCAATCACCAACAGCTACGCCGCCCACGCTCAGGGCTACTCCGGGGCCGGAGTCACCATCGGCGTGATCGATACCGGGATCATGCGCAATCATCCAAGCCTGGCTGGTCGGGTCCAGAAAGAACTCATTTATGTCGACCCGGCCAGCAACAACACCGCCATCGACGATGTCGTCGGCCATGGCACCTGGGTTTCGGAGCTTGCAGCAGGCAAGCCGTATGGCGGATTTGCCGGGGGCATCGCGCCAGGCGCGAATCTGGTGTCGGCGCGCATCATCAGCGACAAGGAGCCCGTGGATGACGGCACCGGCCAAGGTAACTCGGTCACGGCCGATGACGCAAAATTCTTCGCGCAGACCCTCAATCCGGCCATGATCGATGCGGGCGTCAGCGTGATGAACAATTCGTGGGGTGGCATCTACTGGGATACCGGCAACGCGTCCATCAACACCGCTTTCGCCGATGCCTACACGCCGTTCGTGCTGCAGCACGGCGGGTTGGTGGTGTTTGCTGCAGGTAACGCTTCCGGGAGTGATCCCAGTGACATCGCTGCGTTGCCCAGCCTCGCACCTCAGCTGGAAAAAGGTTGGCTGGTGGCGGTCGCTGTGGACAGCAATCATCCAGATCAGTTGGCGGCTTACTCCAACGCCTGCGGCAAGGCGATGACTTATTGCCTGGCGGCGCCCGGCGACGTGAAGGTCAGCGACAAGGATTCCACCAGCACCAAGGACAACGGGTATTACATCGTTCAAGGCACCTCGTTTGCGGCGCCGCAAGTGTCCGGCGCCGCTGCCTTGGTGTGGGAGTCTTACCCCTATTTCGACAATGATCTGGTGAGACAGACCCTGCTGGGTACCGCCGATGATCTAGGGGCTGCCGGACCGGATGCGGTGTTCGGTTACGGTGAACTCAACGTCGGCAAGGCGGTGAACGGTCCGGCGAAATTCGATTGGGGCGACGTCACCGTCAACTTCAGCGGTGATTCCAGCTGGAACAATCCGATTTCCGGTGCGGGTGGCCTGATCAAGCAGGGTGCTGGTTCGCTGGTGCTGAGCGAGGTCGCCAGCTATACCGGCGCTACCCTGATCCAGGGCGGTACGCTTTCTGCCAAATCGCTGGCCTCCAACGTCAATATCGGTGTCGACGGTACGTTGAGCCGGACGCCTTCAGTAGCTGGAAATATCGTCAATGACGGCGTGCTGGGCGTGAGTGGGGGCGACGTCACCGTTACGGGCAACTACATTCAACAGGGCGCTGGCCGACTGGCATTGTCGCTGGGGTCGGCCTTACGGGTCACGGGAACCGCGAGCCTTAACGGTGGCGATCTGTATGTCACCGGCATCGACAGCGGTTATGTCGCCAACTCGCACACCGATGTGGTGACTGCCAGTGGTGGGCTCAGTGGCACCTTCAGTGGGCCGAACAAGGCAGCCAACGTCGTGCTGCTCGATGCATCGCTTCATTACGACGCCAACAATGCATGGCTGGACGTGACTCAGGTGCAGGCGACGGCGGTTCAGGGCATGAGTTACACGGCAGCCTCCTACGGTGCTGCGCAACGGGTCGATGGTGCGTTCGGTCAGATTAATGCCCAGCTGACGCAAACCGGCTCGACATCCAGTACGCAAGTCGGGAGTGACTTTATTCAGGGCGCGGGCAGCCTGCAGCACGCCAGTACGCTGGCAGCGACTCAGCGTTCGCTCGAGAGCCTGTCGGGCCAGCTGCACGCGGCCAGCGCCGCGATGACGTTCGAGGCGATCGACGCCGGCACGCGCGCCCTGTCCGATCGGTTTGACCACCTTCTGGATGCGCCAAAAGCCGGCGGCTGGGCACGGAATCTCGGTTTCCACGGCGGCATGTCGCGCAGCGGCTACAACAGTGTGGGTTACGACCTTAGCGGTTGGCTGGTCGGGCAGGATTATCGCGTCGGCAGCCGCGGCGTTGCCGGCTATGCCATCAGCCAGAGTGAGGGTCTGGGCCGGTTGGCGGAAAGTGCCGACCAGGGCCGAAGTCGTGCCTGGGAAGGCATGCTTTACGGCGGCGTGATTCGCGGCGCCTGGTTCACGATGGGGCGCTTCGGCGTCGGCAGCTATCGCGAAAACATGCGTCGCCAGCTACAGCTGGGCAATCAGCTGACCGGGGTTACCAGCGACAGCAATGGTCGTTATGGCGTCGCCTATGGCGAAAGTGGCTACCGCGTGTCGATGGGTGGCGTCACGATCACTCCTTACGTCAACCTGCAGTACGCGCAGATTCGTCGAGATGCTTTCAACGAGCAGGGCGGCTATGGGTTCGGTCTGAAGTCCGGTGCGGAGAATGCGGCTCGCTGGCAGGCGGGCGCGGGCTTTCGCGCCACCCATGAATGGTCGCTGGCACGAGCGGGAAGCCTGAGTCTGCAGGCGCGCATGTTGTGGCAACACGCTTTTGGCGTGCGTGGCGACGTGTTCGATGCCAGCTTCAGCGGCGTCAACCAATTTGCGCCCGTCGGTGGCATCGGTCTGTCGCGTTACGGCGGCGTCATGGGCGCCACGCTGGGCTGGCAGATGACAGCCCGAGCCAGTCTGCAACTGGGCTACGACCGTTATCTGGCGCAGCGGCAGCAGGCGCAGATGGCGACCGCAAATTTCAGCTGGTCATTCTGAGAAGCGGCAGCCCATGACAAAAAAGGCCCGCAAGTTGCGGGCCTTTTCTTACTTGCGCGGTGAAGGTCGGATCATGCCTTGCCGTGAAACAGCTCCCGCCCGATCAGCATGCGGCGGATCTCGTTGGTACCGGCACCAATCTCGTACAATTTGGCGTCGCGCAACAAGCGGCCGGCGGGGAACTCGTTGA
This sequence comes from Rhodanobacter sp., assembly GCA_040006415.1. Classification (GTDB taxonomy): domain Bacteria; phylum Pseudomonadota; class Gammaproteobacteria; order Xanthomonadales; family Rhodanobacteraceae; genus Rhodanobacter. The sequence goes on from JBDTXA010000029.1 coordinate 4,596, forward strand.
TGTAGCCGTTGCCACCAAGGGTCTGGATCGCCTCCAGCGCCACCTTCACCGCATTCTGCGAGGCATTAAGCAGGCAGGCGGCTGGGTCGATGCGCGACTTCACGCCACTGTCGAACTGCTGCGCCACCATGTAGGCGAAACCGCGCGAGGACTGCAGCGCGGTATACATGTCGGCGATCTTTGCCTGCATCACGCCGAAGGTGCCGATCGGTGCATTGAACTGCTTGCGCTCGCGCACGTAGGGTATGACCAGATCCATTGCCGATTGCATCAGCCCCAGCGGTCCGCCGGAAAGCACCAGCCGCTCGGTGTCCAGGCCGCTCATCAGCACGCGCACGCCTTCGTTGACTTCACCGACGATGTTTTCCGCGGGAATTTCGCAGTCTTCGAACACCAGCTCGCAGGTGTTGGAACCGCGCATGCCGAGCTTGTCCAGCTTCTGCGCCGTGGAGAAACCCTTCATGCCTTTCTCGACGATGAAAGCAGTCAGGCAGCGGCTCCCCGCAACCCTTGGCGCAGTGCGCATGTAAACCAGCAGCACATCGGCATCGGGGCCGTTGGTGATCCACATCTTGGAGCCATTGGCGACCCACACGTCGCCCTTCTTTTCCGCCTTGCAGATCATCGATCCGACCACATCGGAGCCTGCGCCCGGCTCGCTCATGGCGAGGGCACCGATGTATTCGCCGCTGCACATCTTGGGGATGTACTTGCGACGCTGGGCCTCATTGCCGTTGTGGAAGATGTTCTGCACGGCCAGATTGGAATGCGCACCGTAGGACAGACCGACCGAGCCGGAAGCGCGGGAGATCTCCTCCATCGCCACCATGTGGGCCAGAAAGCCCAGGCTGCTGCCACCGTACTCTTCGGGAATGGTTACCCCGAGCAAACCCATCTCGCCGAACTTTTTCCACAAATCGTCCGGGAACAGGTTGTCGTGATCGATCTGCGTTGCGCGCGGCGCGATCTCCTTTTCGGCGAACGCATGCACGGAATCGCGAAGCAGGTCGATATCTTCTCCGAGCGGAAACGGGCGCATTGATAAACTCCATGGCATGACGGGGGATCGTTGACCGCCCATGGTAACGCAGGCGTGGCTCGCCACTGGTGAAATCGCTTCTTTTGAGATGCTGCGGGCCGGGATACGACCCGCGCGCGGTTTACGGGGTGACCTTGGCCAGCTTGCCTTTCAGCGCCACGCCCGACATCAGAAAGCCTTTGTGGCATTCGTAGTTGGTGGGGTCGCTGTGCGACTGGTTGTTGTAATTGCTCTGGATTTCCACCACCGCATTGGCGCCAGCCTGCTTGGCGGCGCCCTGCAGCGTGATCAGGGCGGATTGCAGCGCCCAGTCACAGGATTCCTGACTGGACTTGCCGAAGGCATTCGTCTTCTTGTTGGTGGAGACATTGTCGTTTACCACCGTCACCTTTCCGGAGGGACGATTGCCCGCCAGGTAGAACTTCACGCTGCCGTCAATTTTTCCGCTCTTGGTGGCAGCGGCGACCGTATCCTGAAATGACAGATGGACCACCGTGTCAGCGGCAAAACTGAGGCCGGGCACGCTAGTCAGCGCGAGCAAGGTCAGAGTGAGAACTTTAGCTTTCATGTGAGGAATCTCCTTGGTGAAAAATAAACGCGGTCATCCGACCGCGGCAGAAATTAGGTAAATCCAAGCCCGGAAATGTTGGGTGAGCCGCTTGTTGTCAGCACAGTCCGCCGTTGACGGCCAGCACCTGGCGGGTAATGTAACTGGCGTCGGTGCCGAGCAGAAACTCCACCGCGGCCGCCACTTCCTCCGGGGTGCCGGTACGTTCGGCAGGAATCATCTTGAGGATCTGCTCCACCGGCACTTCCGGGTCGAGCATGTCGGTTTCGATCAATCCCGGTGCCACGCAGTTGACGGTGATTTTTCGCTTGGCCAGCTCCACCGCCAGCGCTTTCGCGGCACCGATGACGCCGGCTTTCGACGCGCTGTAGTTGACCTGGCCACGGTTGCCGATCATCCCCGAGACCGAGGTGATGCAAACGATGCGGCCCGGCGCACGTCGGCGAATCATCGGCATGACCAACGGATGCAGCACGTTGTAGAAACCATCGAGATTGGTTCGCAACACGCTGTCCCAGTCGTCACCGGTCAGCGCGGGGAAAGCGGCGTCACGGGTGAGGCCGGCGTTACACACCACACCGTAAACCGCACCGTGTTGCTTGAGGTCGGCTTCCAGCGCCGCGGCGCTGGCGTCGCGATCGGCGATATCGAATTGCAGGATGCGTACCTGACGCCCCATCGCCGCAATCTCGGCGCGCACGGCTTCGGCTTCATCACGACGCGAGCGGCAATGCAGCACCAGGTCGTAGCCCGCTCGGGCCAGCCGCAACGCGATGGCGCGACCAATGCCGCGGCTGGATCCAGTGACGAGGATGGTTTTAGACATGAGTTTGGCTCGGTGCAATGGAAGCGAGGAAGGCATCGGAATCGGGTGGACTGAAGACGGTCAGACGGGCCTCGGCGAGAATGCCCGGTGCATCGATGCGACAGGCGAACATGGCCATGCCGTTGTCGTCATGAAAGCTGCGAAAGGCCTCGACGGTCAACTCGCTGCCCGGTGGGAAAGCGTCGACATTGGCGTGATAATGGCGGGTGCCAAGCAGGAAGCCGAGGCGTACCGGACGATGCTCGTGCCTGGCCAGCCAGCCTGCCCATGCGGCGACGGATTGCGCCATCAACTCGACCCCACACCAGGCCGGAAGACTGCCGTCACGGTCATTGAACAGGCCGCCGGCGCGTACCGTGTGGCGGCAGAGAATGCGGTCCTCTTCGCCCGCCAGGACCGAGTCCAGCAGAATCATCTCGCCGCTGTGGGGCAACAGCTTCGCCATCGGCCAGGAAATCATGTCGATGCTCCGTCGTTGCTGTCGCCGAGAATCAGGCTGGCGTTGTTGCCGCCGAAGGCGAATGAGTTGCTCATCAATCGGCGTCTGCCCTCCGTTGGCAGCCGGTCGCCGATGCGGGTGAACCGTAGCGGCGCGAGTTCCGGATCAGCAACCTCGTCCCAGACATGAGGTGGCAGGCGATAGCCGCCGGCTTCATCGGTCAGGCTGAGCCAGCAAAACGCCGCTTCCAGTGCGCCGGCGGCGGCCAGCGTGTGCCCGGTCAGCGACTTGGACGACGAACACGGCACGCCATCCGGGAATACCGCGGCCATGGCCCGGCTCTCCATGCGGTCGTTGTGCTCGGTGGCAGTGCCGTGCAGGTTGAGATAGTTGATCTGATGGGCGTCCAGCTGCGCCGCGGCCAGGGCGGCACGCATCGCCTGCTGTGCGCCCACGCCCTCAGGTTCGGGCGATGACATGTGATACGCATCGGAGCTGGCGCCACCGCCCAGTAGCTCCACCTTGCCGTGGTCGGCGGTCATCAGGAAGACCGCCGCTGCCTCGCCGATGTTGATGCCGTGGCGATTTTTGGAAAATGGCCCGCAACGCTGCGGATCAAGCGCCTCCAGTGCAAGAAAGCCGTTGACCGGCAGCCGCGCCAACGTATCCACGCCGCCGCAAATCACGGCATCGCACACGCCCATCCGCAGCAGTCGTTGCGCACTGATCAGTGCCCGCGCACCGGAGGTGCATGCGGTCGAGATGCCGTAGCACGGCCCGGACAGCTCCAGCCATTCGGCGAGAAACTCGGCCGGCGCCCCCAGCTCCTGATCGGCATAACGGTAATCCGCTGGCCATTCGCCGTGCTGTCGTAAATGGCTGACGCCTTCGGTGGTGCGCTCGATGCCGGTGGTGCTGCTGCCGATGACGACGCCGATGCGGCTGTTGCCATAGCGGCTGATGGCGGCGCGCAGGTCGTTTTCCAGCTCCAGTGCAGCCGCCAGCAGCAAGCGGTTGGAACGATTGTCACGGGTGGCCGCCAGCGCTGGGGGTATCGCCGGCAACGCGTCACGAACCGCGCCCAGTGGAAGGGCGCGTCCCGGAGCCCAGCCCGCTTCTTCGCGCAGGCCATGGTCGTCGCCGGCAAACAGGGCTTCGGCCACCGCCTGCCTGCCGCGGCCGAGCGTGCAGATCACACCCAGTGCGTTGAGAAAGGTCCTCATGCGGATGCCGGCCTGCGTGCGGCGACATTGACCAGGGTTTCCTCGCGCTGGCCTGGCGCTGGCGGCCGCTTCAGATGCCAGCGCTCGAGCAGGCCGAAATCGCGGGCGCGGCTCCACCACAGGTAAGGCAGCGACACGTGGCGCGGTTCGAACTCGAAGCCCTGCTGGCGCAGCATCTGCAGATAGCCGTCCGCGCTTTTCTGCACATGCATCGGATGGCGAAAGAGCCAGCGGATCACCCAGGTGTCGATATACGCCTTGGTCGACTCGGCAAACAGCAGCACGCCGCCCGGTTTCAGCACGCGCCAGAATTCCGCCAGCGCGCGCTCCTGTTCGACCAGGTGATGGAAGGTCTGGTGGCAGAACACGATGTCCACACTGCGGTCGGGCAGGGTGATTTGCGCGCAGTCGCCGGCCATCAGTTCGGTGTCGATCTGTTCCCTGGCCGCTTCGGCGCGGGACATGTCCAGACTGTGGGGATCGGCATCCAGTCCTATGATGCGCTGCGGCTGGAAGGCTTCCTGCAGCAATCGGAACGACTTCCCCTGGCCGCAGCCCACGTCGAGCAGCACTCCACCCTGCGGCGGAGGTTCACCGCAAAGCGTCTTCAAGTCGTCGATGGCAACGCGCAGCACGTGGTGCTGCCAGACAAAGCTACTCAGGAACCGAAAACCGATCCGCGTTTCCTCGACGTAGGTTGGGCTGGCGTAGTTCATGCTGAAGCGCCCATGCGTTGGTAAATGGGACTGACGCAGGTCATGGCAGGTGGCGCTCGACGGCGTCGATCATGATCTGCGGCGAGGCCAACTGCATCGTGCCGTCGGCCAGGCTGACCGCGACCTGCACGCTGCTGGCGCGGGTGAGGCGCTCGCCGGTGTTCGCGTCGCTGATCACATAATGGATCTTGAGCCGGTTGCGCCATTCCACCAGATCGGCCCGCACGCGCAGGTGTTGTCCAAACCGCGCCGCCTGCACGTAGCGCAGTTGCAGATCGATGATGGGCCAGCCGTAGCCGGATGCCTTCATGTCGTTGTAGTTGTGGCCGAGCAGGTCGAGCAACGCGCAGCGCGCGATCTCCAGATATTTTGCGTAGTGACCGTGCCAGACCACGTTCATCGAATCGACATCGAAAAACGGCACGGTCATGTCGGTATCAAGGTGCAGCACGCCGCGGGTGCGCATCGGCTTCTCCAGAAGGTTGGGATGGATGGGCGTGGGATGGATCGGCGTCTTGCCAATACGGGTAAAAATTGAACCACTGCCGCGGCGCCAGCAGGCACATCTGCGCCAGGCGGTCGGCATAGCGCTGCACCCAGCTCTTGATCAGCGCCTCGCGCTGGTTGCGCTGCCATGCGGGCGTATCAATAAACGGTTCCAGATGGATCTGATAGCGACCGTCGATCTTCAGACAGCACATCAGATTGACCGGGCATTTCAACAGCCCCGCGAGCATCCACGGACCCTGGGGGAACGGGGCGGGGTGACCAAGAAAATCCACCACCACCCGTCGCCCGTCCTGCAGCGGCACGCGGTCGCCGGCAATGGCCAGCCACTCGCCACGATCCAGCCGCTGCGACAAATCCAGCATCAGCGCAGTGTCCATCTCACTCACCTGCAAGAGATGCATTTGATGATCGCCGGCTGCAGTCTGCACGCGGTTGAAAAGCGCCACGTGGGCGGTATGCACCAGCACATTGAGTGGCACCTGTTCGCCAAGTTCCGCCAGCGCGCGGCATACGTCGAGGTTGCCCAGGTGCGTACACACCATAATCTCGCCGCGGCCGCTATTGCGATTTTTCATCAGCCGCTCGCGCACGCCCAGCGGATCGTGCAGCGTCACCTGGCTGAGCTTCAACTTGCCGTGCCAGGCATCCAGGCGATCAAGCAGACTGTTGCCGAAGGCCATGAACTGGCCGAACACGCTGCGCAAGGTCGGCCGAAGTTCATCGCGGCCACTCCAGCTCGCCAAGTAATTCTGATACTGGCGCACGTTGCGACGCGCGCGTCGTCCGGACACAAAAAAGTACAGCACGATCAGATAGAGCACCGGTGCCATCACCCGACGTCCGAGCACGCGCAGGCAGACCGCGGTCAACTTCATCAGGACAAAACTGCCGCGCTCTTTCTGCGCCGCCCAGTGCTGCGTGTCGGTGTTGCGATCAGTCATCGGTTTGCACCACGCGCAGCCGGCCGGAGGAGCAATGCGCGCCATCCAGGTGATAAGCAAAATGCAGCTTGCCGCGTTCGGCACCGGGCTCGTCCTCGTAGTGCAGGCTCAGCTGAAGTACGTCGCCGGGACGCAGCAGGCGCTGAAACTTCAACGCCTCCATTTCGCGGCAATGGACCGAGGTGTGCAAACGGGGTGCGGCCAGCGCCAGCGCCCAGTTGACCTGCACCACACCGGGCAGCACCGGCGCCTTGCGAAAATGATCATCGAAATGCACCAGGTCGAGCGGCAGGCGCAAGGTCAGCTTGCAGCAGCCGTCCAGCTGCTGCTCGTCGGTCGGCGTAGCCACCCGCGGGCGAGGTGCCTCGAGCAGCCGAGCCACGGCAGCTGTGTCCCTCGCGTCGGGCATGACATCGGGCAGACGCCATTCGCGCGGGGCGGGTAGACCTTGCGTGGTGAGATGCGCCTGCAGGCTGTCGAGCAGTGATTGCCGGCCCTGACGATGCAATTCGGCGTGACCCCGCGGACTGAGCAGAAGCAGCACCCCGGCATCGCTGGCACGGGCGCTCGTCAACCAGGCGTGGCCGTGGAGCGCGCCGGCGATGCGTTCGGGCGACTTCATACAAATCTCCGACGCAGCCGCTGGCGCAGCAACCACTCGCCCGCAAATAGCGCGCCGAGCAGAACGTAGGAGATGAAGCCGTTGTAGAGCGTCCACCACGACAACGGCGCGAACAGCGTCAGCGCTGCCGACATGCCGCCGTTGAAGGCGAAGAATCCGACCCACACCCAGGTCACCACGCGCGTGTAATGCACGGCGGCGGGCGGCAGGTTGGGTTCGCGCATGCGCGCGAAACGCTCGATGAAAGGAGGGCCGTAGATCAAGCTCCATCCGAATGTGGTCAATAAAAAGGCATTGAGCAGCACCGGATACCAGCGCAACAGCATCGCCTCGCCGGTAAACACCAGCAGCACGCAGTAGACCAGCGCCACGCCCACCATCCAGCGGCCACCCGGCTGCCGCAACAGGCTGGGCGCGCGGATCAGCCAGATGGCGCCGAGCACCAGCGCGAAGATCGGCGGCGCAATTTTTTCGGTGCCGAAATAGACCAAAAACGGGTACAGCACCCCGGCCACTGGCAACGCAATTTTTCCGATCAGTGCGCGCATGCGCTCCGCTGCCCCTGGACGAACGCGGCGAGGTTGGCGACGGTGGCGAAGTGCTTGCGCGATTCCTTGACGTCGGAGTCGATCCGGATCGCATAGTGCTTCTGCAAGGCCAGCGCCAGTTCCAGCGCGTCCACCGAATCAAGTCCCAGCCCTTCGCCAAACAGCGGCTGCTGCACCGGGATCTCCACCGCGGTGAGATGTTCCAGATTCAAGGTGTCGATGATCAGCTGAGCAATTTCCTGCTCCAGCGCGGCAAGGTCGGGCGTGGTCATAAGTCGTTATGTCCTTCAAGAAAAAGGTGATGCAAATGCTGGTTCAGTCTGCGCGAGGCGATCGGCATCGGGGCATCGTTGAACGCGACCGGATCTATGTCGTCACCCACGCGCAAATGCACCGACACGCGCTTCCAGGGAATGTGATACCAGGCATCCGCCTTGGTCAGCGTGGTCGGCTTGACGGAGATGTACACCGGCGTGATGGTGCGTGCGCCGCGAAGCGCGATCGCCGCGGCACCGCGATGAAACACCGGCGGCTGTCCAGGTGTTGTGCGGGTGCCTTCGGGAAACATCACCAGGGTCTGGCCTTCGCGCAGCATGACGGCGGCTTGTTCGAGCATGTCCGGGCTGCCGTTGTTGCTGATGTATTGCGCGGCGCGCACCGCGCCATGCATGAACGGGTTGTTCCACAGGCTGGCCTTGACCACGCAGTTGGCGTCGCGGATCTGCGAGATCACAAACACCACGTCGATCAGGGAAGGATGATTGGCGATGATCAATTGTCCGGGTCGACCGAGTCGCTCGGTGCCATCGATGCGGAAGTCCAGCACGCGGGTGCGATACATGAACTGCACGAGCAGATGGAACGATCGGCTGATCGCGGCACGCGCACGTCGCCGGCGCGCCGTCGGGCCACCGGGCAGCAGCGCAAACATCGGCAGGATCAACACGCGCAGGATCAGTCCGCCGATGCCGAACGCGGCAAAACTGGCGGCGGTGGCGAACAGGCGCCACAGCCACCCATCACGGCGGCGATTCAGCGAGTGCGTTGCCACTGCCATTGCCGTGTTTTCCATGAGTGTGTGAGGGAGGTTTCCGCCGTCTGCAGCGCGCGCAGAAAGTCCAGGGCATGCGGCCATGTGCAGGTCTTGGCGTCGTCTTTGTGTTGGCTGAGAGAGAGTCTCCAGCAGCTTTCCGTCGACGGCGTATCGACGGTCTCGACGCGGCCCAGTCGCAGTGACACAGCGTAGGAAAACGGCACGTCGTCGATCCAGCCGTCGTAGACCGCGGGCGGCACTTCTTCGGCGATCACAGCCAGTACCGACGGCGCACCGTCGGCCAGCATGGCGGCCGCTTCCAGCATCGTGTGCTCAAAGGTATCCGCTTCGCCGGCAATCGCCACGGACTCGCCGCGTTGACCCCGCAGCAGCGACCATTGCCCTGCAATGGCGTTATGCACGGACAAGCCGAAATGCGTGGGCGACAGCGGTTGCTCAGCGGCCACGTCGTGCAGAAGGTTGAGGGTGCGGGTGGTCTCGCCGTGGCGCGAGCCGAACACGAACGGGAGTTGCTCGTCTTCGCCACAAAGCGGGGAGGCTACTTCCATCGTCATGCGTGCCAGCCGGCTCAGGCGTCGTCGCTGCATCGGCGGCAGCGACAGGCATTCGGGCTGCTGCGGGCTTTCGGTGACCATGGTGGGCGATTGTGCCCACTCGTGCCAGTCCTGTTGACTGCTCAGCCCCGGCGCCCATGCGCGCCATTGCTCGACCCGGAACGCAATCATGTCGAAGCCTCCGCGGGCTGGCGAAACATCAGCGCGGCGCAACTGCCGCCAAAGCCGAAGCTGTTCGACAGCACACTGTCGATGCGGCGCGTATGGGTCTGCGCCACCAGCGGTGCTCGCGCAAACGCGGGGTCGGGTTCGAGCACCGCACTGCCGGCGGCGACGAAGTCGTGTTGCATCATCAGCAGGCTGGCGATGGCGTCCAGCGCGCCCGCCGCGCCCGGCGCGTGCCCGCACAATCCCTTGATCGAGGACATCGCCGGTACCGGTGCATCGAGTGCAGCAAACACCGACTCGATCGCCAGCCATTCCTGCAGATCGCCCTGCGGCGTGGAGCAGGCGTGCGTGTTGATGTAGTCGGGCAGGCTTCCGGCCTGCTGCAGGGTTTGTTGCAGCGCGCGCGTGATGCCGTCCACGCCGGGTCCGACCATGCTGACCGGATCGGTGCTGGCGCCAAAGCCGGTCAATTCGGCCAGCACGGTGGCGCACCGCGCCCGTGCATGCGCCAGCGATTCCAGCACCAGAACGCCGGCGCCCGCGGCCAGCACAAAGCCGTCGCGATCGCGATCGTAAGGCCGCGATGCGCGTTGTGGCTGATCGGCGCTGGCGGCGGACAGCGCGCCGAATGCGTCGAACCAGGTGGCGGTGCCTTCGAACAATTCCTCGCTGCCGCCGGTCAGCATCATTTGCTGACGACCGAGCTGGATCAGCTCCATCGCCTGGCCGATCGCCAGCGTGGCACTGGTGCACGCTGAAGCTACCGTCTGGGTGACGCCGCGAATGCCGAAGGCGTGCGAAAGACAGGCAGACAACGCGCTGCTCATGCCGCGCGACACCAAAAACGGTGACAGTCGGCCGACGCCCTTGCTGCGGTACGCGTTGAGTCCGACCTCGTATTCGTTCAGCGATGCGCCGCCGCCCATCACCAGCCCGCAGTCACCGCTTTCCAGTTCGGCGGCGGTCAGCCCGGCGTGCGCGATCGCTTCGCTCATCGCATGCCACGCGTACAGCGCCGGCTGGGCCAGAAAACGGCGCAGCTTGCGCGGCGGCTCGGGCAGGGCGCTGACGTCGACCGGTCCGCCGACGCGGGCGTTCAGTCCGCGGCGGGCAAAGCTTTCCATCGCACGCAGGCCACTGGCGTCGTTGCGCAGCGAGGCCAGGAAGGCGTCGCGGCCATTGCCGAGGCAACTGACCACGCCCATGCCAGTCACCACCACGCGCGGCAGCCCACGTGCGTCGAGCAGATCGGAAGACATCAGTCGCAGGCCCTGAAAATCAGCGAAGTGTTGATGCCGCCGAACGCAAAGTTGTTGTTCATCACGCAGTCGGTATCGATGTGCCGGCCGTCACCAATGATGTAGTCCAGCTCGGCGCATTCGGGATCGATATCGGTAAGGTTGATGGTCGGCGCAAACCAGCCATCGCGCATCATGCGGATCGCCCACCACGATTCCAGCGCACCGCAGGCGCCCAGCGTGTGGCCGACATAACTTTTCATCGAACTGACCGCCACATGCGCGCCAAGTACTGCAGACGTGGCATGACTCTCGGCCACGTCGCCACGATCGGTGGCGGTACCGTGCGCGCTGACGTAGCCGATGGCACTGGGTTCGATCTGCGCATCGTCCAACGCCCAATGCATCGCCGTGGCCATCGTTTCACTCGTTGGCTGGGTGATGTGGCTACCGTCGGAATTGCAGCCGAAGCCGATCACCTCGGCGTAGATGGTCGCGCCACGTGCCTTGGCGTGCTCGTACTCTTCCAGCACCAGCGAGGTAGCGCCTTCACCGATGACCAGCCCGTCGCGCGCCCGATCGAACGGGCGCGGGGTCAGGCCCGGCTCGTCGTTGCGGGTGCTGGTGGCGAACAGCGCATCGAACACCGCCGCGCCGGGGCCGGATAGTTCTTCGGCGCCGCCGCACAGCATCATCTGCTGCCGACCGAACTTGATCGCCTCGTAGCCGTAACCGATCGCCTGGCTGCCCGAGGTGCAGGCGCTGGAGGTAGGAATCACCCGCCCTTTCAGCTGAAAAAACACGCCGATGTTTACCGCCGTGGTATGCGCCATCATCTGGATGTAGCTGGTCGCGGTGACGCCCTGCATCGAGCCGGTGTCGAGCATGTGCCCGACCACGCGCGCAGGTTCCACGCTGCCGCCGGACGAACCGTAGGCCACGCCCATGCGACCGTCGCTGATCGACGGGTCGTCGATCAGGCCGGCATCGCGCATGGCATGTTCGCTGGCGGCGACCGCCAGTTGTGCCACGCGACCCATCGAGCGAGTCAGTCGGCGCGGCCACGCAGGCAGCACAAAATCATCCACCGGGCAGGCCAGACGGGTGTTGAGCGCGTCGAAATAGTCCCATTCCGGCATCCGCCGCACGGCATTGCGGCCTTCACGCAGTCGCGCCTCGATATTGCCCCAGTCGTGGCCGAGCGCGGTCACCCCGCCCATGCCGGTAATCACCACCCGCTTCATTGCCGCGGTCCCCTGAAAAGTTGGAAAAAGATCATCGCGAGGCCTCCCCGCCCATGCGCAAACTGGCTGGCACCAGCACCGCAATAAAAGCGATGCCAAGCAGCAGGGTCAAGCCGAAACTACGCAGTGCCGGCATCGAACTCAGTGACAGCAGTCCGAAGGAGAGTAACGCCGTCACGGCTGAAAGCAGAACGCTGGCGTACATCGCGCCGGGGTTGTCTTTCACGTGGGGCTCGCCCTCGTGCAGAAATACCGCGTAATTCGCACCGACGCCCAGTACCAACATCATCGCCATCCAGTGGAACAAGGTCAGCGGTTGCCCCAGATACCCCAGCGCCGCCAGCGTCAGCGCGATGCCAAGGGCTGGTGGCGCCATCACCCGGGACGCCTGCCGCAGTCCGTAACGCCAGGCGAACACGGGCACCAGCAGCAGCAGGGCGGCCAGCAGCCACAGGCTGGCATAGCCTCGGTACAGGCCGAACAGGGTCGACACACTGGCCGGCTTGTCGACCAGTTGCACGCCGGGAAGGTCTTTGGCGGCAGCGCGCAGCGGCGCCACATCATCCTGACCTTGCGGCAGCACCAGCGAGGCATATCCGTGCGGGTTCTTGCCCATCCACAGATGACGGAACGGCGTGGCAATCGGCTGCTTCAACCACGCGGTGAGTTCGATCGGCTTGCCCGGCCATGCCGCGAGCCAGGCGTCGATGGCGTCGCCGCGAAAGCCGCCGTCGGTCAGCAGCTTGCGCATGCGCGCCGGGTCGGACATCCACGGTGCGAGCAGGGCCAGATTCGCCTTCTGCCGCTGTTGTGACGGCACCATCCCGGCCAGACCGATCCAGCCGTGCATCTGGCCGTCCTGCACCATCTTCTGCAGGCGAGTTTCCAGTGCCTCTTCGCGCTCCAGCGTCTGCTCGATGCTGTCGCCCTGCACCAGAAAGAACTGGCTGCCGTTGCCCAGTCCGGTCACGCTGCGGATTTCCAGCTCCTGCGCGTCCAGCGCGGGCGGCGGCGCGATCAGCAGGTGGACGTCATCGTCGTGCCGCAGTTGCCACCAGCCCGGCGCCGCGATCAGCAGCAACGCCGCCGCCAGCCACCATCCGCGGCGACCACTGCCGAGCCGGGCGATGCTGGTTTGCATGGCCAGCGCCGCGCGAACGAAGGCGGGCGACAGCGGTTTCGCCGAACGTTGCAGCAACGCCGGCAGCAGCCAGAACACGCTGAGGCACGCCGCCAGCATGCCGCTCATCGCAAAACAGGCCATCTGTTGCAGGGCAGGGAACGGCACCAGTCCCAGCAGCGCGTAACCCATCAATGACGTAGCCAGCGCCAGCAGCAACGCGGCGCGCACCTGGCGCAGTCCCGTGCGCGGTTCCCACCGGGCACCGGCATTGGCTCGCGCCGTGAGGTATTGAATCGAATAATCGACCGCCTCGCCGAGCAAGGCTGCGCCGAACACCAGGGTCAGCAAGTAGATCTTGCCGAACACCAGCAAGGTCACCGTGGTCGCCGCGATCACGCCGACCACGGTGGAAAGAAAGGCGAACAGCAGCGGGCCCAGCGAGCGGAACGCCAGCAGCATCAGCAGGGCGATGCCGAGCGACGACACCCAGCCGACCAAGTGCACGTCGTGTTCTGCCCCTGCCCGGGCCGACGCGGCGTAGAAAACCGCGCCGGTCCGCAGCAACGTGGTGCCGGGGTAATCGTGCTTGATCGTGCGTTCCGCATCGGCCAGCGAGGCCAGCGCGCGCCGCTGGATGCCATCGTCGTAGGACGATCCGTCCAGCGTGGCGGTGACCATCACGTAATTGCGATTGTCGCGATGGGCTGACAGCAGGTTGTCTTCCGGCATCAGCTCGGAGCGGCTCCAGGGCTGGCCATCAAGCCAGTGCTGCAACCAGCCGAACGGATCGTCCTGCAATGACGTGCCGACACTGGCGGCGAACGGTTGATTGAGTTGATGCGAAAGGTTCTGCGCGAGATCGAAGCCGGGCTGCGCCAGGGCCGCGCGATCGGCCTCGGAAAGCAGGCTGAAGCGGTGAGTGAGATAGGGCGCCACGAATTGCTGCAGATCGAACGGCGGCAGCTCACCCAGCACCGAGGAAAAGACCGGGTCCGCGGCGAGGCGCTTGCTTAGAACCCGCGCAGCAGCCTTGGCGCTATCGTCGTCGGCGTTCTCCACCAGCAGCACCATGCGGTCGCCGTTGGCGTGGGCCAGCCGCTGCACGGCGGTCTCGGCCAGTGGGTTCTGCTCGGTGGCCGGCAGCATCGCCAGCAAGTCGGTATCGATCGGAACCTGGCCGCGACCAAACAGTAGCCACGCACCGAGCAGGGCCATTGCTACCGTCGCCGCTGCAAACAGGCCGGCGCGAAGCCACAACGAGGAGCGATTCATGGCAGGTCGAGCGCGCGTTTTTCCAGCGCGTCCAGCGGGCCGGCATCGCGCGTGTCGGTGAAGTGGATGTCGGTAGCCGAGCCATCGTGCATATCAATGCGGATGCCTTCGAGGAAGGCATCACCGGTCAGCGTGATGCCGCCCAGCACGCGGGCGACGCGTTCCTGCCTGGGTGTAAACAGCAGCGTCCACTGAGCCACACTGCCGCTGGCCTTGACGTCGAAGGCACGCAAAACGTCATCCGGCTTGCCGGCCAACAGGGACTGCAGCATTTGCGACACTTGATTGACGCCGCGAGCGTCCTGAGCGCGCACGAAACCTCGCGGGCCGAGCCGCGACGCGTGGCTGCCGGTCATCGCCAGCGTCTCGGCAAACGGCTCAGTGGTCTGCCAGACCATGCCGTGGCCGAGTACAAACAATAGCTTGCCCGAGCTTTCCTGCGGTTTGGCCAGTGCCGGGTTGGATCGGGCCTGGGTGAACTCGGCGCGCACGCTGGCATGCTGGGACAGCGAAGACATGATGTTGTTTAACAGCGGCTGGTCAGCGTGCGGCGCGGTGGCAGCAACACCGACGCCGCACGGCAGCACGCATAGCAGGCACAGCAGTAAAACGGAAATCAGACGACGCATGCGGGTTCTCTCTTGAATCGGCGCCACAGCAGGCGCGGTATGCGCGGCAGCATGCCGAGCAACAGCCGGGTGTGCATCGCGGTAATACGTACATTGTCATCCAGCATGTGGAAATGGGACAGCCCGTCTTCGGGGTAGATCACTTTTGTCGGAAGATTGCGCACCGGCACGCCGCGCCACACCAGCCGCACCGCGATCTCGGTGTCGAAATCCATCCGTGCCGGCAGCGGCGCACGGGCAATTTCCGCGCAGGTTTCCGGCAGTGGATACAGCCGGTAGCCGCACATGGAGTCGTCGATCGCCAGCGACAGCGTCTCGATCCACACACACACGTGGGTGAGGTAGCGACCGTACAGACGCGCTTTGGGCACGCTGTCGTCGTACACCGCGCGGCCGCAGATCATCGCCAGCGGATGATGACGTGCCTCATCGATGAAACGCGGTGCGTCACCGGTGTCGTGCTGACCGTCGGCGTCGATCTGCAGCGCGTGCGTGTAACCGGCCTCGCGTGCGGCCAGCAGGCCGGCGACCAGGGCGGCGCCCTTGCCCTGGTTGCGTGGCAATCGCAGCAAGCGAATGTCGTCGGCTTCGTCGATCATGGCGTCGATAACGGCACCGGTGGCCGCATCGCTGCCGTCGTCCACGATGATCACGGGCAGATCCTGCCGCCGCAGCGCATGCACGGTGCGGGCAATCGTGCCCTTGTGGTTATAGATCGGGATCAACGCACACGGGGCGAAGCGTTCGGTGGAAACTGGCATCCGAACCAACTGCCCGCGATCAGCGAGCGAGCAGGGTGTGCACGGTAGCGATGACGTCGCCCACGCTGCGCACGCTCTTGAAATCCTCAGGTTTGATGCGCATGCCCGTCATCTCCTGCACCTGGATCGCCAGATCCACGGCATCGATGCTGTCCAGTTCCAGGTCGGTGTACAACTGCGCCGAGGGCGTGACCCGCACAGGGTCGATTTCGAACGTGTCACGAAGCACTTCCCTGAGCCTGTCCAGAATTTCTTCGTCGCTTATTCCAGCTTCCATCATCATCGTGCTCATAACTGTTCCGCCTGCTCTTGTTCTTGTTCCGGCAATGCCGCGTACATGGTCGGGTATAAGCAGGCCAGGCGCGGGCGCGCACCGGGATCAGGCCATCCCCTTAATCTGTTGCAAGGAGATTCCCATGGATGGCGGAGCGGCCCGAGCCGCTCCTTCCGCATCAAGGTTCCCCTTTTGCCCTTGTCCTTTTCAGGCAAGGGCTTACGCGCCAAAAACGCGCCAGCCAGTGTACCAGAATCGTTTCCGGCGTCAGCCATGTTTCTGGCGCCGGAACACCTGATTCAGTCGCATGTTCTGTGAGAACGGGCGCTATTTGGCGTAGCCAATGGGTCGCGCGCGCAGCTGCTTGCCCAAAAGGTCGGGCAGCCCGGCGGTTGCCGGTCATGCCGCGGGTTAGCCGGCCGTTCAGTCCGACGGCAGTTCCGCGGTTAGTTCAGCCAGCTTGCGGCACTGCCAGGACACCAGCGCCAGTTGGGTCAGCACCAGCGTGGCGGTGTCATCGTCGGCCAGCCCTCCGTCAAAGGCCTGCGGTTGTCCGATCAATGCCTCGGTGTTTGTTTTGCCGGGATCAACCAGCGCATCGGCGACGTGATCCAGCGCCGTCACCACCACCTCGCCGCATTGGGTAACCGTCTTCACGGCATCCGCGGAGGCCAGCGGCTGGCGATGGCTGCCAAGAGTGGAAAGATGGGCCAGCAGCACATGCGCGGCGGTGAGAAAACGCAGCAAGGCCTCATCGTCTCGCCCCTTGCCGCCGGGCTCGCGCAGCATCTGTGCCAGCACGCCACTGAGCGTGGCGTTGGCGTTGTGGGCGTCGCGGCGGGCAATGCGGTAGTCGAGGTCGTCGCGCTTGCCGTTGCGATATTGCGGCAGGATCTGCGCCAGATAGCGGGCATCGCTGCGTACCGTCTCGGCCAGCACCTGGCCCAGCTGTCGACGCTGCCAGTCCGGCAGGATGAAGTGAATCGCCAGCGCGGCAATGGCTGCGCCGATCACCGTGTCCAGCAGGCGCGGCAACATCACCGCGTAGCCATCGCCGACCTGGTTCACCAGTAGCAACACAAACAGCGTGATCACCGCCGTCGCCATCGCATAGCGCCGATGCCGCGTGGCGAAAAACAGCACGCCGGTCAGCACGATCAGCGGCAACTGCCACAGCGGGCTGATCGAATGCAGCACCGCCCAGCCCACCACCAGTCCGGCGGCCGTGCCGCCGACACGCTGCAGCAGCACCCGCCATGTGGCGTGATAACTGGGCTGGCACACGAACAAAGTGGTCAGCAAAATCCAGTAGCCGTGTTGCGGATGCGCCATGCGCATGACGAGGTAGCCGGCAAGCAGGGCGGTAGCGAGGCGCACGGCGTGGCGGAACCGGGACGCGCGGGGGCTGAACTGCGCCCGGATGCGCGTCCACGCCTCGGCCGGCGACTGTGGTGCCGGATCCTGCAGGGTGGCCTCCGCGTCGTGCGCCAGCAGCACCTTGCCGTCAAGCAGGCCGTGGATGGCGGTGAGGTTGCGCTCCAGCGCATCGAGCGCACGCAGCAGCTCCGCTACCGGAGCGCGGGGTGCGTCGCGAAGTGCGGCGATCGAGGCGTGCACGTCGGCCAGCGCCGCTTCCTCGTCTACGCCGACCTCCGTGTCGCTGCGCAGGCGCAACGCGTCGGCCAGCCGGCGGCAACGATCCGCTTGCAGACGCAGCAGGTGTTCGCAGCGAAACAGCACATCGCTGTGAAAGAAGGCCTCGGTCAGCGCGTCGTACGGGTAGTGCGAGGAGTTGATGCGTTCATGGATGTCCTGCGCCGTGAAATAGCGCTGCAGCAACACCGAAGTCATGCCGCGCGCACGGCGGCTGCCGATGCGATCGATCAGCACCAGCCGGGCGTCGTTGAGCGTTGTCACCACGTGCTCGTTGCGCCGCGCCAGCGCCAGTTGCAGTGCCTGGTGATCACGTCCGTGCAGAGGCAGAAACAGCGCCGCCTTGCTCTCCATCTGAGCGGCCAGTGCACGGAAGATGCGTGCCAGCGAATGCCGCACCGCCTGTTGCGGCGACAGGGCGCTCCACAGCAGCGAGAACACCCCGTACCACGCCGCGCCGGCCAGGATCAGCAGCGGCTCCCGCAACAGCTCACGCGGCGGCCCGGTGGCAAGGTCCGAGGCGATCATGGTGTATACCGCCAGAATCAGCGTGGCACCCGCAATCGTGGTGTAGCGACCGCTGAGTGCGCCCAGCATCACCAGCAGAAAGGTGGCCAGCCACAGCGCCGGGGCAAACAGCGCCGGTTGCGGCAACAGCCACTCGACCGTGATCGCGACCACGGCGAAACAGGCCAGCGTTACCAGCAAGGTGGTGAGGCGGTTGCGCCACTGGTCCTCGGTTTCGGCCAGTGCGCAGGCGATGGCGCCCAGAAACAGCGGAATCACCGGCGTCATCTGCCCGCTGGCGAGGCCGTAGATCATGATGCCGCCCAGCGCCAGCAGCACGCGCAGGCATTCGGCAAAGCGGTCGTATCCGATCAGGCGAAACCAGAGGTCGACGAGGGCGGGCGGGCGGTTCATCCGGTCAGCATAACGACGAGCGGTCCAGGGTTGGCGTCTCACGGCAAAAAAATGCCGGCTCTCGCAGCCGGCATTTTTCATTACGATGAAACCCGATGCTTACTGACCGCGCATGCGGCCCTGGAAGCGGGTGCCACCGTTGCCCATGTGCGGCAGCTTGATCCTGCCGATCGCATTGATGCGCTCTTCGGCCAGACGGTCGGCGGCCAGGTAGGTCGGGATGTTCTCGTTCTTGGAGATCTCGAAAATCCGCCCCAGGTTGTAGTAGATCGTACGCATCATGCGCATGGCGCGCTCGCGGTTGTAGCCGTCGATTTCCAGCGACACGTTCATCACGCCGCCGGCGTTCACGGCATAGTCGGGCGCGTAAAGCACGCCGCGCTTCTGCAGCTCGTCGCCAATCTCGTCGGTGGCCAGCTGGTTGTTTGCCGCGCCGCAGATGATCTGCGCCTTGATCCGGTCGATGGTCTGCTCATTGACGGTGCCGCCCAGCGCGCAGGGCGAATACACATCGGCGTCGACGTCGTAGATCTCGTCCAGGCCCACCGCTTCGCAGCCCAACTCGTCGACGCAGCGCTGCACTGCTTCTTTGTTGATGTCGGTGACAAACACCTTGGCGCCCTGCTCACGCAGCAATTTGATGAACTCGCCACCGACATGGCCGCAGCCCTGCACGGCGTAGCTGTACTTGCCCACGTCCTCATTGCCGTGCTTGAACTGCAGCGCGGCCATCAGGCCCTGCAGGGTGCCGTAGGCGGTGAACGGCGACGGATCACCCGAACCGCCATGCACCTGGTGCACACCGGTCACGTACTCGGTTTCACGGAACACGTATTCCATGTCGTTGACGTCGATGCCGACGTCCTCGGCGGTGATGTAGCGACCGTTGAGCGAATTGACGAAGCGACCGAACGCGCGGAACAGCGCCTCGGACTTGTCTTTGCTGGGGTCACCGATGATGACCGCCTTGCCGCCGCCCAGGTTCAGGCCGGCCACCGCGTTCTTGAACGTCATGCCGCGCGACAGGCGCAGCACGTCGTTCACCGCTTCCTGCTCGGTCTTGTACGGCCACATGCGCAGGCCGCCGAGCGCAGGGCCCAGCACCGTGTTGTGAATCGCGATGATGGCCTTCAGGCCGGCGTCCTTGTTGTGGCAGAAGACGACTTCTTCGTGACCGGTCTTTTCGATGGTTTCAAAGATCATTGCAACGGTGACTCCAAGATTCAGGGTGCCGTAAGGGCATCTGCAGGTAAGCGGCGGAGCGCTGTGTCGGGACCGCCGCAGGGAGGAACAAGCCGGAAATCGACCGCCCTGGACGCGAGCCGGGGCGGTCAATAAAGGCGCGCAGTTTAGTACCTCGCTCCGCTCATGGGTGGTGCGATGCAACAAGTCGCTCGCGTATGGGTGCACGTTCAACGCCGCCAGTGGCTGCGCTGAAGTCGCCAGTCGCGACGGTGGCGAACCCAGTGAGCCGGCCGATAGCGATATCCGGGTCGCGCCTGCACCCAAACCCCGTTGGCCCATCTATACCGATGTGCCGGCGCGTTCCAGGCCCAGTAGCCGGGCGTCCAGACGTAGCCGTGCCGCAGCGGCGGCACGCGCTCGAACCGCGGTGACGGCGGGGCCACATCGATGCCAACCCCGACGACAACGTGGCCCCGAGCAGCAGCCGTGGGCGCATACAGTGCGCCCGCAACACTCAAGCTGATACCGGCCAGCAAAGCCAGGGCGAAGGGCGATCGGTTCACGGCGTTCTCCGTTGGCACCGCCGGTGGCGGCGTTCAAGAGGGAAAACGACGCGCTCATCGGGGAGGTTGACGCAGAGAGCCGCCCACGTTCAGCCATTTTTCAGCGCCATGCTCACATCCGGCAGGTGGGCGCGTGGCCCGACTTGCGTGCCTGCTGGTAAACCGGCATCAACTGCTGCGCCTGCTGATCCAGCACCTGCGCCCGTCGTCCCGAAGAAGGGTGGGTGGAAAGGAAGGCCGGCGGCTTGCTGCCACCGGCCTGTTCCATTTTCTGCCACAGCGTCGCCGCCGCGCGCGGGTCGAAGCCGGCCTGTGCCATGTAGCGCTGGCCCAGGGTGTCGGCCTCGCTTTCCTGAGTGCGCGAAAACGGCAGCAAAATCCCTACTTGGGCCCCCAGTCCCAGCGCCGCCGCAGCATAGCCGGCATCGGTGCCACGCGAGCCGGCGTAGGCGGTGCCGGCCGCTACTGCCGCCTGCGTTGCCATATTGTCCGACACCCGTTCCGCGCCATGTCGCGATACCACATGCGATAGCTCATGACCCAGCACCACCGCCAGCTGATCCTGGTTGCTGGCGACCTTGAACATACCCTTGTTCACGCCGATACGACCGCCGGGCAGGGCGAAGGCATTGGCCGAGTCATCGCCGATGATCTGCACCTCCCACTGCTGGGTGTTCCACGGTGGCGGCAACACCG
>JBDTXA010000030.1:0-25309 GCA_040006415.1 Rhodanobacter sp.
TCAGAGCAAGTGCATCGCGCACAGGGTGCGCTCCTACAGGGCTTTAGGCGAAACGATCGGCCAGCTTGTCGGTGGCCTGCACCAGCTGGTCGACGATGGCGGGATCGGCGGCGCTGTGGCCCGCCAGGACCACGTGCAGTTTTGCCTCCGGCCAGGCCTGGCTCAAATCCCAGGCGTTCTTCATCGGGCAGATGATGTCGTAGCGGCCGTGCACGATGGTGGCGGGAATGTGCCGTATGCGGTCGAGGTCGCGCAGCAGCTGATCGGGCTCGAGAAAAAGCGCGTGGCGGAAATAGTGGGCCTCCATCAATGCCAGACTCACCGCCTTGTGCGGATCGTCGAAATCGCCGCCGCTGTCGGGGTCATGGATCAGGGTGGTGCTGCCGCCTTCCCACGCGCTCCACGCATGCGCTGCGGCGAGGCGGGTGGCTTCGTCGCTGCTGTTGAGACGTTGCCAGTAGGCATAGAGCATCGAGCCGCGTTCGTTCTCGGGAATGAAATCGCGGAACCGCGACCAGCGCTCGGGAAAGATCTGCGTGGCGCCACCGCCGACCTCGTTGAACCAGCTCAGCTCGTCCGGCCGGCCCAGAAAGATGCCGCGCAGGACCAGCCCCAGCACGCGCGCCGGATGCGCCTGGGCGTAAGCCAGCGCCAACGTCGATCCCCACGAGCCGCCGAACACCACCCAGCGCTCGATGACGAGTTTTTCGCGAATCGCCTCGATATCGGCGATCAGGTGGGCAGTGGTGTTGTCGGTGAGTTCGGCAAACGGTGTGGACTGCCCGGAGCCGCGTTGATCGAACAGCACGATGCGGTAGCGCGCCGGATCGAAGAAACACCGGTGGTAGGGCGAAATGCCGGCGCCGGGCCCGCCGTGCAGAAAGATCACCGGAATGCCGTCGGGATTGCCACACTCCTCGACATGCAGCGTATGCAGCGTATCGACGGCCAGACGGAATGTCTGGCGGGGTTCGATTTCGGGGTACAGAATGCGCATCGCAACAACTCCGTGAATTGAAAATCAGCTCGCGTCGAACTGCAGCGCGGCGGTGAGATCACCCGGCGGCGGGCCGCCTGCGGCGATCATGGACTGGTCTCGCAACACCAGACCGGGCAGCTTTTTCAACCCGAACCGACGGGTGATGAAACGCAGGATCGAGCCGGTATCGTAGATGGTGTGGTCGACAAAATCTTTGCGCGCGAAGGGCGACACCACCAGCGCCGGAATGCGTGTTCCCGGTCCCCAGCGATCGCCCTTGGGCGGCGCCACATGGTCCCACCAGCCACCATTCTCGTCCACCGTGATGACTACCAGCGTCTGCGGCCACAGGGGACTTTGCTGCAGCGCCTTCACCACCTCGGCAAGGTGGTCGTCGCCCTCCTCGATGGCGGCGTAACCGGCATGCATGTTGAGATTGCCCTGTGGTTTGTAGAACGACACCGGCGGCAGGCTGCCCGCCTCGATGGCGGCGATGAAGTGATTGCTATCGGCGCTGCTGCCGACGCCGGCATCGCGCAGATGCTGCTGACGGGCCGGCGTGCCCGGCGCGAACCGGCGGAAATAGTTGAACGGCTGGTGGTGTGGCTGGAAATCCGGGACTTCAGGGAAGTCCTTGTGGTTTCCCTCGCCCTTGCCCTCGAGCGCCAGCTGCCAAGCGCCCGCATACCAGGCCCAGTCGATGTTGGCGTGGCTCAGCGCGTCACCAATGGTCAGATGGCCCTGCGGCGGCAGCGTGTTGAGGCTGTCCGGGTCGGCCAGTTCGGGATGGGCGTCGTCAGTGCTGAAGCCCGGCGCGTAGGCCGGGCCGATGGTATTCACTGCCCAGAAGTCAGGAGTCAATACGTCGGGCGAGGCAAATGTCGGACGGCCCTGCATCGCGCTGGCCGGTGAGTCCTGGGCCAGTTTCGGGCGGATGCCCGCGGGGTCGTCGCCATCGAGCACGGTGATCTGGAATTTTGCCGGGCCGTGGTCCGCATTCGGATAAAATGGCGGCTGGGCCGCGGCAAGGTACTGGTGGTTGAGAAACGAACCGCCAAACGCGCCCATGAAAAAGTTGTCGCACAGCGTGTACTGCCTTGCGAGTTGCCACAGTCTGAGCTTGTCTGCACTATCGGCGTAATGACCCATGGTCATCGCGCCGGTGTTACCCCAGGCAACAAAACCGTCGTTCTTGCCGCCGTTGATCTGCAGCTGGTTTTCGTAGAAACGGTGCACCAGATCGCGCGTGATCACGCTGTGTGGCAGCGGCTCGCCGTCGGGCGTCTGCAGGGCAAAGGGCCGGTTGGGAAGCTCGGTGATCGCCGCTTCGTCGATCTCGAGATGCCTGCCGCCCACGACCTGCTTGCGCGGTGCCAGCCCACCCCAGATCGGTGGCAGGCTTTCGAGTTCGCGGCCGTCTCGATCGCGCTGGCGATAGCGCAGCGACGACAGGTCGAGCGGTTGCTGCAGTCCCGGAAAGCCGCTGAACAGGTTGTTGAAGCTGCGGTTTTCCGCATACAGCACCACCACGTGCTGGATGTGCTGGCGCAGCAACGTGTCGAGTGCGGCATCGTTCTGCGACGCATTCGCTGCGGGGCTTGCGGTGGCTGCGCGAACGGCCTCACCGGCCAGCGCCAGACCGGCACCGGCCAGCGCCAGACCGCCAAGCAAGCGCCGGCGCTGCGGATCAGCCGGGGTAGTTTCGTCGCGTGCGTCAGGGTTGGGGAGGTGCTTCCGGGTCATGGCGGCAGTTGCAGTCTGCGGGTGGGCACTTGAGGATACGCAGCCAGCACCTGTTGATCCATGCTGTCGCGGCGATTTACCGTATTCGCCATCGCTGCGACCTCGCCCGACTTTCCGGAGATCCGAATGATCACCCTGCATATCGCCAACAAGAATTATTCGTCGTGGTCCTTGCGTCCGTGGGTGTTGCTGAGCGAGCTCGGGGTTCCGTTCGAGGAGCGGATGCACGTTTTCGTCGAAGGCTCCAACTGGGACACCTTTCGGGAATTCTCTCCCAACGGGCGGGTTCCGTGCCTGCACGAGGGCGACTTCGTCGTATGGGATTCGCTGGCGATCGCCGAATACACCGCCGAGCGTCATCCGGCGTGGCCCCAGGCTGCGCACGCGCGTGCCTGGGCACGCAGCGCGGCGGCCGAGATGCATTCGGGCTTCGGCGCGCTGCGCCAGCAATGCTCGATGAGTTGCGGCCAGCGCGTGCGCCTGCACGAGACCGGCCCGGCGCTGGTCGCCGACATCGCCCGGATCGATGAGTTGTGGCGCGAGGGTCTGCAGCGTTTCGGCGGCCCGTTCCTGGCCGGTCCACAGTTCACGGCGGTGGATGCCTTCTACGCGCCGGTGGCGTTCCGCATCCAGACTTATGGCCTCGCCGTGGGAGCCGAGGCGGCGGCTTATGCTGCTCGGCTGCTGGCCCGGCCGTCGATGCATCGCTGGTACGTCGAGGCGCTCGCCGAGCCCTTGCGCGATACGGCACACGAGCGGGACATTGCCAGCCTGGGCACAGTCACACAGGATCTGCGCACCGGCTGAGCCTGATCAGCCTGACCAGCGGGCGCGCCAGCGCGTGACGACAAACAGCACGCCGCCGGTCAGCGCAAAGGCACACGCCACGCCGGCGGCATTCATCAGCACGCGCGGGTATCCCAGCGTCGCGACCTCTAGAAAGGGATAGGGGTAGCGGCCATCGATCGCGCCGCGCGCCAGCGCGTAGGCGAGATAACCCAGCGGGTACAGCAGCCAGGCAAGCAGGCGCCGTGCGCCGACCCGACGCCCGGCGGTCGCCAGCCACCAGAAGCCGAGCCCAAGCAGTGGCATCACCACGTGCAGCAGTTCGTCGGCGAGGCGTTGCCAGCCGGTGGGTTGCCACAGGCCGCGCAGCGCGAGGTTGTAGACCATGCCTACGATGAAGATGCTCGCGGCGACGGCGATGATGCTCTCCGGTTGCATCAGCCAGCGGCCGAATTGGCCGCGTGGGCCGCGCGCATCGACGGTCAGCGCCGTAGCCAGCACGCCATTGGTGAGCACGGTGAAGTAGTCGAGATAGATCCACGCGCCCGCCAGTGTGCTGCCGCCATGCGACCGGGTCAGCTGCACGGTGAGCCAGAGCTGTAGCGCCAGCGCGAACCAGCCGAGCGTGGCGGCGCTCGCGGATACGAAGCGCTGCACGGGCCGGTTGCTCATGTGCCCCGTGCAACGGCTTCCCTGCGCGCGAGCCTTGCGGTCGCGATGCGGGGCAACAGGCGTGTGAGGACGGGAATCAGCAGCAGCACGAGGTTGCTGAACGCCGGCACGAACCACGCCATGACCAGTGAGAGCACGGCGGCCATCGGCAGCGCCCAGCTGCGCGCACGGGCGGCGGCGACATCGGAGCGCGTGACATGCGCACGCAGGTAGGGCGCATGCAGCGCCCTGCCGAACAGCCAGCATTGCAGCAGGCCGGCAAGCAGCAGCGTGGCCGAGTAGAACAGCTTTGGCACACGGGCCACGGGGTTGGAACTCATCAGCGCGGTGGCGAATGGCATGAACGCCACCAGCATGAGCAGCAGGATGTTCGGCATCACCAGCCTGCGGTCGTAATCGGCGAGCATGCCGAACACCCGATGGTGTGATGCCCACAAGGCACCGATCACCAGAAAGCTGAGCACGAAACCGAAGAAGCTCGGCCCCAGTTCGCCGAGCGCGTCGAGGTAGGCGTGGTCGCTGGCCACGCCCAGTCGCGGCACATGGATCTCGATCACCAACAGGGTGATCGCGATGGCAAACACCGCGTCGGAGAAAAACGTCAGCCGTTCGAGCTGGGAGGCATTCGTGCTCATGGTTCGTTCCGCGGGCGTGCGTCCAGCGCGCATGCTGCTGCACGACTGGTGTGGCTGTCCAGCGGTCGGCGCTAGAACTTGTAGGCGCGATGGATCGCCACCACACCGTTGGTCAGGTTGCGCACCTCGACGCGGCCGAAGCCGGCGCGCTCCATCATGCCCTTGAGGGTTTCCTGATCGGGGTGCTTGCGGATCGATTCGGCAAGGTATTGATAACTGTCGGCATCGCCGGCGAACAGCTGGCCGAGCTTGGGCAGAATCTTGAACGAATGGAAGTCGTACAACTTGCCAAAGGTTTCGCTCTGCACTTTCGAGAACTCCAGTACCAACAATCGACCACCGGGCTTGAGCACGCGGAAGCTGTCGGCCAGCGCCTTGTCCTTGTCGGTGACATTGCGAAGGCCGAACGCCATGGTCACGGCGTCGAAGCTCTGGTCGGGGAAGGGCAGCGCTTCGGCGTTGAGCTGTGCCCAGCGCAGGCCGCTGACCAGACCGCGGTCGGTCATGCGATCGCGACCGACGCCCAGCATCGCCGCGTTGATGTCGCCGACAACCACTTCGCCCTGATCACCCACCACCGGCTTCAGCAAGGCAGCGATGTCGCCGGTGCCGCCGGCCAGGTCTAGCACGCGGTCGCCGCGACGCATGCCGCTGGTGGCGACGAAGTGGCGCTTCCACAGTCGGTGCGTTCCGAACGACATCAGGTCGTTCATCAGGTCGTAACTGCGTGCGACCGAGGTGAAGACCTGACCGACCAGCTTCTGCTTCTCGCCGACCGGTACGTCGCGAAAGCCGAAATGGGTGGTCGAATCGGGCGGGTTCTTGGGAGGTTGTTCGTTCATGGAAAGATGCTACCGCATGGTCGGCCGCGGGTGGCTCGACGGGCTACAGGGATTTGCGCTTTGGTTCGTCCACCGCATCCGTCGTTGCCGGACGGGCGTGTTCCTGATGTTCCGCGGCGACATGGCGCTGGTGCAGGTCGCTGCTGGAGGCGTCGGGTGGCACATAAATCTCATCAGCCTCGTCCGAGGCCAGTTCGGCAGCATCCTCATTCAATGCTTCGCCAGCGGAGGACTCCTTCTCGTTGCCACCGGGAGTGATTTTGAGGATGGAGTGCCGCACTTCGCGCGAGAGGATGACGCGCGCGTCGCGCACCATGCCTTCGAGCGCGTTGTCGTAGTCGAGCTTGCCAGCCTCATCCGTCCACACGATCCGCCGCTCGCGCAGCTTCTGGATGAAGCCGCGGAACAGCGCCTTGTCGAAGAATTCCGGGGCGGACAGTTCGTTGAGCAGGCTCAACCGCTGTGCCGTCAAGGTGCAGGCGTTCTCGAGTTCCGCGCCGGTCATCGTGTGCGGGCCGTTCTTGGCCAGCGCGGCAATGGTGATGTAGTAGCGCTCGAACGCCTGGATCAGGCTGCGGGCGATCACCTTGAGCTGATACGCGCCATCGTCCTGACCGGCACTGCGCTCCAGCGAGCGGCCATCATTGCGGGTTTCCAGCAGGCCGCGGCGGACGAAAAAGTCGATCGTTGCCTGCAACTGCTCGGCGAATCCGTCCGCGTCCCACGGCAGGAACAGCTCGCCCTGAATGAATGGATAGATGATCTTGCCCAGTCGCAGCACCGAGCTGCGCGACATTCGGCGGTTGTTGAGGAAGCAGCACGACAGCCACGCCGCGACCGCATTGAGGTGCAGCACGTTGTTGCGGAAGTAGCTCAGCAGCACGGCTTGCTCGCTACTCACCGTGAGCACGTCCCCCAGCGGATGCTGTACACGCTCGATCCAGCTCATCTGTTCGCCATAGGCGATGATTGCCTGCGGATTCATCGGCGTCAGCGTGACGCGGTCGGAGTACGGCAGCTCCTCGAACATCGTCTTGCTGAGCTCGATCTGGGTCAGCAGGTCGCTTTCGGACATCGCATGCTTGGGTGTGGCCAGCAGGGCCAGCGCCAGCAGGTTGATCGGATTGACGTCGGCGGCGCGGTTGATGTTGATCTGGATCTGTTCTGCCAGGCGGTCGGTCACGCCGCTGAGCCACTCTGGCTTGGCGTCCGGCGTGGCCGCGATGGTGCGCCATTCGCTGCTGGCGGCGTCGAGCAAGGGATTGAGTTCGATCGGTTCGCCGAAATTCAGCGCCACGTGGCCATAGCGCTGGCGCAGCACTTTCAGTCCACGCAGCAGACCGATCAGGGATTCCTTCTGCTTCGGCTGGCCGCTGAGTTCGCCCGCGTAGGAGGCGCCTTCCATCAGTTTTTCGTATCCGATGTACACCGGCTGGAACAGCACCGGTCGACGCGGTGCGCGCAGGAAGGCGCGCACGGTCATGGCCAGCATCCCGGCACGCGGAGCCAGCAGACGGCCGGTGCGCGAGCGGCCGCCCTCGATGAAGTATTCCATCGGCACGCCGCGGTCAATCAACTGCGCCACATATTCGTTGAACACCACCGCATACAGCGCATTGCCCTTGAAGCTGCGGCGCAGGAAAAACGCACCGCCACGACGCAGAATCGGGCCGATCACCGGCAGGTTGAGGTTTACGCCAGCGGCGATATGCGGCACTACCACGCCGGATACATGCAGCTGGTAGGACATCAGCAGATAGTCGGCATGACTGCGATGGCAGGGCACGTAAACCACTTCGAAACCGGGCGCGGCTGCACGCGCCTTGTCGAAGTGATGCATGGCGATGCCGTCGTAGAGCTTGTTCCAGAAGTTGCGCAACAGGAATGACAACGAACGCACCACCGGATGCGAATAGTCGGCGGCGACTTCCATCACCATTTTCTGGGCCTTGCGCCAGGCCTTGGCGTGGCTGATTTTTTCCTTTGCCGCGCTGGCGGCGATCGCCGCACGCACAGGTTCGGCATTGAGAACCGCATCGACCACGGTGCGCCGGTGCGATAGATCCGGCCCGATCACTGCGGCGCGAATGCGGTGGAAATGGGTGCGCAGCACGCGTGCGATCTTTCGCGTGAAGCGTTCAGGCGTGATCTCGCCCGACTCATTCAACACGGCACGCAACGACACCGGAGCGGAAAAATGCACCACGGTGTCTCGACCGTTCAGCAGCAGCGCCAGCATGCGACCGAACCGACCCACCACGACCCAGTTCTCCGAGAACAGCACGCGGAACCAGCCGCTGTCGCGGGTCGGTGCGCGGCCAACATAAATGGAGACCGGCACCACCTGGATATCTTGCTCGGGCTTGCCTTCCAGCGAGCGCACCAGTTGGCGTAGTGGTTCATTTGGCGTGGTCTTGCGATTGCGCCCGAAGATCCAGCCGTCGCGTCGCGCCAGCGCAAACATTGAGCGCCGACGCCGGGTGCCACTCAACGCCTGCATCGGGCTGGGCAGGCCCGCTTCGCGGCAGGCGCGTTGCAGAATCAGCGCGTCAGACAATCCGTTACGCTCGATGACGTAACAGACCGGAACACCCGGCTTTAGCAGGGCGGCCGGTTCGGCTGGGTCGCGTCGGATGCGGACCCATGGCTGCAACAGCTGGCTGGCCAGCTTGAACCACCATGGCGCGCGTTGACGGGCGGTGGCTTCCACGCTTGAAATGTTCTGCATGCGCTTATTCTAACGGCTGCAATGCTCAGTCTTTCGTTGCGACCGTACCGGTACTGGCTGGTACGGCGACGGAGGTGGCGGGCGCGACCGGCGTTACATCCAGTTTCTGGTGCGCCTTGCGAACGTTTTTCACCATGTCTTCGCTGTACCAGCGACCGTCCTGCTCGATCATGTTCGACTCGGTGGTCAGCGGTTTGCCGAGGAGGGTGTACTCGACCTTTACCACGGCGTGACCCTTGTCGCTGGAGACGGTGCTGAGCTTGACCGAGTTCAGTGCATCATCCACCGACAGGCCGTAGATGGTCAGGAATTGCTTGATGCCGCCGTAACCGATGGAGTATTTGTCCATGGCCGTATCGAAGTCCATTGAGCGAAGCTGTTCGGGCTTTTTCAGGTCGAGCTTGCGTACGGTGGTAACCGCCACGCCAATGGCCTGCTTGGCCTTGTCCTGGTCGAACCACGGCGTCTTCTGCGCCCACGGTGTCAAAACAGCCATCACGCTGTTGGCTTGCGCCTTTTGGGTTTCGGTGAGCTCCTTGTTCTGGGCAATGCCGTTCTTCACCAATGCGTCGCCCACCCCGATGAGCATCGGCAGCTGATCTTTGTACTTCTGCTGCATCTCAGCAAGTTTCGGCTGCACCTCGGCATACAGCTTGTCTTCGGCGCCCGGTTCCGTGAGCTTTTTCATGGTCTGGTCGAACTTGACCCGATCCTCGGCACTGATCGGCTCCGGGTTCTTCTGCTTGCTAGCCCAGTCCGCGCGCAACGTGGCGTAGTCCGCGGGCGGCAGCGCGTGCTTCCACAGGCCTTTGAAGTCGCCAGCCTTGAGCCGGTCGACCGAACCCTGCAGCGCCGACTCCGGCGTGTCGCCACCGGGTTGGGAGGCCTCGTCCTTGCCATGGCAGGCGCTCAACAACAACGCGGCAAACAGCAGCAACAAGGCATAACGAAGAGGTGCGAGGCGCATGGGCAGTTTCTCGTGTGGGAGCGGCGTGACAGTCGCGCCGCACGAAGTCGTGATCGGGCAGGGTACGGGGCAGCGTGCTTCGGAAACAAGAGCACAAGCTGAACGGCACCGGGGCCACAAAAAGAAAACCCCGCGGGCCGAAAGCCTCACGGGGAAATCCGGCAGAGCCGGAAGGAAATGGCCTTGCCTGCAAAACGTGGGTCAGCAGGTGTTGGCAGGACGAATATTACTTGTTTGTTAAAGCTAAGGCAATGCTTTTATTTAATCTGATAATTATATGATTTCAATAGCTTTTATTTGAAGCGCAATGCATCGATCTTGTGCCTCCGCCGTTCTTCGATCGGTGCGGTCCATTCGTTGTTGAACAACGCGGGCTCCCACGAGCCGTAGGTGGCGTTGGGCAGCACAAACCAGCGAGAGCCGATCCAGTTCATGTAGGGCGTCATGGCGCGGCGGCGACCTTCGGGGTTGTTGGCGATGACGGTGACGAGATCGCTGATCTGGTCACCGAACTGCATCAGGACCCGGTATTTTCGACTGATCAATTGCCGGCGGCAGCTCTTTTCGGTGCCGATCTGCTCGCAACCCTGAACAAAAGTGCCCAGCCCCAGAAATGCCTCGGGACCGGAGACCGGCAGGCCGACCTTGCGCAGATTGGCAAGGGTGACCTGATCAAGGTCTTTGGCGCGATTGGTAACGTAGATGACGGCGATGCCGTGGCTGGCGGCAAACTGGGTGAATTCCACCACGCCAGGCAGCGCGCGAGCGGCTTCTTCCTTGCACCAGGCGGCCCAGTCCGCTTCGTTGAACTCGCCGCCGCTGCGCACCAGTCGGGCCTGATACGGCGAGTTGTCCAGCACGGTCTCGTCGATATCCAGCACCACGGCCGGCTTGAGGCCCTTGATCGCGGCGACACGATCGTCCTTGCCCAGCGCATCCCACTGGCGGTCCTTCAACGCGGCCAGCAGACGCGACTGGGCGTCGCGATACGTCTGCAGGTAAATCAGATCGTGCTCGATGGCAGTCTGGGTCCAGACCGTGGCGTTGAGGTTGTCATTCGCCGGGACGCTGGTCGTTGCCGCCGTGGATACGGGCGCCGGTTCCGCAGCGGGTGGTGCCGACGCCGTGGTGGCGCAGCCGGTGAGCAGGGCGAACGCGAGCAGGGTCGCGGGCAGGCGAAATGACATGCAGAAATCCTTGAGCCAAAAGAAACCAAAATATGAACGGAGTTTACGACAGCCCCGTGGCAGTCATCGCCGGGGCTGGCAGCGGACGCGGCCTGCTGACAGACTGACGCCCCCGACCCACGGCGCCATCCTGCATGGATTCTCCCCCGTCTTTTTCGCGCCAACCTTCGCCGGCGATCCGCTACGCAAGCTATCTGCTCACCGCCGCCGCCCTGCTACTGGTGATCAAGGTTCACCTGCTGTCGGCGCTGCTGGCTGGGCTACTGGTCTACGAACTGGTGCAGGGAATGAGCCCGCTGCTGGGACGGCGCATCTCGGGCGACCGCGCGAGGATGGTGGTCGTGGCCTTGATCGGCGCGGTGGTGGTGGGAGTGCTGATCCTGATGGTTTTGGGCGCCATCAGCCTGTTCCACAGCGAGCTCGGCAATCCACGGGCGCTGTGGCAGGAGCAACTGATGCCGCTGGTGGACAAGGCACGCCAGCAGCTGCCGGCGATGCTGGTCAACCATCTTCCTGACAGCGTGGAGGAGATGCGGCTGGGCGCGGTCGACCTGGCGCGCAAGCACGCCGGCACGCTGCAACTGGCGGGCAAGGGCGCGGCGCGGGGCCTGGTGCACATCCTCGCCGGGCTGGTCCTGGGCGCCATCGTGGCGCTCAGTCACACGCGCCCCGCGCATCAGACGGGTCCACTGGCCGCCTCGCTCAGTCGACGCTGTCAGCATCTGGTCACGGCGTTCCACAACATCGTGTTTGCGCAGATCAAGATCTCGCTGATCAATACCGCCTTTACCGCGCTCTTCCTGCTGGTGGCGTTGCCGCTGATGGGCATCCACGTGCCGCTTTCCAAGACGCTGGTGGTGATCACCTTCATCCTTGGCTTGCTGCCGGTGATCGGCAACCTGCTGTCGAATACGGCAGTGAGCATCGCCGCGCTGTCGGTGTCGCTGGGGGTGGGCATCGCGGCACTGGTGTTCCTGATCCTCATCCACAAGCTGGAATATTTTCTCAACGCCCGCATCGTCGGCACCCGGATTCGTGCCCGTGCGTGGGAGCTGCTGGTCGCAATGCTGCTGATGGAAGCCATCTTCGGCCTGCCCGGCCTGATCGCCGCGCCGATCTACTACGCCTATCTGAAAAACGAGCTCGAGGCCGAGGGCCTGATCTGATCTGATCGCGAGCAGGCCCAGGGCCAGGCAACCGCTTCGACTGGGTGCAACTAGCGGCATTATGTATAAAAAATGTTGTGTTGCGTTGGCCGAACATGCTAAATCCTAATCAGGGATGACCCGAGAAGCTGCAGACGTGCATGCCGTTTTCGATCCCCTAACAGTTCCGCATACATGGACTTCCGTTCCATCAGGCGGGTTCAACAAGTGCAAAAACTTTGAGGGGAGTTCTGAAGAAAATGATTAAATCAAAAATTACCGTGGCGATCGTGGCGGCACTCGCGCTTGGCTATGGCACGGCCCACGCACAGTCGGCGCCATCCGATGGCTCACCGCAGAATAGTGACCAGGCGCCAGCACCGGTGGCCAAAAACGCCAAGAAGCTGGAGGCGATTACCGTCACCGGCTCGCTGATTCCGCAGAGTCAGATCGAGACGGCCACGCCAATCATCACAATCACGGCCGACGACATGAAGGCCAAGGGCTTCACTACGGTGGCGCAGGCCCTGCAACAGGCTTCGTTCTCCACCGGCAGCGTGCAAGGCATGCAGGACACCAACTCGTTCACCACGGGTGCCGAGACGCTGAGCATGTTCGGTTTGCCGGTAGGCTTCACCAAGTACCTGATCGATGGTCGCCCGATGGGCAACTTCCCGGGCCTGTACAACGGTAGCGACACCTTCAACAGCATCAGCGGCATCCCGATGGATATGGTCGATCACATCGACATCCTGCCGGGCGGCCAGTCCTCGTTGTATGGCTCTGACGCGATTGCGGGCGTGATCAATATCGTGCTGAAAAAGCACATCGACGCCCCGACCCTCGACGTTCGTTATGGTTGGGACAAGGACGGTGGTGGGGCCAGCCGACGCATCAGCTTTGCCGACAGCTTCACCGCCGGTAAATTCACCTCCTTGGTGGGTTTCCAGTTCGACAGTACCCAGCCGATCTGGAGCCAGGATCGCGCGCTGACCCGCGGCTATTATCAGCAAGGCACCAGTCCTGGCATTCCCTTGCGCGATAGCCTGGCCTATCAGGTTTACAGCAATGATGCGGGCGGTCTCACCAATTATCTGCAGGATCCAGCCAACTGTCAGAATCTTTCGGCGTTGCACGGTGGCACTACCAAGCAGTACAACCGCCCCGGTCGAGGCAACTACTGCGGTTCGCCCAACACGCCCTACGGCTCGACGCTTTCGTTGGGTAGCAAGAGCGCCAGCATCTACACCCACAACACGTTTGATGTAAGTGAAAACCTGCAACTCTATGGCGACCTGCTTTACACCTACTCCGAAGACAAGTTCTCCAACGGTGGCAGTACAAATTTCTGGGGCACCCAGGTCATTCCGGCGCAAACCACTGGCGGGTATTTCTGGGATCCAAGCCTGGATGGCGGCAGCATTGTTACCTTGCAGCACACGTTCGCACCCGAGGAAGTGGGTGGCTTTCAGAACATCATGAGCAAGCAGTACGAGAACGCTTACATGCTCACGTTTGGTGCGCGTGGCACCTTTGGTCAGTCCAGTTGGGACTATGACCTTGGCTTCACGCATTCCGATGACCACCTGCGAAATCTCAGCACGTCTCGGGTGGCGAGCAAGGTCGAGGGCTACTACAGCAGCCACGTGCTGGGTCCACAGCAGGGCACGTACTCGGGCTATCCGGTCTTCACTCCCGACTATGGCAATTTTTTCAAGCCGGTCTCTGCGGCCGACTACGCCGCCTTCACGACTCGCGTCAATACCCCGTCCAAAACCTGGGACAACATGTTGCGCGGCCAGTTGACCAACGCGTCGCTGTTCCATTTGCCGGGCGGTGATGCCGGCATCGCGGTGGTGGTGGAAGGCGGTAATGAGGGATTTGATATCTCGCCCGATCCGCGTTTGCTGCAGACCACCACGATCGATGAGGGCGGCGGAACCCTGATCACCACCCCGTACATCTGGGGTAACAGCGCGACGCCGGGCGCAGGCCACCGCTCGCGTGCTGCTGCCACCACCGAGTTGCGCCTGCCGGTGTTGTCGCAGGTCACGCTGGATCTGTCCGGTCGCTATGATAACTACAAGGTGGCCAGCCAGAATGTCGGCGCCGGCACCTACAACATCGGGCTGGAGTACCGTCCGTTTGACACCTTGCTGCTACGTGGCCGCTATGGGACCGCGTTCAAGGTGCCCACCTTGTCGGATGAGTTCCAGCGGCCCAGCGGCTACTACAACAGCGTCACCGACTATCTCAATTGTGCTCGGCAGGGCTTCGTGGGTTCCACTCTGGGCAACTGTCCAGACAGCTTCAAGTCAGCCCAGTTCCAGGGCGTTACGGTCGGCAACCCGGATCTGCAGCCAATCAAGGCCAAGGTATGGAGCTATGGCGTGGTATGGGCGCCGATCGAGAACATGTCGATGAGCGTGGACTACCTGCACTGGAGCATCAATAACGAAATCTCCCAGCTCAGCGCAGACACTCTGTCCAATACCGAATACCTGTGCGACGTCGGCACCATTGACCCGTCCACACAAACCTGCAAGAACGCGTTTGATCTGATTACTCGTGGTACGGCTGGCAAGGTTCTCAACAACGTTCAGTTGCTCGGTCCAATTACCAACATCACGACAACCAAGCTCAATATCGCCAACGAGCAGGTCAACGCAATCTCGGCGCATTTCGGTTATGGGCACGATATTGGCTCGCTCGGCAGACTGGTGTTCGACATGTCCTATTCGGATGTACTGAAGCACACCTCTCAGCAGTATGTAATCGACCCGTCGATAGATCTGCTGCGTCACCCGAACTACAGCACCGATTTCAAGAGCAAGGCCAATGCGTCGCTGAGCTGGTTGAAGGGCAAGTGGTCCACTACCGTGTTTGTCAACCGTTATGGCCGTACGCCCAACTATCAGGCGCAGCAGAGCGACAGCTATGCGCAGACGGAGGCCTATCCGCTGGCAGGCAGGCTTGGAGCCTGGACCTTGTTCAACGCCAGCGTGAGCTACAATCCGATCAAGAGCCTCGGCCTCTCGTTGCAGGTAACCAACCTGTTCAACAAGATGCCGCCGGCCGATCACTCGTATCCGGGCACCACCAGCCAGCCCTACAACACGGATAACTACAACCCGTACGGGCGTGCCATGTATCTGGAGGCAAATTACAAGTTCGGCAAAGGCTCCTGATCACTTGATTTGATTTTACGAACCCACTCAGTGGCTCCGTCTCGACGGAGCCACTTTTTGTTCCAGTCTAAGATGGCGCTGCGGCAGTGGGGACCGATGCGTAGGCGCGACATCAGTTTGCAGCGTCCGCATCAATGGCGATACCGGCGTCGCCCAGCACAGCCCGCAAGTCAACCAGCTGCCGCTCGTACTTTTTCCAGCGCCTGAGTGAGCTGCGGTAGATCGGCGAACGTACCTGCACCGCGCTCGCGGTATTGACCGGAGCCGCGTTGTGTTCAAACTGCAGACACTGCTCGTCCCAGGGCAGGCCACAGAATTCCAGCAATTGCCGCGAGCAGGCTTCCTGTGAATCCACCATAGTTTCGTACGATATTTCCAGGATGCGTCCGGGAAGCACGCGCCGCCAATGGGTCATCAGCCTATCGAACAAGGCGTAATAGCGGCCGGTATCCAGCAGGTCGAACGAGTAGCCGAAGTTGGGCGACTGCGGCGCAAACAACTGGCGGAAATTGCTGAGGCAGGTATCCATCGGATCCCTGCGCACGCAGATGATTCTGGCATTTGGCAGTGCGCGGGCGATCCATCCGGCATAGAGAAAATTGTGCGGAAGTTTGTCGATGAAACGCGGCCTTCCCCCCGTCGCCGGTCGAGTACTTTTGACGTATTGCTCACCCAGGGATGTCCAGTCAAGGTTGTCGCTACGCTGGATGGTGTCGAGATCAAGCATCACTGGCGTTCGGCTGCCCGAATGGCGTTTCAGGGTCAAGCCGAAATTCAGCAGTTCACCGGCTGAGTAGACATCCGGATGACTGCTGATGATGCGTTCCACCAAGGTGGTGCCGCTGCGTGGCATGCCGATCACGAAGATGGGCTCGTCCGAAGCACAGCCAGCCGACGACAGCTGCGGCGCAGGGAAGGCTGCGGTGATCGCTGCAAATAGTGCTTCGTCCTGAGCAATGGTGTAGCCGCGACCGGCACCGGCACCGGCAGCGGATTTGCCGCGGGTGTAATGCGCGAATGCCGCCGGGTACTCTGCGCAATCCTCGTGCTCCTTTGCCAGCGCCATATGCAGATAGGTCTGCGCCTCGAGGTTGGCTTCTTGTCCGGTTAGCAACGATTTCAGCCGCTCGATGTGATTGTCTGTAGCTGTCTGCCGACGCTGTTGGGCCAGGGTCAGATGGGCTTTCCAGTATCGCGGATCGATCCGGATGGAGGCCTCTAGCTCGCCCTTGGCGTCGTCGATCTCGCCAGTAGCTAGCAAGGCGGTTGCCAAATTAAATCGATACGGCGCATGTTGCGGATTGAGCGTAACTGCTTGGTGGAAGGCGTTTTTCGCTTCGGCATGCGCATGAACCTGCGTGTACACTACGCCCAGCGTGTCCAGAGTGATTGGATCGTTAGGCCCCAACGCCATCGCACGATCGGCGGCGCGCCGAGCTTCTGGCGACATCTTTACCAGCGCCAGCGCCTTGGCGAACTGGGTGAGGATATCGATCTGGTTGGGATCGAGGTCGGCAGCCTGATGAAGATGCGAGAGCGCTTTCGGCATTTCCTGAAGCTCCATCGACGCCACCCCGGCGATGTAATGCACTGCAGGATGTGGTGGCGCGATGGAGAGCAGCTGTGTCGCCAGCGCCCGGGCCTCTGGCCACGCTCGCTGATTGAACGCGTTGGTCAGCTCGGCAAAGAGTGCTGCAGGATCAGTCATGGGTGGGTCACAAGAGGCGAGTCGTACCACGATATCGGAATTTCAAAATGGCCACGCGATGGCACGCTTTCACGATGCCTCAATAAGCTTCGCATCCTGCAACAGTTTGCGCAGTCCCGTTAGCTCTTGCTCGTAGTGCTTCCAGCGTCCGACGGATGAATGGAATATCGGCTTGCGCACTTGTTGCGAGCTGAGAGTGGCGACGGGAGATGGATTCTTCTCGAAATGCAGGCACGCGTCATCCCAGCTCAATCCGCAGTATTCAACCAGTGCCCGCGAACATGATTCCTGCGAGTCAACGAGGTTTTCGTAGCTCACTTCGTGGATACGCCCAGGAAATAAGCGCTCCCAGTGCGCCATCAACTGGTCAAAGAGAATGAAATACCTGCCGGTGTCGAGCAGATCAAACGAGTAGTCGAGGTGAATGGACGGGTGTGCAAAGAGCTGCCGAAAATTGGCGAGGCAGGTATCTATCGGGTTGCGCCGCACGCAGATGATTTTTGCGTTGGGCAGCGCGTGCGCAATGAACCCGGCATACAGGAAGTTATGTGGCATCTTGTCAATGAAGTGCGGTTTCCGCATCGTCTCGGGACCGACGCTGGCGATATAGCGTGCTCCGAGTTGTTGCCAGTCGATGGATTCAATGTGCTGCGGCATGCCCGGGTCGAGCAGGTACGGTTGCTGATTGTTTGATTCCTGCTGGAGGGCGGCGGCGAAATTCTGCAACTCGCCGACAGCACAGACGTCCGGATGACTGGACAGAATGCGTTCGACCAGCGTGGTGCCACTGCGCGGCATGCCGATGATGAAGATCGGTGCGTCACTGGGGTCACCCGAAGACGCCATTGC
Organism: Rhodanobacter sp.; assembly: GCA_040006415.1. Taxonomy (GTDB): domain Bacteria; phylum Pseudomonadota; class Gammaproteobacteria; order Xanthomonadales; family Rhodanobacteraceae; genus Rhodanobacter. The sequence continues at coordinate 17,430 of JBDTXA010000030.1, forward strand.
CGGGGTCTGCGGGAAAGCTCGCATCAGGGTGGCGAACAGATGCTTGTCCTGCTGGCTTGAATACGGACGAAGAGATCGGCCAGCCGACTTGCCCTGTACGGTGTGGCGGAAGGCTTCGGGGTAGTTGCCCAGATCCTCGTGCTCCTTTGCCAAAGCCATGTTGAGGGAAAGCGAAGCAACGGCTTCGCCCCGGTGCTGCGCCAGCAGGGACTGCAACCTGACCAGGTGGTTGTTGTCGCGGGTTTGTTGCCGCAGTTGCGCAAGCAGCAGGTGGGAATGCAAGGTCGAAGCATCCAGACGGATGCAGATTTCAAGTTCGCGTTCCGCGTCGTCGACGTGGCCAGTTGCCGCCAGTGCGGTGGCGAGATTGAGTCGACGCGCGGCGGAATCCGGAGCAAACGAGACGGCTTGCCTGAACGCCGCGACGGCCTGCTGATGTGCCTGAGTCCGCACGTAGATCACACCCAGCGTATCCAGTGCCATCGGGTCTTGTGGTGTCAGCGCCATCGCACGATCCGCCTCCATCCGGGCCTGCCCATATGCATGGTTGCTCAGGAGTGCTTTGGCGTACAGGATCGCGAAATCAACCCGGGATGGATCGATCTCCGCAGCACGACGCAGATGGACGACGGCGTTCGGCCACTGCTGCAGTTCAAGACAGCTCACTCCCGCAATACTGTGGACGCCGGCATGTTCCGGAGCGAAAGGCAGCAACTGCTTGGCCAGTGCCAATGCTTCCTGCCAAAGACCCTGCTTGAATTTGGCGGCAAGCTGGGCGTAAAGGGCGGCAGGGTCAGTCATGGGGTCTTGGTGCCTGCTTGGAATCCTGAAGTGGTAAGCCAGGAGCTTCCTGTGAGCGGACGGGCCCGAAGCAGGCGCAAGAGGTTCCTGGATTCGACAAGGACGTTATCCGATTTTGTCGTGGTATGTGTTGTGGTGAGCATGGATAAGATAGTCGAACAAGACGTCGTGCCAGCCCATCGAGCAGCTCGAATGTCGAGTCGAAGCACGGCAACCGCGGCACGAACCGCTAGCGAAAATTGCTGAGCCAAGTGTCCAGCGGCTCGCGTCGCTGGGGGACGATCTTCGCGTGTGTGAGGCCTTTGCGACGCACTCGGCATACAGGAAGTTGTACGGCAGCCGGTCGGTTGCCGCGGCGACCCGCACCGTCACATGGCAAGGTGGCGCCGACGGGTTTGGTGAGGCTGATCGTTTGATGGTAGTCCGCACGGTTCGGCACCCTTGCGATCAACGGCCAGCCAGCATCGCGGCGATCTTCGCCATATGCGACTGCGCGGTTTCACGGGTCACTTCCTTGTCTGCTTCCGGGTCCTTGCCCTGCCAGTGCAGGTCTTCCTGCGGCAGTTCTTGCAGGAATCGGCTGGGCTGGTTGCGGTGGATGTCGCCGTAGCGTTTGGTTTGCGCTGACCACGACAGCGTCAGCAGCTCCTTGGCGCGGGTGATGCCGACGTACATCAGCCGGCGCTCCTCGTCGGTGCGGCCTTCGTCGATGGCGCCTTCGTGCGGCAGGGTGCCGTCTTCGCAGCCGACGATGAAGACGAAGCGGAACTCCAGCCCCTTGGCGGCGTGCATCGTCATCATGCGCACGGCGTTGCCTGGTTCGTCGCGATCGGCGTGGCTGAGCAGAGCCAGCTGTGAGGCGAGGTCGCCGGCGCTGTTGCCATTTTTCTGCATGGCGCGGAACCAGTCGGCCAGTTCCTGCAGGTTGCCCAGCTTGCGATCGCGCACGGCGGCATCGGGCGTGCTGGCGATAATCTGGGCGACGTAGCCGGTGCGCTTGAGGATCAGGTCCACCAAGTCGGCGGCGCTTTGGTGCAGCGAGGCGCTGCGCAGTTCGTCCAGCAGGTTGGCGAACGAGGCCAACGCGGCGGCCGGGCGCGGCGTGAGTTGGCGCAGCACGCTGTCGCTGCGGGTGGCGTCGAGCAGCGAACTTTGCCTTGACTGCGCGAATCCGCCGAGTTTTTCCAGCGTGGTCGAACCGATCTCGCGCTTGGGTACGTTCACCACGCGCAGAAACGCGGCGTCATCGCTGGGGTTGGTCAGCAGCCGCAGATAACACATCACGTCCTTGACTTCGGCCCGGTCGAGGAAGCTCAGTGCGCCGGTGAGGTGGTAAGGAACGCGCGCCAGCCGAAGCGCCTTTTCCAGCGGACGCGCCTGGAAATTGCCGCGGTAGAGAATCGCGATGTCGTGCCAGCGCGCCTTGTGCTTTTCGACAATGGCGGTGGCGATCGCGGCGACGCGCTCGGCCTCGTGGTCGGCTTCCTTGCACTCCAGCACGCGGATCGGCGCGCCTTCGGGCAGTTCGCTCCACAGCTTTTTTTCGTGCAGATGCGGATTGTTGCCGATCAGCCGGTTGGCGACGCGCAGGATGCGCTTGCCGCAGCGGTAATTTTGCTCCAGCTTGATCACCCGCAAGCTGGGCCAGTCACGCCCCAGCTGGTCGATATTCTCCGGGTTGGCACCGCGCCAGGCGTAGATCGACTGGTCGTCGTCGCCGACGCAGGTGATGCCGCCGCGGTCGCCGGTCAGCGCCTTCAGCAGGCGGTACTGGGCGTCGTTGGTGTCCTGGTATTCGTCCACCAGCAGGTAGCGGAAGCGTTCGCGCCAAGCCTCGCGACATTCGGCGTCGGCTTCGAGAATGCGCAATGGCAGGCGGATCAGGTCATCAAAGTCGACAGCATTGAACGCCGCCAGCCGCTGCTGGTACATGTCGTAGATCGTCGCCGCTTCGAGCTCGCGCGGGCTGCGCGCGGCCGCCAGCGACTCTTCCGGCGACAGGCCGCTGTTCTTGGCCCGGCCCAGCAGGCTGCGGATGCCGAACAAAACGTCGTTCTTGACGCCCTTTGGCGCCAGCTCCTTGACGATGGCGCCGCTGTCGTCCGCGTCCAGCACCGAAAAGCCGCGGCGCAGGCCGGCGCGCTCGTGCTCGATCTGCAGAAATTTCAGGCCGAGCGCGTGGAAGGTGCACACCGTCAGTGCGGCGGCATCCTCGGTACTGACCAGCTGCGCCACGCGGTCGCGCATCTCTCGCGCGGCCTTGTTGGTGAAGGTGATGGCGGCAATCTTCGACGGCGCCAGCTTCCGTCGCTGGACCAGATAGGCGATCTTCTGGGTGATCACCGAGGTCTTGCCGGAGCCCGCGCCAGCGAGCACCAGCAAAGGGCTGTCGCAATGTTCGACAGCGGCCAGTTGTTGAGGGTTGAGCATGGATCGGACAGCAGCGTGATGCGGCGTTCGATGTTAGCAGAGCCCCTTCGGTTGTCGGCCCGACCTGCGGCATAATCGCCGACTGTGGCGCTGGCGCCGGACACGAACTGAGGGATTAGATGGGATCGACGGTTGAGACGTGCGACGTGGTGGTGATCGGTGGCGGCCCCGGTGGCAGCACCGCGGCTACCCTGCTGGCGCAGCGTGGGCACAAAGTGATTGCGCTGGAGAAGGCGCATCATCCGCGCTTCCACATCGGCGAGTCGCTGTTGCCGATGAATCTGCCGGTGTTTGAACGCCTCGGTGTGCTCGACAAGGTACGCCAGCTTGGCGTGTATAAACGCGGGGCCGATTTCGAGGCCGACAACGAACGCGGTTACAACACGTATGCGTTCGACCGCGCGATCGGCAACAGTCCGCCGCACGCTTATCAGGTGTGGCGGCAGGATTTCGACAAAATGCTGTACGACCATGCGCGTGAGTCCGGTGCCGACGCGCGCGAGGGGCACGAGGTTGTTGCGGTCGATCAGTACGGGGCACGCCAGTGGCAGCTGGACGTGAGCGTCGATGACGGCAGCAGCTACCGCATCGACGCGCGTTACGTGGTCGATGCCAGCGGTCGGGATGCCTTGATGGCCTCGCGTAACAAACTGCGGCGCAAGAACAACCAGCATCAGAGCGCCGCCCTCTTCGCCCATTTCCGCGGCGCCGAGACCCGCGCGGGCGAAGACGCCGGCAATATCAGTGTCTACAATTTTGATTACGGCTGGATGTGGATGATTCCGCTACCCGATGGCGTCATGAGCGTAGGCGCCGTGAGCCGGCCTGAGTATTTCAAGCAGCGCAACGGCCGCGGCACCAAGGATTTTCTAATCGACACCCTGAAGGCCTGCCCGGCCTTGTGGAAGCGCCTCGAGAACGCGCAGATGATCGACAAGGCGCGCGTTACCGGAAACTATTCGTATGACGCCACCTGCATGGGCGGTCCGGGATGGATGCTGGTCGGCGATGCGTTTGCGTTTCTCGATCCGGTATTCTCCTCGGGCGTTTACCTCGCCATGAGCGGTGCGGAAAAAGCCGTGGAAGTGGTCGAGGCCGCACTGCAGGACCCTTCGTGCGAAATGCGGATGATGCGCAAACTGGAGAAGCGCCAGCGCGGGGCGATGAAGCGTTTTTCATTTTTCATCTATCGCTTCAACGGTCCGGTGATGCAGTCAATGTTTCGTCAGCCGCGCAATGACTGGCAACTGGAGCAGGGCGTGATTTCGATGCTGGCCGGTGACCTTTACGACACGCCCATCGTGCTGCGCAAGCTGCGCCTGTTCAAGCTGATCTTCGGCTTAAGCACGCTGGCCCACTGGCGCCAGGCCCGTGCCGAACACCGCTACCGTCTGCGACAAGCGCGCGCCGAGTTCAGCGGTGGCAATACGCCGCTGGACAAGGCGTGAGCATGTAGGAGCGCACCTTGTGCGCGATGCTCTTGGTGTGGGAACGGAAAAACATCACGCACAGGGTGCGCTCCTACAATGTCTGACACCCGCGTTACAATGGAGGGTCACGAACCGAATTTCCCTACCCATGGCCAAGCTCTATTTCTATTACTCGGCAATGAATGCCGGCAAGACCACCTCGCTGCTGCAGAGCGCGTACAACTATCACGAGCGCGGCATGCGCACGCTGATTTTCACGCCATCACTGGACAATCGCTTCGGCGAAGGTGTGGTGGCTTCGCGCATCGGGCTGAAGGCCGACGCGCTGCGCATCTCCGCCGATGAAAACCTGTTTGAACGGGTCGAGGCCGACATCGCCGAGCGCGGTGCGCTGCATTGCGTGTTCGTCGACGAGGCGCAGTTCCTCACCAAGGCGCAGGTGTGGCAGATCAGCGACGTGGTCGATCGACTCAACGTACCGGTGCTGGCGTTCGGTCTGCGCACCGATTTCCGCGGCGAGCTGTTCGATGGCAGCCGCTATCTGCTGGCCTGGGCCGACAACCTGGAAGAGATCAAGACGATCTGCCACAGCGGCCGCAAAGCCACCATGGTAGTGCGGGTGGACGAACACGGCCGCGCGGTGACCAAGGGGCCGCAGGTTGAGATCGGTGGCAACGACCGCTATGTCTCGGTGAGTCGCGCCGAATTCAAGAAAATCAACGAAGGCACGGGTTGCATCGAGTTGCAGCAATCCGTGCTGCCGCTAAGCGAAACGCGCTGAGCGGCACCCATCCAAGGATTCCCATGAGTCGAAAGATCACCATCCCCGCCTGGCAGCGGCCGCATTGGCAGCCCAGCGACGAAGAGATCCTGCTGCAGTTTTACGTGTTCGGGAAGTTCGAGCCGGTGCGCGTGCCTTCGGTCGACTACGGCAGCGCCGGCCTGCCGGCGGGAATCGAATCGGTCAGCCATTACCACAACGCTTTGCGCCAGTGGGAAGGCTATCCGCTGAAGGGTTCATTGGGCCGCATGTTCAGGCAGAACTCGCCGCAGGCGTATCAGCTGGCGTTCGATGCGCCGGAAGTCGTGGTAGTACGTGGCAGCTTGAAAGACAGCCAGGCCACCGGTTACCTGCGCGACACGATGGGCGTACTGGCCGGCCTGCTCGACATCGGCGGGGTGGCGATTCTCGACCCGCAGACGCTGAGCCTGCTCAGCGCTGACCAGTGGCGCGAGAAATATTTGATTCCCGAAGGCGCACCGGTCCGCAGCCACCTGCTGATCCTTTGTGACGAAGAGACCGAAGGCGGCCGTTCGTGGGTGCATACCCGCGGTATGCGCAAGTTCGGGCGGCCTGATATCAGTATCCGTCACGTGCCCGACGGCGCTGTCGATCGCGCCGGGGTACTGTGCGAAAAAATGATCGAGCTTGAGGCGTTGGGTGCGCACTTCAACGACGGTCAGATGCTGGAGGTGGACGGCGTGCCCGGCGGCGTAACGCTGAATGTCGGGGGCGGCCTGGAAAATCCCCAGTTCAACAATTCTTTTGTCGAGTTCGCCTGGCCGGCATAGTAGCCGGGACGCCGCCCGAACTTTGGGAGCAGCCCTTGTGGGAGCGACTTCAGTCCCGATGCTTCTGCATTGAACAACCCGAAGCAAGAGCATCGTGACTGAAGTCGATCCTTCAGGAGCTCCCACAAAAACAGCTCCCGCCGAGAGCGCGAATTAATGCTGGCAGTGCGGACACCAGAAGGTGGAGCGCTGTCCCAGCACGACTTGACGGATCGGTATACCGCAGACACGACACGACTCTCCCGCGCGGCCATAGACGTTGAGTTCGCGAAAGAAGTAGCCGGGTGCGCCGTCGGGATCGAGAAAGTCGCGCAGAGTCGTGCCGCCACGTTCGATCGCCCACGCCAGTATCCGTTTCACCTCCGCGGCGAGCCTGACGTAGCGGGCACGTGACACGCCGCCGGCGGCACGGCGCGGATCGATGCCGGCGGCGAACAGCGCTTCGCTGGCGTAGATATTGCCCACGCCAACGACGACCGCGTTGTCCGTCAGCAACAGCTTCACCGCTGCACGGCGGCCGCGCGACCGTCGCCACAGCACGTCGCCGTCGAAGTCGTCGGTAAGCGGCTCGGGCCCCAGCGCTGCCAGCAACGCATGCGTTTCGCCGGGCGGTTGCCACAGCAGACAACCAAAGCGGCGTGGATCAGTGAAGCGCAGGACACGGGAGGCCTGTGCCGCCGTGCGTTCGAGGGTGATGTCGACGTGGTCGTGTTTCCCCACTGGCGCGTCGGGCGGCAGCACGCGCAGAACACCGGACATGCCCAGGTGAAGCAGGGCGCTGCCGACTTCGGTATGCAACAGCAGGTATTTCGCCCGCCGCTCCACGGCGTCGACGCGCTGGCCCGGCAGCAGCTGGCTGATCTCGTCGGGGATCGGCCAGCGGAGGTCGGGTCGACGCAAGATCACGCCGGTGACGCGCCGCCCGATCAGGTGCGGTGCAATGCCCCGCCGGGTGGTTTCTACTTCGGGAAGCTCAGGCATTAGTGGCAGGAGTTAAGTGAAGAGGAGTGAGGAATGAGAGAGAGCACTGCAACTCCTAGGTTCCGATCTTACCTAGTGGCAGGAGTGAGTGAAGAGGAGTGAGAAATGAGAGAGAGGGCAGTGCAACTCCTAGGACCAATTTTGCCGAAACCCCCGCGTTTGCGATCTCACTTCTCACTCCTCCACACTCATTCCTCGCTTTCACTCCAGCCTCGGTGAAAGCTGCCTTTTTCGTCGATGCATCTTCGTTCGGGATGGCGATTGTAGAAGCGCACTTGTGCGCGATGCTCCTGCTTTGATGCCACTAGAAAGAGCATCGCACGCGAGCGCGCTCCTACAGATCGGCATCAGCTCCAGCCTTCGTGAAAGCTGCCTTTTTCGTCGATGCGTTCAAACGTGTGGGCGCCGAAGAAGTCGCGTTGTGCCTGTATGAGATTCGCAGGCAGACGTTCGCTGCGATAGCCATCGTAGTAGGCGATCGCCGAGGAAAAGCACGGCACCGGCACGCCGGTGGCAATGGCCGCGGTGACCACCTCGCGCAACGCCGACTGGTACTGAGTGGCAATGTCGCGGAAATACGGGGCCAGCAGCAGGTTCGCCAGAGAATCATCCTCGGCGTACGCATCGGTGATGTTCTGCAGGAAGCGGGCGCGGATGATGCAGCCG
>JBDTXA010000031.1:0-25231 GCA_040006415.1 Rhodanobacter sp.
TCACCGCCTCACAAGGGGGTTGAAGATCAACAGCAACATCAACATCAACATCAACGGCAACGGCAACGGCAATCGGCAATCGGCTAAGGGCAACTAGAATTTTCGATGTGTCGTTTCTGGCGTCGGCGCGTGTAAGCGAGTTGCTTTTGACTTCCTACTCGCTTCTGCAGCGGCGGGTGGATTGAGGACAAGCTGAAAGGTGGTTCGCCATGGCCTTTGCGCTTCGGGCCAGCTTTGCTGTTCGTTTGCACTCCAAGCGAAGACGTGGGTGAGCGAGAGAAAGGAACCGGTCCGAAGGAGCGCGAAACGCTTTTGAGTTGGCTCGGTCGAAATATCCAGGCTGGCGATTGGGTCAGGTTCGAACGAACTTTTTCAGCGTCGTCATACGTGAGAGCGATTATTCGGTGCCTCATGCCAAGCAAGAACGAATCCAGTTTGATCAGCCCTGACGGTGTTGAAAGCGCTCTATGAAGCTGGCGAGAACATGGAGCTTCGCGCTGAATTGGATGGCATTCGGTCTTGGGGAGGTGGGAATACGGCGCTGGGAGGACAGGTTATTCAGCGTGCGCTAGCGTGCGGCGGCGGGTTGGGCTGTGCCCGAGGCCAGCGCGTTATCCATCAGCTGTTTGATCTGCTGATCGGCTTTTTGTGAGGCCTGCTGCTGCTGTCGCGACATGGCGGCCTGCTGTCTGGATAGCTCGGACTGCTTCGCGGACAGCTCGCTCTGCTTTTTGTTTTGTTCGGCTTGCAGGGCAAGTTGTTGCTTGCCCAGCGTGTCCTGCTGTGCCTGCAGCGAGCGGCGACGGGACTGCATCTCGGCGGATGCGCGTGTCTCCGGGTCTATCGTTTGCGCCGCCAGTTGTGCTTGGCGTTGGGCGACCGCCGCCTGTCGTTCGGCAAAGCCTGCCGAACGAGCCGCCAGCCCGGCCTGACGACCGGCGATCTCGCCCTGCTTCCCCGCGAGCTTGCCTTGCGCCTCGGCCAGCTGCGAAATCGGTTGGTAGATGTGCTGTGCACGTTCCAGCGTGGCTTTGTCGCGAATCACCCAGGCCTTGTCGCCGCGGCGCAACCACAGCATGGGCTCACTGCCGTGCTGCAGACGCTTTGCGGTGGCAACGTCGCGGGTGCTGCCGTTGATGGTGACCGAGTCGCCGTTGAACAGGGCGAAGCCTTCATCGGCGTCAGAGGTTGTGTCGATGCTGACGTGATGTGCGGAAAACCCGCTGCCGTCGATCGGCGGGGCTGGCGGTGCTGGTGGAGCAGGCGGCAAGGCAGGCGGCGGGGGCGGAGTTTGCGGTAACGCCTGCGGTGGCATCGGAGGCTGCATCGGAGGTGCCGGCGGCGTTGCGGGCACGCTGGTTGGCGAGTTTGTCTGGTCGGCGCTGCCGGCCGTGACTCGGTAGGGCAGCACTCCGATGAGGGCAATCAAAACGATCAGAAGCCAGGCAAAGCCGGATCGACGCGTGGGGTTTTCGTTCTGCTGCAACATGATCAGTCGCCTCTTTAAATTCTGGAACGTGGGGGATGCTCCGCCGAGGCCAGCGTGCGGGGGGCGGGTCACACCCAGACGCAACAGCAACCGGCCATAAGCGTGCGGATCGGCGCCGGCCTGCTCAATGACTTGTTCGTCGCAGGCGGCTTCGCGCTGGAGTGCGTACTCGCGCATGGCCCAGGTCACGAGTGGATGAAAGAAGAACAACCGCTGCGCGATGACCGGGATCCAGCCGAGCCAGAGATCGCCGCGACGCAGATGGACCAGTTCATGGGAAAGCGCCATCACCAACTCGGCCCGCGTCAGCCGCTGATCGGTCGGCAGCAGCACCACGGGGCGCCACAGTCCGGTCACCTGCGGCGAGCTGATCGCGGTGGACAGTCGCAAGGCCGGGGATTTACGCAGGCCCAGCTGACGCGCCTGCTTCGCGCATTCCAGTCGCAGCATTTCGTCAGGAATCTGCGACTCCCGCAACACTCGCCGCGATGCACGCCACTGCTTGATCGCAACCAGACATTGCGCGATCAGCGCTGCCAACCAGATCGACAACAGGGCGGGGCGCCACTGGCCAGCCCAGTCATTTGCTGCGGGTGTCGCTGACGCGGTCGACATCGTGGGGGCGGCTGGATGACCGGTAACGAGCGGGTCGCTGGCTGGCACCGCCTGAATGATCGCGCTCGGCTGCGCCAGCGGCGTGAGTAGCGGCAGTTCCACCGGCGAGTTCCAGCACAGGCCGATGATCAGCTGCATGCCGACAAGCCACCAAAGTGTGCAGCGAAATGCACAGCACAGTTGCGGCAGCAGCCGACTGATCAGCCAGACCACAGCAATCAAGAGCACGGCCTGGGCGGACGTCCAGACCAGTCGAGTGAGCAGGGTATCGATCAGCGTATCGAGCGTGTCCATTCACAACTCCCGCCGCTTCGATTGCAGCTGCGTCACCAGCGCCTCGAGTTCGGACAGCTCGCTGTCACTGACCTCCGCGTGCTCGGACATCCAGGCCACAAACGGCGAGACCGAACCGCTCAGGGTCTTTTCGACGAAGCTGGCCACCGCGCTGCGCATGGCTTCCTTTGGCGCCGTGGCGGTGCTGTATCGAAACATGCCACGCAGCTGGCGGCGCTTGATGTAAGCCTTGCCGCGCAGCCGTTCCATCATGGTCAGCACGGTGGAGCGGGCGAGCCCGCGTGGCTCGCCGAAGCCGGCCGCCACCTCACCGACCGAAGCGGACTGATGCTCGGAGAGGTAATGCAGCAGCGCCAGCTCCTGATCGCCGATGGTGGGTTTGCTCATGACGTGGCCTTGTCTGACTACAGGTGTAGTTACGGTACGCTTTGACTACACCTGTAGTCAATAGGCCTTTGGTCATGACGGAATTTTACGGTCGGTGGGCCTGTAAGCTGAGCAGGGCACGCATAAAAAAACGGGCACCCACTGGGCGCCCGTTCTCTTGTCGCGATGGAGTCAGATCAGAACGTGTAACGCACGGTCAACATCGCCGACCAGCGCGACACCACGCGGCTCGGGTCGTAGAAACCGCCGTCGTATACCTGCAGCTGCTGCGGCTGGTAGTTGCCGTTTTTGTCGGTGGTCAGGTTATACACGTACTGGCCCTGGGCATTCACGCCGCCATAGTTGGCCAGTGTACGGGTCGGATACAAACCGGCATAACGCTGCTGGCCCCAATTCTTGTCGAGTAAGTTGAGAAAGTTATAGACGTCCAGACGGATTTCGCCTTTGTTGTCCTTGAACAGGCCCGGAATCTCCTGCGAGAAGCTCATGTCCAGCGTGGTAACCCACGGCGCGTGGGCGCCGTTGCGCGAGGCGACCTGGCCGCGATGGTCCTTGAGGTACTTGTCGCTGGAGAGGAGGTCCTGGAACTGCTGGATCTGCTGCGCGGTGGCATTGCCGTAGCTCACCTTCGGATCTCCCGCCGCAGGGATGTAGGCCGGATCCCAGCCGGCGATGCTGTCGCCGTTGGCATCGTTGCCGAATACCCAGGTATACGGGTTGCCGGTGTGGCCGTTGTAGAACATCGACACCTGGGTGGCATAGTTGCCGAAGAAGTTGTGCTGCCAGTTCAGCGACAGCTTGATGCTCTGCGCGGTGTTGTAGTTCGAGGTGGCCGAGACGTCACTGTTCGGGTTCAGGCGAGCCACGCGCGAGTAGCCGTTGTAGGCGATGGTGTCGATGCCAGGGTCGACGTCGGTGGCGTGGTTCAGGGTGACGCTGGCGGTGCCGGAGAAGCCGTCGGTGAACGGTTTGGTGACGGCCAGCGTGAAGCTGTCGGACTTGCCCTTGTGGGTGTTGGTCAGCAGGGTCGACTGGGTGCTGAAGCTGCGGTTCTGGTTGGCCAACGCATCCTTCGACGTGGCCGCCTCGCCCGGGGTTTTCCAGTACTGCAGACGGCCGTCTGGCAGCAAGCCGGTAGGTGCGCCGAAGTTGACCGCCTGATAGCGAATGCCGTCACGTACCTGGATGTGCTGGTACTCGGCCGACGCGACCAGCCCCCACCACGGCAACTCGCGGTCCAGCGCCAGACTGGCCTTCCACACGGTCGGCAGTCTGAAGTTCTTGTCGATGGTATCGATCGAACCCGCGCCGCCTCCGGCCGGAATGTTCTGGTTCAACGGGTCGGCGCTGAACTCCGCGGTGGACGGATCGAACGAGGTATACGAGAGCAGGGTGACCCCGTTGTTCTGGAACGGATTGGTCATCCAGACCGTCGGCGGGGAGGTCTGGAACAGGCCAACGCCGCCGCGCAACTGGGTCTTGTACTCGCTGTCGAACGCGTAGTTGAAGCTCAGGCGCGGCTCCACCACACGGTTGCTGGAACCGACGGTGGAGTCGTTGCGATAGCCGAACGCCTGCTCGAAGCCGGCGTTGTAGGCCGGCTTGCCGCTCGAGTGCGGGATGTCCACGCGCACGCCGTACTGCACCGAAAGCTGATCGTTGACCTGCCAGGTGTCCTGCAGGAAGGGGCTGTACTGGCTGTAGGTCCACTTGCCGGCGATGTCGTCAAGCTGGTAGCCCGGCGCCGGGTGGTAGAGGTCGTAGCGGTTGTAGTTGCCGGCGGTAAAATTGTCGATGCCCCAGAAGCTGTAGACACCGAATTCGGCCTGTCCGAACAGATTGTTGATCTTGTTGCGCTGGTAATCGATGCCGCCCTTGATTGCGTGATCGCCGAGGTAATACGTGCCGGCCAGGAAAACGCTGAGCTTCCTGGTATCGATGTGGTTGTAGTGACGATAGCGCTCCTCGCCGAGGTTCACTGAAGGGCCCTTGCCGTCCGCTGACAGGTTCACGTTTACCGCCGGCTGCTGGTAGGGCGCGGTAGTGTCCTGGGTGTACTTCTGGAAGCCGACCTTGGCCTCGGTGGAGAAATTATCGGACCAGTCGTCGAACACATGGGCGACGTAGTTGTTGGTCTTGATTTCCTTGGTGTACGTGTAGCTCGACAGGCCCACGCTGCTGGGGCCATTGCCACCGACGGCCGGCAACAGCTCGGTCGTGTTCTGGTAGGTGAAGCTGGCGCGGTGATTGTCGGTGATGTTCCAGTCGATCTTGCCCAGGTAGCGTTTGTCGTCATAGGTCAGCGCGCTGGAACCGCCGAACGCGCCGGGGGTCAGGCCGAGCGTCTTGGCTGCGTCGATGATCTTCTGCAGGTCGCCGGGTGACACCTTGCCGCTGGTGGAAGCGCCGTTGCCCAGCGAATTATCCAGGCCGTTGGCGGAGTCGGCGCCAATGCCGGTGGTCTTTTCGTGCTCCGCCGAGACGAAGAAAAACAACTTGTCCTTGACGATCGGACCGCCGAGAGTCAGGCCGTAGGTCGAGTCCTTGTCATAGCCGTTGTACTTGTAGCCGGGGTTGTTCTTCGGCAGCCAGCCGGCATCGCCGACCAGGTGGTTGGCGTTACGGTAGGCGTAGTAAACGGACCCGTGGAACTGGTTGGTGCCGGACTTGGTGACCGCGTTGACGTCGGCGCCGACGGTATCGGAGATCACGTCATAGTTGGCGGTGGAGATGTTGTACTCGGCGATGGTCTCGGGCGAGATCGCCGCCTTCTGGTACGGCAGGCCGTTGGCGTTGAGGCCGAACGGGTCGCCCTGCGTGACGCCATCCACCGCAATGTTGTTGTAGCGGTTGTTCATGCCGTTGGCGGAGATCGAACCCACGCCCTGGTCGAGCACGGTGATGCGTGGATCCAGCCGGGCCACGTCGTCGATCGAGCGGTTGCCCTGCGGGGTCGCCTTGAGCTGCTGCTGCGAGATGTTGGTCGACAGGCCCTTGTTGTCCGAGGAGAAGGTCTGCGCCAGGGTTGAAGCGTTCACGGTAACGCCACTCAAATTGCTGGCCTGGGCGGCACTGGCGCCCATGCTCAGGTTGATCGAGGAGGGCTGACCCAGCTGCAGAAACACGTTGCCCTGTTCGGCGCCGGCCACGCCGCTCTTGCTGGCGGTGATCTCGAACGGACCACCCACACGCAGGCCTTGCGCGGCGTAGCGCCCGTCGGCATCAGTACTGACTGACTTGGTGGTGCCCGAAGGCTCGTGCACGATGGTCACCGTGGCGCCGGTCACCGGCTGGCCGGCGGCATCGAGCACGCGGCCGCTGACGCCCGACGTGGTCACGTTCTGCGCCGACACCGTGCAGGTGGCGAGCAGGGCGGCAATGGCAAGCGGCAGGGTCCGCGTGCGAATGGGGTGGCTCATCGATTGATCCTTTGGTTCTGACAACGTGGTGGGTTCAGGCACCCCGGCCGACGGGAGTCAGCCCGTCCCTCGCCGTTGGCGCGTACTGAAACGATGGAAGCCGACCCTCCCGCGGATCAGGCGTCACAGCCTTGCGAAATCCTGAAGCAAGTTTATTGCAACGCGGTATCAAATTCGTGACTTGGCAATGCCGCAAATTGTCAGAATGCCATGTCGAACGCCACCTCGCCCTCGACCCCGACCTGGTACGCCGAAACCCGCCGCTCGAAGAAGTTAGTGACTTCCTGCACATCCTGCAAGTCCATGAAGTCGAACGGATTCTTTGAGCCGTACATCGTGGACATGTCGAGTTGGGTCAAACGCTGATCGGCGCAGTATTCCAGGTACTGGCGCATGTCCTTCACCGACAGACCGGCCACGCCGCCGGACAGCACGTCTTCGGCAAACAGGGTTTCGCAGGCGATGGCGTCTTCCATCATCTGCTCGACCTGCTCACGCATGCTCTCGTCGAACAGGTCAGGCTCCTGCTCGCGCACGGTGCGCACCACGTCGAAGGCGAACGCCATGTGCCCTGATTCATCGCGAAACACCCAGTTGGTGCCGGCAGCCAGTCCGTGCAGCAAGCCGCGTGAACGCAGGAAATAGACATAGGCGAACGCGGCGTAAAAGAACAACCCTTCGATGCAGGCGGCAAAGCAGATCAGGTTGAGCAGGAACTGGCGCCGATGCTCGCGCGTTTCCAGTCGTTGCAGGCCCTGGATCGAGTCGATCCACTTGAAGCAGAATTCGCCCTTGGCGTGGATCGAGGGAATGTTCTCAATCGCCGAAAACGCCTTGTTGCGTTCGCCGGGATCGGGAATATACGTGTCCAGCAGGGTGAGGTAAAACTGCACGTGCAGCGCTTCCTCATACAGCTGGCGCGACAGATACATCCGCGCTTCGGGCGAGTTGATGTGCTGGTACAGGTTCAGCACCAGGTTGTTCGAAACGATGGTGTCGCCGGTGGCAAAAAACGCCACCAGCCGATGAATCAAATGGCGCTCGGCGTCGGACATTTTCGAATTCAGATCCGTGGTGTCCAGCGAAAAATCCACTTCCTCCACCGTCCAGGTGTTCTTGATCGCGCTCTTGTACATCTCGTAGAACGCCGGATAGCGCATCGGGCGCAGGGTGAGCTCGAAACCGGGATCGAGGATGTGGCTGGTGCGGGGGATAGGTTGTGCGGACATGGTTGTTTTCCTTGGTTCGGCATGCTGTCAAAAGCGCAATTCGCTGGGCTCGTCATTCCAGCGAACGCTGGAACCCAGTGACTTCAGGTATTCCCTACAAAGCGGGGTGATGAAAGGCGCTGGATCCCAGCGTTCGCTGGGACGACGATGGGAAGCATGGTTTGATCCGCCGAGATTGATAAATGAGGGAAGTCCGTCTGCCGTGCGGTTACCTGCTTGCCAGCGGCCGCAATGGCACGTTGTACATCGGCGTGACATCGAATCTTTCCGCTCGCCTCTGGCAGCACCGCAACCATGTGGTGGAAAGCTTCACCCGTCGATATCGTGTTCATGATCTCGTCTGGTTTGAAAAGCACGAAACCATGCACTCGGCCATCACACGAGAGAAGGCGCTCAAAGCGTGGAGGCGCGCGTGGAAAATCAAGCTCATCGAGATCTCCAATCCCCATTGGCGCGATCTATATGCTGAGACTTGCGCATGACATTTCCGTATGACTCCAGCCGTCATCCCAGCGAAAGCTGGGAACCAATGACTTGCGCGGCTGAGGCTAAAGTCGCTGGGTTCCAGCTTTCGCTGGAATGACGGGTAAGGAGGTTACTGGCATGACTCGCAATATTCGGGGTTCTCCAGCGAACAGAAAATGGCGGCGTTGGCCTCGTCCTGATCGGAGGGAGCCGTGGGTATTGTCTGTGCCGGTCGTTGAGCGCTCACCGTAGTCTTGGTGATCTTCGTCGCTGGCCGCGAGCGCAAGTAGTAGGTCGTCTTGATGCCGGCCTTCCACGCGTACATGTACATCGAGCTCAACTGGCCGATGTTCGGGTTTTCCATGAACAGGTTCAGCGACTGGCTCTGGTCGATATATGCGCCGCGGGCGGCGGCGAGTTCGATCAGGGCCTTCTGCGGCACCTCCCAGGTGGTGCGGTAAATCTGGCGCAGGCGTTCGGGGATGGCGCTGATACGCTGGATCGAGCCCTCGGCCAGCTTGATCTGGTCGCGTACCTCGGGCGTCCACAGGCCGAGCGCTTTGAGCTCGTCGGACAGATAGCGGTTGACCACCAGGAAGTCCCCCGACAGCGTCTCGCGTTTGAACAGGTTGCTGATCATCGGCTCGATGCATTCGTAGCAGCCCGCGATGGAGGCGATGGTGGCGGTAGGCGCGATGGCGATCAGCAGCGAGTTGCGCAGGCCGTGGGCCTTGATCCGTTCGCGCAACGCCTCCCAGCGCGCGGTGTCGTGCGGCTGCGCATTCGGCCAGTAATCGAATTGCAGCTCGCCGTTGGCAGCGCGGCTTTCGGCAAAGCCGGGATGCGCGCCGACTTCCTCGGCGATCTCGCTGGATTGCGCCAAGGCGTGGAAGTAGATCTCCTCGGCAATCCGTGTGGACAGCGCCTGTGCCTCGGCTGAATCGAACGGCAGACGCAGCCTGAAGAACACATCCTGCAAGCCCATCACGCCCAGGCCCACCGGCCGCCATTTGCGATTGGCCACGGCGGCGGTGTCGATCGGATAGAAGTTGAGATCGATCACGCGATCGAGCTGGCGCACGGCCGTTCGCGTGGTCGAAGCCAGTTTCTCGAAATCGAACACGCCATCGATGACATGGCGGGCCAGGTTGATCGAGCCGAGGTTGCACACCGCGGTTTCGCCGGCGTTGGTGACCTCGAGAATCTCGGTGCACAAGTTGGACAGGTGGATCACGTTTTCCGGTTTGGCCGTCTGATTGCTGGTGGCGTTGGAACGGTCCTTGAAGGTGATCCAGCCATTGCCGGTCTGCGCCAGCGTACGCAACATGCGGGTATAAAGTTCTCGTGCCTTGATCGTTTTGACGGCCAGGCCTTCGGCTTCGGCTTTTTGGTACGCGGCCTCGAACGTCTCGCCCCAGCTGTCGACGAAGTGAGGCACCCGCTTGGGATCGAACAGCGACCAGTCGCCGTCGCTTTCGACCCGCCGCATGAATTCGTCGGGAATCCAGTTGGCGAGGTTGAGGTTGTGGGTGCGACGCGCCTCTTCACCGGTGTTGTCTCGCAGCTCGAGGAATTCCTCGATGTCGGCATGCCACGGTTCGAGGTAGACGCAAGCCGCGCCTTTGCGCTTGCCGCCCTGGTTCACCGCAGCGACCGAGGCATCCAGCGTTTTCAGCCACGGCACCAGGCCGTTGGAATGGCCATTCGTTCCCTTGATCAGCGAGCCGCGCGAACGCACCCGCGACCAGGCAATGCCGATGCCGCCGGCAAATTTACTGAGCTTGGCAACGTCGGCATACTTGTCGTAGATCGACTCCAGCGAGTCGGTCGGCGAGTCGAGCAGGAAGCATGAAGAGAGCTGCTCGTGCGTAGTGCCAGCGTTGAACAGTGTCGGTGAGCTTGCGATGTATTCCAGCGACGACAGCAGGCGGTAAAGCTCCCGTGTCTCAGCGATATCATTGCCGCCGAGCGCGCAGGCGATACGCATGAAGAAGTGCTGCGGCGTCTCTATCACGTAACGTTTCGTGGGATGCCGCAGCAGGTAGCGGTCATACACCGTGCGCAGGCCGAAGTATTCGAATCGGCGCGAGGCCAACGGTTCGATTGCATCGTTGAGCTTGCGCGCGTTGAGCGCCACGAAGTCGCGCAGACGGTGGTTGAGGATGCCGACCTCGGCACCGAGGGCGATCGATTGCGAAAAGCTCTGAATCTCCTGGCCCGATACCTCCTTGTCAATGAAGGCGCTGAGCAGGCGGGCGGCGAGCTGGCCGTATTCGGGCTCTTCGGCGGTGAGTGCGGCGGCGGTGCGGATCGAGAGTTGGTCCAGCTCGGCGGTGGTGGCGCCGTCGTACAGGCCGCCGATGGTCTTCAGCGCCACGCGTAGCGGATCGACTGCGTGCAGGCCTTCGCCGCTGCGGGTCACGGCCCTGACGATCTTGTTGACGTCGACGATCTCCTGGCCGCCGTTGCGTTTGGTGATGTGCATCTGCGCCGGGTTGTGCGGCGCGGTGAGTATGAAAGCGGCGTCGTCGGACGAGCGGTTGGTCGTCATATCGGCAGGCGCTGAGGTGCGCTCGCTTGCAGCGGAATCGAGGGGTTGCATGGCTGGTGGCTCCGGCATGGACATCAAACACCTGCTCCCGCGCGCAGGGCCTGAAGCGATGGATTCCGGGAGTGGCGCACAATGCAGGCGTCACACGACCTCCTGCACTGCGACGAACCTCCCCGCGGAAGCCATCACTACGCACCGGGACACGTTCGTCCCGATGTGCCGGCAGGTCTTCGGACTTGCGGACGTGGATCTTGCGATCCGCCTACTTGCTCCCGCTTCCCAGCCTTGGCGGCCAGTGCAATGTGGGTGCGTTCGTTTCCGCTTTACCGCTGCGGGGCAGTTCCGGATTTACACCGGATTCCCTTTTAAGCCCGACTGACGATCGCATCTGACGGGCACCGACGGACACAACATATCGTGTGTCTTATGGATCGTCAACCCAACAAGTTGTGTGTGATTCGGCGGTGATCCATACGCTTGCAGGGCCCGTAGCTTTTAGTCGGCGCGAACAGTCAGAGCGCGTCGTGATCCAGTTCGCCAGTGCGGATACGGATGACCTGCTCCAGCGTGCTGACGAAAATCTTGCCATCACCGATCTTGCCAGTGCGCGCGGAGTTCTGGATGCACTCGATGACCCGGTCAAGCTGGTTGTCGGCAATGGCCACCTCCAGCTTGATTTTGGGCAGGAAGTCGACCACGTATTCGGCGCCCCGATAGAGTTCGGTATGGCCTTTCTGACGCCCGAAGCCCTTCACCTCGGTAACGGTCACGCCTTGCACGCCGACATCGGCCAACGCTTCACGCACATCGTCCAGCTTGAACGGCTTGATGATCGCAACGACCAGTTTCATGGGATTTTCCTTGATGTTGGGCGGCATCGGCGGCAGTGGCGATCCAGAGGCGCATTCTGCCTGCCTCGATGGCTGTTGTCGCCTGAAGCGACGCGCTGTAGGACAATCCCTACAACGACCGAGGGAGCATACCGATGGTGCAGCTAATTTCCATTCATCTACTATTTATCTCGACGAGTGCGAGGTGCTGTCCATGATGGATAGGCAGGATATCGATCAGATTGCCCTGCGACTTGTGTCGTTGGTACCGCCAGGACTGGCACAGGCGCAACAGGATTTGCGAGCCAACTTCCATGACGTTTTGGCGCAGGGATTGCGCCGCCTCGACCTGGTCACCCGCGAAGAGTTCGACGTCCAGTGCCAGTTACTGGCGCGCACACGCGCCAAGGTCGATGAATTGGAGCAGCTCGTGGCTGAACTTGAGTCCGCCGTTGCCACTCGCGGGAACCAGTAACCACCTCCCGGGAGCCGCCTCCGATCCGTCACCTCACCCCGAGAACGATCGGAGGCGGTTATTTATCAAGAGCCTGTAGACGGAGTCGCTCGATGTCAGTTTCAGTCAGCGACTCGGAGTACTTGCGCCAGCGCCCCGTTGCCGCATGAGTCTTGCCGTTACCCTCAGCCGCGCGCAGGAAGGCATCACGGCGCCGCAGGTGATTGTCGAAGTTCATCTCTCAGGTGGCCTGCCGAGTACGAACATTGTCGGTCTGCCCGAGGCGGCGGTGCGCGAGGCACGTGATCGGGTGCGCGTGGCAATCCAGAACACCGCCTTCGAATACCCCAATCGTCGCGTGACCGTGAATCTGGCGCCCGCGGAATTGCCCAAGGACGGCGGTCGCTTCGATCTGCCGATCGCGCTGGGGATTCTTGCCGCAAGCGGGCAAGTGCCGCGCGAGAAACTGGATGACTGTGAGTTTCTCGGCGAACTGGCCCTGACCGGCGCGATTCGCAGTGTTTCCGGTGTGCTGCCGGCGTTGTTGCGTGCCAGGGCGCGCGGCCGGCGCGTGGTGGTTCCGCGCGAAAATGCTGCCGAAGCCGCCCTGGTTCCCGATGTGGATGTGCGCATTGCCGACACCCTGGCCGAGGTGTGTGGCTGGTTGCGAGGCGCGCACGACCTGTCGATGCCGGTGGGTATTCCCAGCCCCGGCGGGGCGGACGATGGTCCCGACCTGAGCGACGTACGCGGCCAGCTGCAGGCGCGGCGAGCACTGGAAATCACCGCGGTGGGTGGACACCACCTGTTACTGGTGGGTCCGCCGGGGACGGGCAAGACCATGCTGGCCGAACGCTTGCCGGGCATTCTTCCCCCGCTGTCCGAATCGGAGGCGCTGGAGACCTGCGCCGTGCTGTCGGTTTCCAGCCAGAGCGCGGACCTCGCTCATTGGCGGCGACGCCCGTTCCGGTCGCCGCACCACACTGCATCGGCGGTGGCGTTGGTGGGCGGCGGCTCCTATCCGCGCCCGGGCGAAATTTCGCTCGCACACAACGGGGTACTGTTTCTCGACGAGTTGCCCGAATTCAGCCGGCATGTGCTGGAAGTGCTGCGCGAGCCAATGGAATCAGGCCACATCATGATTTCACGAGCGGCACGTCAATCCACCTTTCCCGCCCAGTTCCAGCTTGTCGGCGCGATGAACCCGTGTCCTTGCGGGTACGCCGGTGATCCGCGCTGTCAATGCACGCCCGACCAGATTCGGCGCTACCGTTCGCGCATTTCCGGGCCGCTGCTGGACCGCATTGACTTGTGTGTCGAAGTGCCACCGGTGCCGATAGCCGATCTTGGCAAGCCGCGTGGCAACCACGACGAAGACTCCGCCACCGTGCGGGCGCGCGTACTCAAGGCACGGCGACATGCCCTGATGCGTGCGGGGCGCCCCAATGCCGAAATCAGCACCCGCGAGCTGGAGCGAGACTGCGCACTGGGGCCTGCCGAGCGCCGCTGGTTCGAAGCTGCCCTGGAACGGCTTGGGCTGTCGGCGCGTGCATATCACCGCATCCTGCGGGTGGCGCGCACGGTTGCCGATCTTGACGGCGGCGCGGCCCTGCTCGAGCGAGAGCACCTGGCCGAGGCATTGCAATACCGCCGTTTCTGAGCTGAGATTCAGATCAGTCAGTCTTTGCTGTCTGGACGCGCCGACGCCCGCATGCTTCGATAGCGCGACTCGCATTCCCTGGGATCTTCATGACTATCGAGCTCGGCCTGATGCTCGCCGGCCTGCTGATGATCGGCTTTCTGTCGCAATGGCTGGCTTGGCGCCTTCGACTGCCGGCCATTCTGTTCCTGTTGCTGGCCGGTATCTTGCTGGGCCCGGTCAGTGGTCTGGTCAATCCCGATGGGCTGCTCGGCGAGTTGCTGTTTCCCACGGTCTCGCTGGCGGTGGCGCTGATTCTGTTCGAGGGGAGTCTGACCCTGCGCTTTCACGAGCTGCCGGGCATCGGCAAGGCAGTGCGCGGTCTGGTCAGCTATGGCGCTGTCGCCACCTTGCTGCTGCTGGCATGGGCGGCTCACGTGATTGCGGCCTTGAGCTGGCCGATTTCCCTATTGTTCGGAGCGCTGGGATGCGTCACCGGACCGACGGTGATTGCGCCAATGTTGCGCACGTTGCGTCCCAATGCGCGCATTGCGAATACCTTGCGCTGGGAAGGCATCGTGATCGATCCGCTGGGTGCGCTGTTCGCGGTGTTGATCTACGAGGCCATCGTGTCGCAAAAGGAAGGTCATACGATTGGCGTGTTTCTGGCCACCATCGGTTGTGGCGTAGTGATCGGTGCGGTGGCGGCGTGGCTGATGGCATTTTTCCTTCGTCGGCAAATGATTCCCGAATACTTGCAGAACTACGCAGTGCTGGCATCGGTACTGCTGTCATTTAGTCTGTCCAACGCCCTGACCCACGAGTCGGGTCTGCTTGCGGTGACCATCATGGGTATTGCGCTGGGCAACATGCGTGGCGTGCACATAGACGACATCCTGGATTTCAAGGAAAACCTCACCACGGTACTGGTGTCGGTGCTTTTCATTCTGCTGGCGGCGCGACTGCACTGGCCTTTGCCGGCTGGGATGTTGTTCGCGGGTATCGCCTTGTTCGTGGTCGCCCAGTTGCTGGTTCGGCCGCTGACGGTATTGCTCTCCAGTGTGGGCAGCGGACTGACCTGGCGGGAGCGTGCGCTGGTTGCATGGGTAGCGCCACGCGGCATCGTGGCGGCCTCGGTCTCGGCCTTGTTCGCGCTCAGGCTTGACGCCTTGGGCGTGCCTGGTGCCAATGCGCTGGTACCGCTTATTTTCACCTTGATCATCGGCACCGTCGTGCTGCAGAGCGCTACAGCGCGCCCGCTGGCGTTGTGGCTGAAGGTCGCCGAGCCGGAGCCGCGAGGCCTGCTGATTTTCGGTTCGGACAAGGTCGCACGCGCGATCGGCAAGGTGCTCGGTGAAGCGGGCTTTCACGTGATACTGGTCGATGACGACTGGGAGGGCGTGCGTCTGGCGCGAATGGAGGGCATCCATACCTTCTTCGGCAATCCCGCCTCTCCGCATGCCGAGCGGCATCTGGACCTCACCGGTATCGGACGCCTGCTGGCGCTTTCCACCCATCGCGAGCGCAACTCGCTGGCCTGCGTGCACTACCGTCAGGAATTCGGTCGGGAGAAGGTATATCGGTTACGCAATCTGACGCCGCAGGAAAACACTGACCGTGCCGCGCTGGCCGGCAACCTGCTGGCGCCGCCTCTGTTCACCGAGGAGATGACCCACGGTCGCTTTGCCGAAATGCTGGATCTGGGCTGGCGGATCAAGTTGACCAAGCTCAGCAGCACCTTCGACTGGCCGCATTTCATCGATCAGTACGGCTCGAACAGCGTGTTGATGTTTGGCATCGAAGAGAAGGGTTCGCTGCGTGTTGCTTCGTCCAAACGCGAGCTTGAGCCCAAGCCAGGCTGGACGGTGATTGCGTTGGTGGCGCCGAGTAGCGTGTAAGCGCGGTTCTGCCGGAGTTTTGCCTGCAGGGTCTTGGCCCGGCGGCCATCGTGGCGACGGGCTGCAGCGCTCTCAGCCCCGATTCGGGGCTTGTGGCAACAGTGGATGATGGACGAGCCTTGGCGGTGCCGAGAAGACGTGCGCGCCAGGCCACAGATCATCGACACGTTATGCGTTTTACATGTTCACCATGGCCACTGAGAATGTCCTCATGAGCACAACTATTTCTCCTATTGCAGCACAACGCGGGAGCATCGCCTGCGTTGGTCTGGGCATGACCCTTGGCTCGCATCTCAGTCCTCTGGCGCGCAGTCATATCGAACAAGCGGACGTAGTGTTCGCCGCGCTCTCCGACGGCATCGTCGAGATGTGGCTGGAAAGCATGCACTCGGATGTGCGCAGCCTTCAGCCCTACTACGGCGAGGGCAAGTCGCGAATGATCACTTATCGCGAGTGGGTAAAGGTGATGATGGCCGAGGTGCGCGCGGGCAGGAAGGTCTGCGCGGTTTTTTACGGCCATCCCGGCGTGTTCGCCTGGTCGCCTCACGAAGTCATCAAGGTGGCGCGTTCGGAAGGCTATTGGGCGCACATGGAACCAGGCATCTCCGCCGAGGACTGCCTTTATGCCGACCTCGGCATCGATCCTGGTCGATACGGCTGCCAGCACTATGAAGCGGGCCAGCTGCTGTTCTATGAGACTCGCATCAATCCGGCCGCTTACCTTGTGCTATGGCAAGTGGGCCTGGTGGGGGACCGTTCGTTGAAACGCTTTTCCACCGGCCTCGAATACCGTCAGTTGCTGGTCGACGTGCTTGAACAAGACTATCCGCTGGATCACGAGGTAATCATCTATCGGGGGGCCACCCTGCCGATTCAGCAGCCGCGCATCCGTCGCGTGCCCCTGCGGTATCTGCCCGCGACGGCCGTGTCCGCCGAGGAAACCGTGATCCTGCCGCCCGCCTCCGCGCTGCGCTCCAACCCGGTTATGCGTGAGCGATTGGCGGTGCTGGATCGGGCTCAGGCGGAGCAAGCCCAGACGAGCTGAAGCAAGCCTCAAGTAGCCACCTGATTGCCCATCTGTCGCATCTTCACTTTGAGAATGGCTTGAGGTGGCCATTTGCGACAGGTGAGAGCCCTGTCAAAGTTCGGCAAGACCTGGCTCAGACGGCTATCTGATGCGGATCTACGGAACTAAGGATGCAACAGATGGGTAACCAGGAGTAGCCATGGGTGCGTGATAAGCTCAGAGTCAGCGTCAGGGGACGGCTGTGGTGAATAATGTCGGAGCACCGCTCCGTCGCAAATGATGTTTCCCGCCATGGGATGGCTTGACCTCCTTTGGCGGGAGAGATAATTCATACACAACGAAAACAGGGGAAATTCATGACCAACACCATTGAGCTGCTGGAGGCTATCGGCAAAGATGCGTCATTGCGTCACGCCTCCAAAGAAGATCTGGCGCAAGCATTGGGCGGTATGGATGCCAGTACGGGCCTGAATATGGCTGCAGCCTCCGGCGATAGCCGTCATCTCGCACAGGAACTTGGCTACAAGGACAATAAAGTCAACCTCAACCCGCACAACGGCGGTTGCGACGGTGATGGTGATGATATGGAAAGCGAGCCGGATCAAGGCGGCAACTTCAGAGACGAGCCGTCAAGCGGTGACTCCAAGCCGTAGTGCTATATCGACGCTCATGAAACGCGGCAGATCCCGTTGGTTGGCAAGTGCTACCGTGCTGGCGGCAGCTTTGCTATGCGTCGACGTGAGGGCGGCCAGCCCGGTCGTCGGTGCCATTCCAGTCGATACGTTGCTGGCCCAGGCAGAAGAGGTTAAGACTGTCGATCAGTCTCGTTTTCTGGTTGTTCTAAAGCAGCTGCACCAGACAAGCGAACGACTGACCCCCGCGCAGCATTGGCATGTCAGATTCCTGGATGCGTGGCAGCACGCTTTTAAGGGTGACTACGGCAGCGCGGATCCCATTCTTCGCGACGTCATCGACCAGTCCGGTGACCAGTCACTGGCCGTCCGCGCAACGGCGGTGCTGATCCGGGACAACTTCCTCGGTCGTCACTACGTGGAGGCCTATGCATTGGCCAGCGCGCTGATGGCGAAACTTCCCGGGGTCACCGATCCGGTAGCGCGGTTGGATGCCCTGGATCAAGTCATCCTGATGTTGAACCAGCCCGAAGTCGGTCAGTACGACCTGGCGTTGAAATATGCGCACGAGATAAGGACATCTTTTTCGTCAGATAAGGCTCAGTGCATTGCCAATTTGTCCGAGACACAGGCTTTGCAAGCCAGTGGCAGACTGACGTCGAGCAGCCCCGAGTATCAGAGAACGATTGATTCTTGCCTTGCCGCCAAGCAACCGATGAATGCCAATGCTGAGAGCCTGGACCTGGCGAGCATGATGATTGAAGACGGTCACGCTCAGCGCGCGATTGCCTTGCTACAGCGGATCGCGCCCGGTATTCGCAAAACTCATTACCTGCCACATCTCGGCTCACTGCCGGTAACTCTGGCCCAGGCCCACCTGAGCTTGGGTGAGAATGCCGAGGCGCGGAAGTTTGCCCTTGCCAGTTTGGCTGTTACGGGCTCGGACAGCCCCCTGTGGACACTGAAGGCTGCCTACGAGGTTCTCTATCAAGCGGAAAAAAGGACCGGGCATGCCGCCGCCGCGTTGAGCTACCACGAAAAATACGTGGCCAAGGTCAAAGCGGCGATGGACGATACGAAGCAGCGAGCGCTGGCCTACCAGATGGTCAAGCAGCAGGTTGTGGACAAGAAGCTCAAGCTGGATGCGCTGGACAAGCAGAACAACATTCTTGAATTGCGCCAGGCGCTTGCAGGTAAGGCCCAAGAGACCAGTCGACTGTATATCGTGCTGCTGGCGCTCGTGATCGTGGCTATCGGCCTGTGGACGTTCCGCCTCAAGCATTCCCAGTTGCGCTTTCGGCAGATGGCGCGTCATGACGGCTTGACCGGTGCTTTCAATCGCCAGCACTTTTTGCACGAAGCGACGCGAATACTGCAGCGGTTGCACCAAGCTGACGGAGACGTCTGCCTGGTCGCCCTGGATTTGGACGACTTCAAGCGGATCAACGATACCTACGGTCATGCAGCCGGTGACGAAGCCTTGCGACGTGTGGTTGAAATCTGCCGCCGGGAGCTGCGTGGTTCGGACCTGTTTGGTCGCCTTGGAGGTGAGGAATTCGGTATCCTGATGCCGGGCTGTACGTGCGAGCAGGGCGTCGAGATTGCCACCCGAATCCGCCGTAGCCTCGCTGCGGCCCAGCTGAAGGTTGATCCGGATACAACGGTCACGGTTTCAGCCAGCCTGGGTCTGGCGCACAGTGCCGTCGCCGGCTATGCGTTCCACCAACTCTTTACCGCCGCCGACGCCGCTATGTATCGCGCCAAGCGTGGCGGTCGCAACCGGCTGGTCGTAGATACCGGCGGGGATGCGCCGGTCGTAATGGATGCCGCGATGCCAGATACGGCCAACGCCTGATGTTTCGGTAGTCGCAACCAGGCTCCCGACTGGACGCTGAAGCGACCAAGTGCGCGAAACTCTTACCTGGCCACTCGAAGAGTTTCGCGCACCGGTGCTGTGTAGCTACGCCGCCGAGACTTCTCTCGAGGCGAACTGTGCCTCCTCGGTCGAGCCGGTCAATGCGGTGGTCGATGACTGACCCTGCTGGATTGCCTGGGTCACGGAATCGAAGTAGCCGGTGCCGACCTCACGCTGGTGTTTTACGGCAGTGAAACCACGATCGGCGGCGGCGAACTCCTTCTCCTGCAATTCAACGAAGGCGCTCATCTGGCGG
Source organism: Rhodanobacter sp. (assembly GCA_040006415.1). Lineage (GTDB taxonomy): Bacteria > Pseudomonadota > Gammaproteobacteria > Xanthomonadales > Rhodanobacteraceae > Rhodanobacter. The sequence continues at coordinate 19,101 of JBDTXA010000031.1, forward strand.
CGGGCATAGCCGTGGGCTAGCTCAAACATGCCGTAGTTGAGGCTGTGAAAGCCGGCCAGGGTGATGAACTGGAACTTGTAGCCCATGGCAGCCAGTTCGACCTGAAACTTCGCGATGGTGGCGTCGTCCAGATTCTTCTTCCAGTTGAAGCTGGGCGAGCAGTTGTAGGCCAGCATCTTGCCGGGATACTTCGCGTGGATGGCTTCGGCGAACTTGCGCGCATCCTCGAGGTTCGGCTTGCTGGTCTCGCACCAGATCAGATCGGCGTACGGCGCGTAGGCCAAGCCGCGGCTGATGGCCTGATCCAGCCCCGGGCGCACCCGGAAGAAGCCCTCGACCGTGCGCTCGCCGGTGGTGAATGCCTTGTCGACTTCATCGATATCGGAGGTCAGAAGATCGGCTGCGTCCGCGTCCGTACGGGCAATCAGCAGGGTCGGCACACCGGCCACATCCGCGGCCAGGCGTGCGGCGTTCAACTTGTCGATCGCCTCGCGCGTCGGCACCAGCACCTTGCCGCCCATGTGGCCGCACTTCTTCGCAGCAGCGAGCTGATCTTCAAAATGAACACCGGCGGCACCGGCCTCAATCATGCCTTTCATCAGCTCAAAGGCATTCAACACACCACCAAAGCCGGCCTCGGCGTCCGCCACAATCGGCACCAGCCAGTCGGTGTCGTCGTTGCCTTCGGCATGATGCAACTGGTCGGCGCGCAGCAAGGTGTTGTTGATGCGCTTGACCACCAGCGGCACCGAGTTGGCGGGATAAAGCGATTGATCGGGATACATCTCGCCGGCCACGTTGGCATCGGCGGCAACCTGCCAGCCGGACAAGTAGATGGCCTGCAAGCCGGCTTTCACCTGCTGCATCGCCTGGTTGCCGGTCAGCGCACCCAGCGCGTTGACAAAATCCTCCTTGTGCAGCGACGTCCACAAGCGCTCGGCACCGCGACGGGCCAGCGAATGTTCCACCGCGACCGTGCCACGCAGACGCACGACATCCGCGGCCGTGTAATTGCGCTTCACGTCCTTCCAGCGCGGGCTGTTCTTCCAGTCGAAGGTGATCTGTTCAGCGGTAGGCAGGGTGTTCTTCATGGCTTGCTCCGTGAATGGGGTTTGATGTCTGTTGTAGAAGCGCATTCATGCGCGATGCTGTTCGTCACGTCAGGGAAAAAGCATCGCGCATGAATGCGCTCCTACAGGGCGTTGTTGAATCAGGAAAGCTGCTCGTAGGCGGGCAGGGTCAGAAAGTCAGCCAGCGTGTCGGCATGAGTCATGGTTGAAATCAACGCGGCGGCCTGGTCGGCGCGAGCGGCGCCGGGGTGATTGCTGTCGCGCAGTCGATGGGTATGCGTGGCCAGCGCATGATCGAAGAGCGCGAAGTCAATCAGTGCGTGATCGGCAAACTCCAGTTCGCCATGATGCAGCCACTGCCACAGCTGGGCCCGTGCGATCTCGGCGGTGGCGGCGTCTTCCATCAAGTGATGGATCGGCACACAGCCGAGCCCGTCCAGCCATGCGGCGGTGTAGCGCAGACACACCTCGACGTTGTTGTCGAACCCCTCACGGCTGATCGTGCCTCGTGCTGGTGCTACCAGTTGGCAGCGGGTGACGTTCACGTCCTCGCGTCGCACGTCGAGCTGGTTCGGCGCAGGCATGTACTGATCGAAAATTTCCTGTGCCACGGACACTAGTGCCGGGTGCGCTACCCAGGTACCGTCATGGCCGGCCTGGACTTCGCGCAGCTTGTCGGCACGAACCTTGACCATGGCCGCGTCGTTGGCCGCTTCGTCGCCCCTGATCGGAATCTGTGCCGCCATGCCGCCCATGGCGAAAGCGCCGCGGCGATGGCAGGTCTGGATCAGCAACTCGGAGTAAGCCGTGAGGAACGGCACAGTCATGCCGACCTGGGCACGCTCCGGCAGCAGGCGATCGCAATGGCCACGCAGCGTTTTCAGGTAAGAGAAGATGTAATCCCAGCGGCCGCAGTTAAGGCCGACCACGCGGCTCCGCAGTGCGTGCAGGATCTCGTGCATCTGGAACGCCGCAGGCAGGGTCTCGATCAGCACGGTGGCCTTCATCGTGCCACTCGGCAGCCGAAGCTCGTCTTCGGCGGCAACCATCACGTCGTCCCACAGCGCCGCTTCTTCCATCGCCTCCAGCTTGGGCAGGTAAAAATACGGGCCGCGCTGCTGCTGGTGGAGGGTATCGGCGTTGTGGAATACGAACAGGCCAAAGTCAACCAGTGAGCCACTGATCGGCGAGCCATCCACGCTGAAATGCTTGTCGGTCAGATGCCATCCACGTGGACGGACCACCAGCACTGCGGGGTTGTCGTTGACGCGGTAGTGTTTGCCTTGAGGCGTGGTCAGCTCAATGGTGCCGTCGACGGCGTCACGCAGGTTGAGCTGGCCGTCCATCTGATTGGTGAACGTCGGCGCTGAAGAATCCTCGAAATCCGCCATGAACACCTTGGCGCCGGAATTGAGCGCATTGATGATCATCTTGCGCTCGACCGGCCCGGTGATCTCGACGCGTCGATCCTGCAACGCGGCCGGGATCGGGGCCACGGTCCAGTTACCGTCGCGGATGCTGGCGGTGTCGGCGCGGAAGTCGGGCAGGGCGCCGGCATCGTAGGTTGCCTGACGCTGGCGGCGCGCCTGCAGCAACTGCTGGCGCGTGGCGTCGAATCGACGATGCAACTGGGTCAGAAAGGCGAGAGCGTCCGGCGTCAGAAGATCGGCGTAGGCGGTGCAATCGGCATGGATTTCAATCGCGTCGATCGCGATCCGTTCCCGAGGTAGTGCCATGAGCTCGCTCCGTGTCATTGAGGGCTCGACGTTACGGCAGCAACACAATATTTGACAAAGTGAATGTTTCAATCAATCCTATGAGCATAACCAATAGTTTAGATAACCTATTGAATGAGCGAATGAAAAATCCAAAGGAATCACTAAGGCTGCCGCAAAAATCGCGCCGCAGCGCAACAAAAAAGCAGGGAAAAGGTGAAGCCCCCAAGGAATCCATTGCCCGTTACTACTACAAAGGCAACCGCCACAAGCAGCTGCGGGCCTTCGTCAGCGTGGTCAAACTGGGCACACTGACCCGCGCGGCAGAGGCGCTCTACCTGTCGCAGCCGACCATCAGTCTGCAACTGCAGGCGCTCGAGCGAGAGCTGGGTGCGGTCCTCCTGGAGCGACGCCGTCGGCGCATCAACCTCACCGATGCCGGCGAAGCGCTTTACGAGCTGGCGCGGCCGCTGGTCGAGGGGTGGGAAACGCTGGATCGCGACTTCCACGCGCGGGTGAAGGGCACGCAGGCTGGGCGATTGACCATCGCCGCCGGTACCTCGACCATTCAATACCTGTTACCCGAGCTGGTGCGCCGCTACCGGGAAATGTTTCCTGCCGTGCAACTGAAACTGGCCAATGTCACTGGCAAGGACGGCATGGCGCTGCTGCGTGCCGACGAAGCAGACTTTGCTGTCGGCTCCATGCTCGACGTGCCCCATGATATCGCGTGGGCGCCCGTTTATCACTACGACCCCATGCTCATCATGCCGCCGGACCATCCGCTGGCGGCAAAGGAAAAAATCACGCTGGAGGACATCTCGCCGTTCGGACTTATCCTGCCACCCCAGCGCCTGTCCACTTATCGTCTGGTCGATCTGGTATTTCAACAACGCCAGGTGCCCTATCACGTGGCGATCGAAGTCGGCGGCTGGGATGTGATCAAGGAATACGTGGCAATGGGCATGGGCATCTCCATCGTCACCGGCATCTGCATCACTGAGACAGATAAAGAACGCCTTGCCGTACGCAACATGAAGCAGTTTTTTCCCCAGCGAAGCTACGGCGTAGTCATGCGCAAAGGCAAGTTTCTGAGTCCTGAGGCCCGCGCCTTCATCGATCTGATTCGGCCTGGCCTGCTGACTCATCGCGAACACGACGAGTCTGGCCCTTCGGCGCGCTGAGTAGATTTTTAAGCGGCCAATTCACTGTCCCGCGAATCAGATCATCGATGGCATGGCGAATGGCGCGCGTCCCAAGTAAACGCCGAGGCTTTCCCTTCGTCGACGAAATCCGGTTTGCGGCGATCGACACATTTGGCCACGAAACCTTGCAGATCCTTTCACGAGCGGCCTAAGCTCGTTGAAAACCGACCATGGATCAGGAGCGGAAATGACTCGCAAGCACGGACTATCTTTTGGCCTTACGGCGTCAGCAGCCTTTGGTTTAGCCCTCATGGCAGCGCCGAATCCCGCGATGCCCCACCCATCATCCCCCATCCAGATGACCGAGCAGCTTAATGCGGCTGTGGGTTTTGCCATCACCTCCTGGATGACCAACGTCGATGTGCTGGAGAAGCATTGTTCCGCTTTGGGAAGCAAGTCAGACGGACGTTTCGTTGAGGTTTTAGACGGCTGGGAAAAGCGCAATAACCTCTACGTCAACGCGGCGCTGGAGTACATGGCCGATATCGAAGATGGCATACGATCAAGCAAGGGCGAAGCCTCCAGGCAAAACTTCAGAAATGCGCGCAAGGCGGAGTTTGTCAATTCAACGCACGACGCCGAAGTGGTCTGGTTTCCCGATGGCAAAGTAGACGAGCAGTCCTGCCAGCACATGGCAAGCTTTGTCGCCAACGGCTCGCTGGATCTCGACAAACACAAGCAGTTCTTTCCGGTCCTTCAGGATCTCCAAATCCGAATGGGAAAGGAACACGGCGAGCGATGAGAGGCAACGGTCGTTGGCGGCATGCGCAAGCCCTTGGTGGACTGGGAAATTGAAAACTTTGCATTGGATCGAACCATGAATTTCATTGAACGATTACTTGAAAAACCGCTGTCTATGCCTCGCCGATTTTGTCTTGTGCGCGCCGCATTAACCGCCGCCACCCTTGCTTTGCTGATGACAGGATGCCAACCCGCCATGTCTACCCAGCCCGAAAACGCCGCTCGCCACGGCGGGGAACCGCCGATGTTTCCTCTGATTTTCAAAGTGCATGCTTTTCAGGGGTATTGCTTCAACACCCTGACATGCAAGATTATCTACAACAACTACCAGTTCATGCGGTCGTTTGCTGCCCAGCCGTCCGGACCGCCACCCTCAGGCGACTACCGCGAGCATTGGCCGTTTGCTTCGCACATTGGCATACGCAATTTTCCACCTCCGGCGCAGGTGCACTGGACATCACTGGACGGTGGCGCGCACGACGCAAAAGTGGACATCGGCGCCATCTTTGAGAACGAGCGCGTGCTCTACACCGTGCCCGATGCCGAAATTCCCGATCGCTCATGGGGCGGCGAGCCGGGCATTTTCCTGGAGGTCAACGATCGCACGATCAACGTCTACATGAAGGCGTTTATCGCTACCAAAACTGAGCAGATTTCCGGAAATAAGGATAGCGATTTCAGGGACGACGTCATTCTGGCGTGGAGCCATACCTACTGAGCATGGAGCACGAGGATGGGAGAGCAGCACCGGTTGGATCCAGATGGCGTTCTCAGCGACGGAGTTTCCTACGAGTCCGGCGAATCGCATCTGCACTTGTACGCGGAGGCGCGCGAACAGCTCAAGCTATTTAAGGAGCCGATTTTTCTGCATGCCCGCAACCCGCATGAGCACATTTTTCTTGCTGCGCTCGACGGCACCGGTAATGACAAGATCCACGATCCTGATCACGAAACCAATGTCGGCTTGATCTCGGACCAGATCGAAGCCTTGAACCTTCAAGGCGATACCAGGGTGGTCAGCCGCTACGTGAGCGGAGCGGGCACTCAGCAGCACCGACCGATTGCACGAGTGTGGGATGGCGTTAGGGGAGGCAGCGTCGACGAGCGCGCCGAGGATATGTACAAGCAGTTGATCGAGCAGGCAAAGCGGTGGCGCCGTGAAGACCCTAACGCAGTCATCAGCGTCGCCAGCATTGGCTTTAGTCGCGGCGGCGACGAAGTGGCGTTGTTCACCCGGCTGCTCGAAGAGCGTGGTATCCAAGATCCCGCCGGTGCGCACTACACCTACGATTCGCATCACCAGATTAAGCATGTCGAATACACCCAGCCACCACTTGTGCCACCCCATCAGGTCGCCCAGGCTGTCGCCCTGCTGGACCCCGTGGGCACCGGTGCCGCGA
>JBDTXA010000032.1:0-24113 GCA_040006415.1 Rhodanobacter sp.
TCTTCGCCGGTTTCCAGATTGCGGTGTTTGCCTTCGTCGGCATCGAGCTGGTCGGTACCACGGCCGCGGAAACCGCCGACCCGCAGCGCAACCTGCCCAAGGCAATCAACTCGATCCCGATCCGCATCATCATCTTCTATGTGCTGTCGCTGGTGGTGATCATGTCGGTGACGCCATGGCATCTGGTGGAACCGGGCAAAAGCCCGTTCGTGGAGCTGTTCGTGCTGGCCGGCATTCCTGCGGCCGCCAGCCTGATCAATTTCGTGGTGCTGACTTCGGCCACGTCATCGGCCAACAGCGGCATCTTCTCCACCAGCCGAATGCTTTACGGCCTGGCCGAGGAAAAGCATGCGCCCCGTGCATTCACCAAATTGTCGAAGGCGGCAGTGCCGTCGCGCGGCTTGCTGTTCTCCTGTTTCTGCCTGCTCCTGGGAGCGATGCTGGTGTACATGATTCCGAACCTGATAACGGCGTTCACCCTCGTCACCACCCTGGCGGCGGTGCTGTTCATGTTCGTGTGGTCGCTGATCCTGTTTGCTTACATTGCCTATCGACGCAAGCGTCCGCAGTTGCATGAGGCGTCGAACTACAAGATGCCCGGCGGTGTATTCATGTGCTGGGTCTGCCTGGTGTTCTTCGCGTTCGTGATCGGCCTGCTGACCTTGCAGGCCGATACCCGTCAAGCGCTTTTCGCCAGCCCGGCGTGGTTTGTGTTGCTGGCCGTGGGCTATTTCTGGAAAGGTCGCCGGGCCGACGCCGTATGAGGCGAGCCGGCCATGTCTAGCAGTTGCGCGTGACGACCGGAAGTGCGGCCGAACCGCTTTCGGCGGATTTTGTTCACGAATGATCGTGCATGCTCGGATCTTCCAGGGGAGAGACACCACATGAAATTTACTGCGCTCGCAAGCTGTCTGCTTGTCTGCGTCTTCGGTGCGGCCGAGGTGCAGGCGGCCAGTGGCACGGGCAAGGCGAAAGACTCGCTGGATTCGAAAACCGTGAATGACGCGGGTCTGATCAAAGCGGTCACCAAGGGTGACAAAGGTCCTGCGGTGCTGCGCGCGCAGATCCTGCTGGATCGGGCGCGCTTCTCTCCCGGAGAAATCGACGCGGCCTATGGTTCCAACCTGCGAAGGGCGATTGCCGGTTTTCAGGCTAGTCGCGGCCTGGAGGTCAGCGGCGATATGGACGTGGCGACCTGGCAGGCGCTGGACGCCGATACCGCGCCCGCGTTGGTCAATGTCACTCTTGCGGTGGACGATGTGGCCGGGCCGTTCACGAAGCTGCCGGCTGGCATGCAGGCGCGTTCGAAGCTCGATGCCCTGGGCTACGAAACGGCAGCCGAGGCGCTGGGCGAGAAATACCACGCCAGCCCGGATCTGCTGAAGCAGCTCAATCCCGGCAAGGACCTCGGTCGAGTTGGAGAAACGCTGGTCGTGCCGAGTGTTCAGCCCTCGGAGCCGATGCCCGCCATCGCCAAAGTGGTCGTCGACAAGTCCGATTCCACGGTGGTATTGCTGGGTGAGGACGGCAAGGTAGTAGCGCAATACCCCGCGTCCACTGGCAGTAGCCACGACCCGTTACCGCTGGGGGACTGGAAGATCGAGGGCGTTGGCAGGCACCCGACCTTCCACTACAACCCGAAACTGTTCTGGGATGCCGATGCCTCGGACACGAAGGCGACCCTGCCGGCGGGCCCGAACAATCCGGTGGGCGTGGTCTGGGTGGATCTGTCCAAGCCGCACTACGGGATTCATGGCACCCAGGAGCCTTCCAAGATCGGCAAAACCCAGTCGCACGGGTGCATCCGCATGACCAACTGGAGTGCGCTCACCGTTTCCCAAGCGGTGAAGCCCGGAATGATCGCTACCTTGGAGCCATGACATGAGGTTATGGCCGATGCTTATTCTGGCTGGCGCGTGTCTTGCGGCATGGATGGTGGCTTTTTCAGGTCAGGGTCCAAGGTCCCCAGCATTGACGACGTCAGCGTCAGGCGCTTCCACGACGACGAAGGCGGAGCTATCCGCCGCCGCGAAGATCACCGTGCCGTCATCGGCCGGGACCGTTGCCGCAGGCCCGGTTCCCGCGGCCAGTGCCGGATCATCGACAGACCAGCTGGCGGCACTGCCCCCGTCAGCGGTGGAAAACCTGCTGATTCCGGTGGTCGGGGTGAAGGCGAAAGATCTGGTCGACACCTTCACCGACGCGCGCAGCCAGGGCCGGGTGCATGATGCGATCGACATCATGGCCTCAAGCGGAACGCCGGTAGTCGCCGTCAACGACGGTCATGTGGTCAAGCTTTTCACCAGCGTGCGCGGCGGGCTCACCGTCTACGAATTCGATCCGCAGGATCAAGTGATCTATTACTACGCGCACCTGGATAGCTATGCACCGGGTTTGGCGGAAGGTCAGGTGCTGCACCGCGGTGATCCGATCGGTCGGGTCGGCAGCACCGGCAATGCCAGCGCCGAGGCACCTCATCTGCATTTCGAGATCGAGATACTCGGCCCGGAAAAGCAGTGGTGGCACGCCACTTCGATCAACCCATACGGGCGGTTTTCTGGCCAGCGTTGAACGCGTTGTTCAAACTGCCGCAGGGCGGAAGGCAAACCACAGCACCAGCCCGATCAGCAGCAGCGCGATTTCCAGCAGACCGGTGGCAAGCGTCGTGCGCTGCACCGGCCACAGGCGCATCCAGCCGATCAGCCTGAACGCGACAATCGGGACGTAGATCAGCAGCGCAATCGCCAGCCCGGTGCGATTCAGGGCCGGTCGCCATGCCATCCAGGCGAACATCAAGGCCAGTCCCAGCTCCATGCCGCCATACACGGTCAGGAATTCGGAGCGACCGCCCCGGTCGAGGGAGAGAAATCCCATCGACTGCGACGTGGCGGACAGCTTCAGGGAGCACAGTGCCGAAAACACGACGTAGAGCAGGGCGTTGGCCCAAAGATAGATGGCGATCATGCTGATTGCTCCCGTACAAATCGCCGACACGGAAGGTCGGTCGGCATGGGGCATTGTGCCGATGTCGCGTCGCCTCAGTGTGAGTGGCCGCGGCGATTTTCGAAGGCACACCCGTGAGTCACAAGCGTGTCGTCGTCGGCGTGGTCGGTCTGCATCGTGGTGTGCTGAATCTGGAAGCGTTCGTGCAGCATCGCTTCGACCTCACGCCGGACCTGATGGCAGTCCACGCTACGTTCGACGTGGATATGTCCTGATAGCGCAGGCATGCCGGAGGTGACTTCCCATACGTGCAAATCGTCGAGGCGAATCACGTACGGGACGCCACGGATAGCCTCGGCGATCACGTCCGGGTCAAGGCCACGGGGCGCCGCCTGCAGGAATATCCGGCCCGATTCCCGCACCAGACCCAAACCCGCCTTCAGCATCAGGCCAGCCACCAGCAGCGCGGCGAGCGAGTCGACGCGATTCCAGCCTGTCCACCAGATGATGGCGCCAGCGACAGCAGTGGCAACGAACGCATAGAGATCGGTGAGGATGTGCTGGAAGCTGCCTTCCACATTGAGGCTCTGCCGGTTGGCCTTGCTCATCACCCAGACCGCCAGCAGGTTGACGCCGATACCTATGACCGCAACCAGGGTCACCAGCGGGCCATCGACTACGGGCGGATGGACCAGTCGCCGGATGGCCTCGACGATGAACCAGATCGAAAGCAGCAGCAAGGTGATGCCGTTGGCCTGGGCGCTGAGGATTTCCGCACGCTTCAGTCCGAACGTGTAACTGCCGCCCGGCGGTCGGCGGGCCAGCCGCATCGCCACCAGCGCCAGTCCGATAGACGCGGCGTCCGTCAGCATGTGGCCGGCGTCGGAAATCAGCGCCAGCGACTTTGCTGCAATGCCGACCACCACTTCCACTGCCATGAAACCCAACAACAGCAGCAGGGCGATGGTCAGGTATTTGCTGTCGGCATTGGCCGCCACGGCGTGGCTGTGGCCGTGATCGTGGTGATGGCCGTGGTCGTGGTTTTTATGTACCGCGTTGCCCATGAGGTCTCCTTTGCAGCTGCCACTTTACGTGAAGGAGGTGGCGCTATGTCATTACATGGACGGTGTTCCCGTCGGGCGAAGCAGGCTGGTCGGATTCAGTCCGCCGTGTGTGACCGCGTCCATGTTTCCACCTCGCTGTCGCTCAGCGGCAACGGAACCAGGCCTCCGCCGTCCCGGTTCGATGCGATGGCGGCCTCGAGCACCGCCATGACCGCAAGTGCCTGAATCGGCGGTACCGGATTCGCGGCCCCATGTTGAATCGCATCCCGGAGACCGGCGTAAAACCGGCGATAGTCACCCGCTGGCGCGACGAGTTTTCGGCGGGCGCCTTCACCGTTGTCGATGACCAGCGGATCGCTATCGCCTCCCCATCCCGGCGCGCCAGGTGCCATGCCTGCCAGCAGCTGTGGTTCCTGCTGATCGACCCGTGCCTTGATCAGGCTGCCGCGATCGCCGTGTGCAACGAACCGCTGACTTCCCGCTGCCACCAGCATGCTTGCGTGGAGGATCACCTGTGGCTTGCCGTAGTCCAGTAGCACGTGGGCCCAATCCGGTGATTCGCCAGCATGGCGCTGGATCGCCAGCCGGCCGCTCACGCGATTCGGCAGGCCGAAAAGTTCCAGCGCCTGATCGATCAGGTGCGGGCCCAAGTCATACCAGATGCCGGCGCCGGGTCCAGCCTGCTCGCGCCAGCGAACGCGGACCTCGGGCCGGAAGCGATCGAAATGGGATTCGAAGTGCGCCACCTCGCCGATCTCGCCATCGGCAATCGCCTTGCCGACGACGAGAAAGTCGCTGTCCCAACGCCGGTTCTGGAACACCGAAAGCATCCGGCCAGAGGAGTCGGCCAGTGCTGCCAACGCACGTGCCTCGGCAAGGTCCAGTGCAAACGGTTTGTCGACGACGACATGCTTGCCTGCGCGCAGTGCCTCGGCCGCCAGTGGCGCGTGGGTGTCGTTGGGGGTAGCGATGATGACAAGGTCGATGTCGTTACGCGCGAACAACGCAGACGGATCGGCGATCACGTCGACCTGTGGCAGCGCCTGTCGTACGTTCTCCGTCTGACTGGACCCCACCGCAACCAGCTCAATGCCCGGTGTGGCCTGCAGCAATGGCACGTGAAATGTCCTGCCTGCATAACCGTAGCCGATGACGCCGGCGCGGACAGGAGAGGAAGCAAGGCTCATGGGATTCCCTGGGGTCACTTGGGTGGCAGGCGGCTCGCGCTGCGGAGGCGGTTTGAGGCGCGGCTGAGACATGTTTTTCCGCGGCTATTGTCGAGCCATTGTGGATTATCAGCCACTGGCGCATGGGACGTGGCGAAAAGGAAGGTCGACTGCGAGGGAGGGCACCTGCGACTTGAGTCGAAGCACTCAAGCCACCACATTCAGGAATCAATCAGGAGAAAACCATGACCACCACCCATGAACGTGCGGTACTGGCCGGCGGCTGCTTTTGGGGTATGCAGGATTTGATTCGCAATTATTCCGGTGTCGTGTCCACGCGTGTGGGTTACACCGGTGGCGACGTGCCGGACGCGACTTACCGGAATCATGGCACCCATGCCGAAGGGATCGAGATCGTTTTCGATCCGGCCGTTCTGAGTTTTCGGTCCCTGCTGGAATTCTTCTTCCAGATCCACGACCCGTCCACGCTGAACCAGCAGGGCAACGACCGGGGCATGTCTTACCGCTCGGCGATCTACTACACCTCGCCCGAGCAGAAGGCAGTTGCCGAGGACACGATTGCCGACGTGAACGCTTCCGGTCTGTGGCCTGGCACGGTGGTTACCGACGTGTCCCCGGCGGGTGATTTCTGGGCGGCCGAACCGGAGCACCAGGACTATCTGGAGCATTACCCCACCGGTTACACCTGCCACTTCATTCGCCCCGACTGGAAACTCCCACGGCGAAACGCGGTGGGCTGAAGTTCACGGCGAGTCGACGATCGGTTACCACATCATCAGGCGGGCAACGGGAAAGACGGAGGTTTCGATGGCTACCGGTTGGGCAGGTGACGGCGCGGTGCAGGACCAGATCGACGCGACGGTCAACGACGCCGTGCAACGCGCACGGCAGAAATTGCAGCAGGGGCCAGGACTGGCACGTTGCGAGGCGTGCGATGCGAAAATTCCCGAAGCGCGGCGCAAGGCCGTACCGGGCGTGCGCCTGTGCGTAGCGTGTCAGGAAGCCGAGGACAAAGAGGCCCGCGGCGCCGGTTTGTACAATCGGCGCGGCAGCAAGGACAGCCAGCTCCGCTAAGCGCCGGCAGTCAATGTTCCCTCGTGGTCTTTGGCTCAGCCGGCGTGCCGCTGGCTGGGTCGGCCAGATGCGCTTCCATCCGATCCTGCGGCAGACAAAGCGCTGTCGCCATCCACAGGATCAGTGCCGAGAACGCGGCCAGCACCAGAATCGCCCAGCCAAATCCGATCAGCCCGATATTGCCGGCACCTTCAGTGGGGTTGGGGTATTCGCCCAGATAGCTGATCACCGCCAGGCCGATCAGCCAGGCCGGCACCCACGCGCCGGAACGGAACTCCAGTTTCGGTGTGCTCTCGCGATAGCGCAGCTCGTGGATCACCAGCACGATGTAGCCGATGACAACCGCCACCAGCAGCTTCCAGGTGGTTGCCCAACCCGACCAGTAGACGATCAGGTTGGAGGAAAGAAAGCCCAGATACGCGATGAAGTTGCCCGCAGGCAGGCGGAACGGCCGTTCCTGATGCGGCAGCTGCTTGCGCATGGCGATGAGCGCCAGCGGACCGGAACCGAACGAGAGGACCGTGGCGGAGGTGACGAAGCCGACCAGCTTCTGCCAGCCCGGAAACGGCAGGAAGAAGATCACGCCCGCAACAAAGGTAAGGATGACACTGACCCACGGCACACCGCGGTCGTTGACCTTCGCCAGCGACCGCGGTGCATTGCCGTTGCGCCCCATCGCGTAAGAAATACGCGACGTTACCGTGGTGTAGATCAGCCCGGTATCGGCTGGAGAGATGACTGCGTCGATATACAACAGTACGGCCAGCCAGCTCAGTCCCATCACCCCGGCGAGCGCAGCCAGCGGCCCGAACGTGGCCGCGATATCGCTGAGGCCGGCGCTGAAGCTGGTGCCGATATGCGCCCATCCGTGAGTCAGCGCTTCGGAGGGCAGGGCACCGATGAAGGCTACCTGCAACGCGACGTAGATCACGGCTGTGATGGCGATGGAGCCGATGATCGCAAGCGGCACGTTGCGTTGAGGATTGCTGGTTTCGCCGGCCAGTTCCACGCCCTGGCGAAAGCCGAGGTAGGAAAACACGATGCCGGCCGTGGCGATCGAGGAAAACACGCCGGCCCAGCCGAACGGCATGAAGCCGCCCGCTTCAGCATGGGCAAAGTTGCGGCCATGAAAGGCCGTCAGCAGGAAGGCCACGATCACCAGCACGATGATGAACAGCTTCCACCACACCAGCGCGTTATTGAGCCGTGCGAACCAGCGGATACCGATCACGTTGACCAGACTGAACAGGCCAAGCATGGCGATGGCGACTGCCAGTCCGGGCAGGGTCAGCACCGGCACGCCGTCCTGCAGTCGCTGCAGCCAGGGTAGGTAATTGGTCGAGTATTGCAGTGCCGCCAACACCTCGATCGAGGTAGTAGAGGCAACCGCCAGCCAGGTAATCCAGCCCAGCGTGTAGCTGGCGAACGAGCCGAAGGCGTAGTGAGGAAAGCGCACCACGCCACCGGAAACCGGAAACATGGTGCCCAGTTCGGCATAGCAGAGACCGATCAGGATCACCATTACGCCGCCGATGGCCCACGCGATGATGGACGCCGGGCCGGCGAGCTGCGCTGCAGTCAGCGCGCCAAAAAGCCAGCCCGAACCAATGATCGAACCCACGGCGGTAAAAAGCAGGCCGACCGTGCCTATCTCGCGCTTGAGGCGCTTGTCATCGGCAGCCTTTCGATGTCGGGTTTTACCGGGATGCATGGTCACTCCCCTTGTGGAGGTGATGCGGAAACGCGACCCACGGAGATGATCTATTTCACTCAAACAGGGGCGCGTGAATATGCCCTACGAGATCCATACCTTCAGCGTCTGGCACGTAGTTCACCATGCATCAGAGCGGGTCATCGGGACGTCAACGCGGCAATCGGTCATCAACCAAGGCATACCTTGCTGTCATGCCGCGAGACCATCTTGTCTGCCGCGTATCGCCGAGCAGAGCCAATCTGCTCTCCCAATCTAACAACCCCTCATGCAAAGCAGAGAGCGCCGCGGGCCTCAGGTTTCGGCTCCTGCCCTGCATGCAGGCGAGATTGGGAGGGGTTCGTTTTTGACGTTGTGGCGAAGAGCGACCCCACCCCAGCCCTCCCCTGCAAGTTGGGGAGGGAGCGCCGCGGGCCTTCGGTTTCGGCTCCTGCTCTGCATGCAGTGGAGAGAGCGCGGTATCGGGAGTATGGAAGTGCAGTCCCGTGCAACCGGCGCTTAGTGCTCCAAGTCCGGAAGCGGCTGATCGGGCAGCCAGCCTGGCGAAGGAATCTGCCGCAGTGAATCGGAAAGCGCCACCGACCAGCGTTCGCGGATCATGCGGAAATAGGCGTCGTTCTCTTCGACACGGTGCGTCTCAAAGCCGTCGACGCTGTCGTTGCGATAGATCAGCATGTCCAGCGGCAGGCCCACGCTGAGGTTGGAACGCAGGGTGGAGTCCATCGAGATCAGTACCAGTTTCACGCCATCGGTCAGCGATGTGTCGGAGTGCACGGAACGATCGAGGATCGGCTTGCCGTACTTGTGTTCGCCCACCTGCAGGAAAGGCGTATCGCTGGTGGCTTCGATGAAATTGCCGGCCGCGTAGATCTGGAACAGCCGCATGGTGCGTCCGGCGACCTGGCCACCGAGCAGGATCGACACATCGAATGACACGTCCTGATCCTGCATTGCCTTGCCATAGGTCTGATGGACGTGCCGCACCGCCTGGCTGACCAGGGCCGCGGCGCCGAACATGCTGGGGACGCTGAAGATGGTTTCCATCTGGCCAGTTTCAGGGTGCGGCAAGCCTTCCTGGATCAGGTTCATCACGGCTTGGGATACGGCGAGGTTACCGGCGGTCATCGCGGCAATCATGCGATCGCCGGGTTGATGAAAATGCTGCAGCTTGGCAAAACAGGAAATGTTGTCCAGGCCCGCATTGGTGCGGGTATCGGCCAGCATCACCAGGCCTTCGTCGAGAAACAGGCCAACACAATAAGTCACGCAATACTCCCGGGCGTCTGGATATGGAGGTGATCAATGGATGTTCGATTAGATGGCTATTGTGTCGTTTGGGGCGCCTCGGCGATCGATACCTCGACCTCGAGTGTTTCTGCTAGCCCGCCCAGTCGCACGCCGCGTACCGGGGCAGCATCGCGATAGTCGCGCCCGCAGCCGATGCGCACATAGCGCTCGTCGGGTGACTGCCGGTTGGCGGCGTCGAAGCCGACCCAGCCCAGATCGTCCACGTGGATCTCGGCCCAGGCATGGCTGGCGGCGGCGGTGTCGCCGAAAGGGCACAAATAACCGCTGACATAGCGCGCAGGAAAGCCCAGCGAGCGAGCGGCGCTGATCAGTACGTGCGCGTGGTCTTGGCAAACGCCGGCACGCGCCTCGAAGGCGGCGATGGCCGTGGTTTCGGCATCCGTCTGATAGGGCAGGTAGTCGACGTGATCGCGCACGCCGTTGCAAAGGCGATGCAGGCGGTCAATTGCGTCGACACCCTGGCCGGCGACCCGGTCTGCCAGTTCGGCGATCTCCGCGTTGCCTTCGGTGAGCGCGGTGCCGGCAAGATAGAACATGGGCGGCAGCAGCTCGTCGCCGCTGCCCTGCACACCATGCAGGTCGATTGTTTCCACCTCGCCGCGAACCGACAGCTGTAACGTCTCCACGCTTCGATCAATGGTGTGGGTGGCGACCGGATTGCCGAAGCCGTCACTGCAGGTCGGTTTGAGCGGTTTGCCGTCGACATTCACCCGCCACTGTTTCACCTTCTGTCCCGCACTGGCCGCTGGCCACATGCGAAGCGCCTGGATGATCAGATTAGCCGCCTGGTCGTAGCGATAGATGGTGTCGTGGGCGATTTTCAGGTGCATGGGTAAAGCCTGGAAGTCGGAGCATGAAAAAAAAGTTGGTCAGGCCGCGATCGGCGCCTTGCACCAGTCAGAACAAGTGGCCCTTGGCGATTTGTGCGCCCAGTTCGGCGGTGCGTTCGATCAGGCCGGTGAGATAGTCGTGCAGGCCGTTGCTGATAATGCTGTCGACCTGGGCGTAGCGGAGATCGGCATACAGCGAATGAGCCTGGCGTTTCGCTTCCGCAGCAAGATGCGGGTCCTGGCTCTCGATCGCGTCCAGGTGCTGGGTGATCTGCTGGTAACAGAACGCCAGTGATCGTGGGAACACGCTACTGGTAATCAGCAGTTCGGTGACTCGCGCCGGTTCGACCAGACCCTTGAACAACACCCGATAGGCACGCCGCGCACTGACCACGCGCAGGATCGCCAGCCACTGATAATAATCGACGACGCCGCCAACGTCGCTGACCTGGGGCAGGCGCACGTGATACTTCACATCGAGCAGGCGTGCAGTGTTGTCGGCGCGTTCCAGAAATTGTCCGACACGGGTGAAATGGTAGCCGTCACGGCGCAGCATGTTGTTTGAACACACGCCGTGGAAAAGCCCCACGCGAGCCTTGGTCCAATCGAGGAATTCCGCCAGTCGGTCAGCATCCATCGGTGCCGCGTGCCAGCTGGAAAGCTCCTGCCAGCTGGCGTTCACCGATTCCCACATGTCTGCCGTCAGCGCAGTGCGGACCGCTCGTGCATTTCGCCTAGCCGTCTCGATGCAACTGAAGATCGAGGACGAGTTTTCGCGATCGAAGGCGAGGAAATCGATCACGTTCGCTTCGTCTGCCTCTTCATATCGGGCGAAGTAGCTGTCGTGACTGCCGGACGCGACGATGGCCGATTCCCACTCGTTGCTGTTGGTGGTGTCCACGCGCACGGCGCTCATGTGGCCGGCGACCTGCAGCAGGCGAGCCAGGTAATCGGCCCGCTCCATGTAGCGGGCGAGCCAGAACAGATTGTCGGCAGTACGTGCGAGCATCAGTTTTCCAGCACCCAGGTATCCTTGGTGCCGCCTCCCTGGGATGAATTGACCACCAGCGATCCTTCCTTCAAGGCCACGCGGGTCAGACCGCCCGGCACCACCCGGATCTGATCGGCACCGCAGAGCACGAACGGCCGCAAATCGACATGGCGCGGTGCAACGCCTGAGTCGACGAAGGTGGGTACGGTCGACAACGCCAGCGTGGGTTGAGCGATGTAGTCATTAGGGCGGGTTTTCAGCAAGTGGCGAAAGTTTTCCAGCTCGCTCTTGCTGGCGTGCGGCCCGACCAGCATGCCGTAGCCGCCCGAGCCATGCACCGCCTTGACCACCAGTTCGGACAGATGCTCCAGCACGTAGCGCAGCTCGTCGGGTTTGCTGCAGTCATGGGTGGGCACATTGTTGAGCAAGGGCTCTTCGCCCAGATAAAAGCGCACCATTTCCGGCACATGAATATAGACCGCCTTGTCGTCGGCGATGCCGGCCCCCACGGCATTGGTCAGGGAGAGATTGCCGGCTCGGTTGGCAAAGTGCAGACCGGGGACGCCCAGCATCGAGTCGGGCCGGAACACCAGCGGATCGATGTACTCATCGTCCACGCGCCGGTAGATGACGTCCACCCGTTCAAGTCCCGCGGTGGTGCGCTGGTAGCAGACATCCTTGCTGACCACGAGATCGGGTCCCTCGACCAGATCGATACCCATCTCGTCAGCGAGAAAGGCGTGCTCGTAGTAGGCGCTGTTGTGGATGCCGGGCGTCAGCAACACGATGGTCGGCTCGCCCGGGCAGTTTGGCGGTGCCAGCGAGCGCAGCGTCGCCAGCAATTCGTCCGGGTAATGTGCCACCGGGGCGACCTTGTTGCGGCGAAAGAGGTCGGGAAACAGGCGCAGCATTACCTCGCGGTTTTCCAGCATGTAGGACACACCCGACGGCGTACGGCAGTTGTCCTCCAGCACGTAGTACTCGTCGGGCCCGGTGCGCACCATGTCGATGCCAGCGATATGTGCGTACATCTGGCCGGGCAGGTCGAGGCCGGCCATCTCCGGGCGAAACTCGCTGTTGTGCAGAACCAGCTTTTCAGGAACGATGCCGGCGCGGATGATTTCGCGATCATGGTAGACATCATGCAGAAACGCATTCAACGCCCTGGCACGTTGCTCGAGGCCGCAGCGCAAACGCTGCCACTCCACCTGTGCAAGCACTCGCGGGATAAGGTCGAAAGGAATCAGCCGTTCCGCATCGCCACCTTCGGTATAGACGGCGAAGGTGATGCCGATGCGTCGAAACAGTACCTCTGCTTCGCGACGTTTCATCGCAAGCTGGTCCGCCGGTACGGATTTGAGCCAGGAGTCGATCAGGGCGTATGGGGGACGGACCTCGTCGGGCCAGCCCATTTCGTCGAAAATACGTTTGCCTGATGGCATTCATTGACTCCTGAAGCCCGTATCGAAGGTATAGCGCAAGTCGATGGGAGAGCGTCGCCATTAGCGCTCATCCGCGCTGGATGCGCCCCTTGGGTTATCTTTACCGCATGCAGCGTTTGATGAGCGTGATCGTCGCGGAGATAAAAACCATTACCGTCCCACCGACCCAAAGCGAACTTGCGGCAGGCATCAACTACTTTTTTGGGTTGCTGCCGGACAATGACGCGCGATTTGCGATCACCGCGGTCGGCGAGCGTTTCAGTAAATCGCATCGCGTCATCGGATCGCCTGTTGGCGCGGAAGGGTTGCACCTGTCACTTTGTCCAACGGGCAAGCCCGAGGGCTTGCGCCAGCCGATCGAGACCGCCTTGCTCAAAGCGGGCGGCGCCGTGCGTTCGTCAGGTTTCAACGTCATCCTGGATTCAGCCATGCGCTTCAGTGCCAGGGATGGCCAGTTTCCGTTCGTTCTGTGTGCAGACGGTCGCACCATTGAATTGGCGTTGCGATTGCGCAAAGCCATTGCCGCCGAGCAGGTGCGCGTCGGCCTGCAGGTCACTGGAGTCTCCAGCTATCTGCCGCACGTGGTGTTGCTGGAGGGCCGCGGGATCGAGGCGATCTCGGAATCCATCCCACTGATCGAGTGGAAGGTGGAGGATTTTGTCTTGATCCGAAGTTTTTTCGGGCAGAGTCGCCACGAGGTCATCGGTCGTTGGCCGCTAGTCATCAAGTCCGAGCCCAAGGTCTACGACATGCTCGATGAGCTGGCGAATATGGGTGATCTGCCCGACATCGATGACGAGTTGATTTAGCACGCGTCGAAGCACGTGATTTTGCGCCGCTTGTCCAGGCGCGCGCGTCCAGGGGTTTAGGCGCGCGCGATTCATCCGCGCTTACTTTCGCTGATTCGGCTGAGAGCACGGGCAAAACCTGATGCATAAAAGACACCGTTGTCATTACTGGCTGCATATTTCAACCGCAGCCCGGCTGAGGCGTTGGTAGAGATGGCTGTTTCCGGTTAGAGCAGCTCTTCACCGCCCCTGCGACCAATCACCAATGATGCGAAGCAGCACGCCTTGTCGCGATTAACCGTACTTGTCGGGCACCGTGGGCAACGTCACAGAATGGAAAGAGTCTTATAGACAACGTTGTCATTCTGATCTACTACAGGACAGTGCCATCCATAACAAGCGGTAGCGCGCACGGACGCAACGAGGTGATCGGGTCCCCACCCGAATGGCTAACCGGAGCACAGTCATGCGATCACCCGACACTTGTCTGCAGCGATGCAGTTCCCGAAAAGGAGATATCCATGTTCTTGAAGAAATCAAATGCCTGGTCCGGCCTGGCGTTGAGTACGTTGAGTGGAGCGGTCATGGCAGTGTTCGCCGTGATGCCGATCGATGCCGTGCATGCCCAGGCAGCGCCGGCCTGCGCCGCAGCGTGGAGCGCTGGTACGGTCTACACCGGTGGTAACACCGCCAGTGAAAACGGCACCAATTATCAGGCCAACTGGTGGACTCAGGGCAATGATCCGGCCACGAACAACGGCGGCAGTGGTTCCGGCCAGCCCTGGACGTCGCAGGGCGTTTGCGGTGCCACCGATCCTGGCGATGGCGGCGGAGACCCGGGCGGTGGCGGTGGCAATCCCCCAACCCCGCCAGCGGACGGCTTTCTGTTCAGTCCTTACAAGGACGTCACCATCAATCTCAACTGGAACACCAATGTAATGCGGACCGCCGCCGCTGGGGGCACTCCCATTCCGGTGGTCGGCAGCGGCAGTCTGGTGTCGACCGCGCTACCCAACCTTGGAGCGATCACACTGGCGTTTGCGTCTGGCGAATGCGGCAGTGAAAGCTGGGGCGGCATCGCACCAAACGCCTTCGCCAGTGCGAATATTCAGCCGCTGGTCGATGCTGGCGTGAGCTATGTGATTTCCACGGGCGGGCAGGCGGGTAGTTTCACCTGTGGCAGCACGGCAGGCATGGCGCAGTTTCTTTCTCGGTATGCATCGCCTTACATGGTCGGGCTGGATTTTGACATTGAAGGAGGCCAGACGCCCGCGCAGATCAATAATCTGATCAGCAATGCCGCCTACGCTCACACGCTGTATCCGAACCTGCGCTTTTCGTTCACGCTGGCCACCTTGGCGGCCTCCGATGGCAGCTATGGTGGGCTGAATGGCTCGGGTGACGCTGTTGTTCGAGCGCTTATGGCTTCTAATCTCACCAACTACACGATCAATCTCATGGTGATGGATTTTGGTGGTCCCAGCCCCGGTGTCTGCGTGGTGTCCAATGGCAAGTGCGACATGGGTCAGTCCGCAATCCAGGCGGCCAGGAACCTCGAGCACACCTATGGCATTCCGGCCAGCAATATCGAACTCACCCCGATGATCGGGCTGAATGACGTGGTCAGTGAGACGTTCACCCTGTCCGACGTCGATACCGTGGTCAATTACGCCGTGAGCCATGGCATGGCCGGCCTTCACTTCTGGTCGCTCGATCGCGATACGCCGTGTGCGAGCAACAGCGGCTATGCCTCGCCGACCTGCAACTCGGTCAACGGCACCACGGCGCTGCAGTACAGCAAGCGATTCCTGCAGGATCTGGGCAAGTAAGAGCGGACCGGCCGACGGCCTGCCGCGCGGAGTGTCATCGCCCCGCGGCAGGCCGTTGTTTCTTCCAAGTGTGACGTCAGGTGTGAGCTGCGACTCTAGCCGGCAAGCGATTCGACAAACGTCACCATATTTCCGTCCGGATCGCTCACCGGAACGAACCGCAGGAAATGGGTCGCTGTCTGCGGTGGTGCGACATCAATGTGTCGGCCCTGCAGCTTGGCCAGCATGTCGTCAAGGTCGTCGACGATAATGCCGAGCGATGCGGCGCTCCTCGCGCCGGTCTCGTCGCCGAAGGACGTCCTTGGCAGCACCTGAATCCGGGTGCTTCGGGCGATATTCCATTCTGCGCACGAGTCGCTGGGGCAGTGGTCCGGGGCCCTTCCAAACAGACGGGTGTACCAGGCGCTGGAAGCAGCAAAGTCGCTCACGGTGACAGTGGCGAGAACCTGGTCGGCATTCATGTTGCATCTCCTCACGTATTGAGTATGAATGTAGTCTCAATAGCATTGTGGGATCGTGAAATGCAAGGTCGGCAAATGCAGGATCGCCGCCGCCGTGGCGGGCAATACGCCCAGTTGAGTTAGCGGCGAGCCTTATACTCGCGCTCTGCCTTTCCAACCGCCAGGATCGTCCATGTCCGACAGTTCCGCTTGCCCGCAATGCGCCATGGGAAACGTCTACCCGGATGGTGATAACCACGTTTGCGCGAATTGCGGCCACGAATGGTCCATCGCCGAAGCGGAACCGGA
Organism: Rhodanobacter sp.; assembly: GCA_040006415.1. GTDB lineage: Bacteria > Pseudomonadota > Gammaproteobacteria > Xanthomonadales > Rhodanobacteraceae > Rhodanobacter. The sequence goes on from JBDTXA010000032.1 coordinate 15,917, forward strand.
GGATGCGGGTCAGATCGTTCGCGACGCCCACGGCAATGTGCTCAGGAGCGGCGATGCAGTGACCGTGATCAAGGACCTGAAGGTGAAAGGCTCATCGATCCCGCTAAAGCAGGGCAGCGTGATCCGCAACATTCGTCTGGTCGAGGGCGACGATGAGCACATCGAAGGCAGCTCGGACAAGATCAAGGGACTGGTATTGAAGGTCTGTTTTCTCAGGAAAGCCTGAGCAGCTGGCCATGACGGGGCTGCCTGATCGTTTCGCAAAAAAAAACCAGACACTCGCGCGTGAAACGGGGAGGGGTGCGCGAATGCCTGGTTGGGAAACCCGAGAAACTCAGTAGTCGTAGCTGACGCTCAGACGAAGATAGCGGGGGTCCTCCCGATACAGGGCCGTCCCGTACAGCGGATTGGGCGTATTGGCCTGCTGCTCGGAGTTAGGCTGCAGGAAGGTTGCTCGCTGTTCGTTGAAGACGTTGAAAACGTTGGCACTGAAGGCAAGCTTCTGCTCCGCGAACGCCGGCCGATAAGTCACCCCGAGGTCGAGGCGATACGTCCAGGGGAGGCGGCCGTGACTGCCCGGCGGAGACGGCTTTCCGTCACACCAGTGGTACGCGTTGCCGTAGTTCACCGGATCGGTATGATCGGGCCCGTAATAGCCCAGGCAGATGCGCGGATTGCCCGACTGGACGCTCAGGTTGGCCGATGCCAGCCATTCCGGACTTATCTGGTAATAGCCGAATGCACGGATCTGATGCGTGTGGTCGTTGTTCTGCGGGCCATTGGTGTTTTCCATAATCACCGCGTTGTCCCAGTCTTCGCTGGCCGAGGCACCGCTCTGCAGCAGGTCCGAGCGCAGCTGGCCCTCGGTGTTCCCGTAGCTGCGCGAAAAGGTGTAGTTGATGCGGCCGAACCAGGTGCCGTCGAAGGGATGTTCAACAAAGGTTTCCAGGGAGTAGTAACGGCGCTTCAGCTGCGGGAAACCCAGTTCGGCGTTGCTCAGGGTCACGCTGATCGGATGGCCAGCGGCGTCGTGCAGGTTGAACGTGTTGGCCCGCCCCGGATTGATCAGGTAGCAACTGTTGGTTGAACCGTCCGCCAAGTTGTAACCGAGTGACTCAGCTTTGGCACTCACCCGGGCGATATCGCAGAAATCATCAATGGCCGTGCGCAGGGTTCGCTGGGTCAGCTTGGCACCATAGAGCCAGTCGCTGCCTGCCGTCTTGGTAAAGCCGAGAATAAATTCGTCCTGATACTCGGCCTTGATGTTATTCGCCGTTACCGTGCTGGGGTCGGGCGGCGTGCCAAAGGAGTTGTTGGCCGACACCGGGTTTGACATGACGGTCAGCCCGGTGGGCGTGCCATCGGCCGCAATGCCCGCATAGGTGAAGTATTGCTGGGTCGACACGTAGCCGGAGGCCGCGCCGGTGGCGGGGTTGAGCGGCAGGCCGAGGTAGTAGCGCCCGGCATTGCCAAAGACCTTGAAGCTGGAGTCGCCGTTCACGTCCCAGCTGAAGCCCAGTCGCGGCGCCCACTGCGGCCGGGTCTGGGTGATGAACGGCTGGCCGCCGGAGTTGTAGTCGGTGAACTGGTCGTTGCGCAGGCCAAGCGAAAGCAGCCAGCGATCGCTGACTTGCCATTTGTCCTCGATGTATTGGGCCTTTTGTTGCGAGCGCACGCTTACCGCGTTGTTGTCGATGTTCTGCTGGACGTAGTAACCGTCCTGGCCATTAGGAAAATCCTGCGTTGCCGGCACGCCCGAGCCCGAAACCAGCGGCTGATCGGGATGATCCGTGTGGCCATAGACCCAGACGTAGCCAGGACCGGTGTTTCGGGTGCCCTGATAGCGCGCTTCGGCTTTCTGGTTGTCGATACCGGCGCTGAGTGTGTGATCGCCCAGGTGGTAGCTGACGTCGAAGCGTGTATTGGTGGTCTTGTTGCCTCGCCGGGGGTCGGCCAGCGAGCCGATCTGCGAGTTGCTGCGAGGCACGCCGTCATTCAGCGCCGGATTCTGCCGGGTGACGCCGGAAACGTAAGTCAGGCTGTCGTTGTAGTTGCCGGGGCTGTCGTAGTTGGTGGTCGTCAATTCGCCATACATCGCACTCACCGTCAGATTGTCGGTGAGGTAGCCGGTGTACTTCGCCACATACAGGTCGCCACCGGTCTTGGTGTTGTCGAGTGGCCGCGTAAATGCGCCACGCGTGCGGCTCGTGTAATCGTATTTGTAAACCGAGCCCGAACCCTCGCGCTTGTCCGAGGCTCCTGTCAGTTCAAGGATATTGCTGTCGTTGATGTTCCAGTCCAGCTTGCCGTACCAGCGAGGATCGGCGTAGCGATAGCTCTGATAAGGCGTGGATGAGCTGTCCACCGAATTGACGCTCTTGCCTTGCTCGCGCTCGAACTCGCCAGCGAGAAAGAAAAACAGCTTGTCCTTGATCAGCGGACCACCGGCATAGGCGCTGACCGTGGTGTTTGATAGTTTGTTTTGGCTTTTCGGGTCGAACAGGTCGCCTGCGATCGGTGTGTTCGGGGTGCCGTTGGCATAGTGGATATCGGTGTAGTCGCTGCGTGCAAACGACGGTTCCCAGATGACCTGCGTGCCAAAGTGCCAGTCATTGGTACCGCGCTTGCCGACCTGATTGATGACGCCGCCATCGGACCGACCGTATTGCGCGCTGTAACCACCGGTGTAGACCTCCTGCTGATCGATAGCGCCGTACGGCAGGGTGAGTCCGCCAGCAGCGTTGAGCGGGTCGGTCGTGTTGAAACCATTGATGTAATACGCGTTTTCGCTGGCCGCCGAGCCGCCGAAACTGACCAGTGCCTGGCCGGTCGCACTGGTAAAATTGGCGGTGTTGCGATTGACGCCGGGCGCCAGCTGAGCAATTGCTTCGGCCGAGCGGCCCAGCGGCAGTTTAGCCAGCTGATCGGCAGTCACCACGGTGCGGGAGTCGACGCTGGTCACGTCAATGGCGGGAAGGGAACTGCCGGTGACGTTGACGGCGGTGAGGGCGGTGGCGTTATCGGACGTGCCTGGGGCGGAAAACGACACGTTGGTCGCCGTGCCGACATGCAAGGTCACGTTATCGCGCGAGTCGACCGTCTTGCCGTTCTGTTGCAGCGAGACTGTATAGGCACCGAGCGGGAGTTGCGACGCCACATAGCGGCCGCGGGCATCGACCGGCACCGTGCGGCTGATGCCGCTGGTGCTACGGATCAGTACCGTATCGCCGGCGTGGCTGGCAACCTGGCCGACCAGGGTACCGGTGGTGGATTGAGCCATGACCAACGGGGCTCCGCCGATGCCTGCGCCAAGGGCGATGATCTGCGCCATGGCGCGGATCAGGGGTCGTTTGCGAGATATTGCAACTGTGCGGGTCTTGGTCATTAACTTCCTCGTCGGGGACTGAATGGCACGACTGGTGACTAGAGGGGCTGCGGATCGCTGAGTGCTGTACGGCAATTGAAATTTAGAACGATCTAAATTATCAGCGTGATGAGATCAAGAATTCAAGTTATTTCTTCAATTGAGGTTGTTTGACGATTTGCCTCGATCTAAACTCGGTTTACCGCACACGATCGACGATGTCGAGGTCTAAACTTAAAAATCTTGCACTCGGTCATGAAAACGAAACTTGGCGCCGGTAAAGACCCCTGAAAACGTGGGTGGACAACTCGACGGTGTGCAAACGTAATCAGGTGTTTTCGAGCGCGTGGACGGGCTTCGCACACTGCGTTCATCCGGGTAGCGCATATATCAAGGAGAAATACATGCAAAGCTTGTGCAAACGCTGGCGATTTCCGGGGAAAGGTTCGCTGCTGATCCTTTGTCTTGCCTTGCTGGTCCCTGCCTCCGGCCATGCAGCGACAACAGCGCCCGAGCGCGCTGGCAACCCGGTCATCAGCGGCTGGTACGCCGATCCCGAGGCGGCGGTGCTTGACGGCCAATACTGGATCTATCCGACCACGTCGGCCGCGTATGAAAAGCAGGTCTACCTGGATGCCTTCTCGTCCCCGGACCTGGTCCACTGGACTAAACATCCCCGAGTGCTGACCGACAGTGCCGTGACCTGGGCCCGCAAGGCCATTTGGGCGCCGGCAATCGTGACCAAAGGCGGCAAGTACTACTTGTTCTTTTCCGCCAACGACATCCACAAGGACGGGAAAGTGGGTGGCATCGGCGTTGCTGTCGCCGACCAGCCGGCCGGACCGTTTCACGATCTGCTCGGCAAGCCCTTGATCGGCAGCTTCCACAATGGCGCGCAGCCGATCGACCAGTTCGTGTTTAAGGACAAGGACGGGCAGTACTACATCATCTACGGCGGTTGGAAACACGCCAACATCGCGAAATTGAAGGATGACTTCAGCGGTGTCCTGCCGTTTGCCGACGGATCGAGCTACAAGGAGATCACGCCGGCCGGTTATGTCGAAGGCCCGATGATGTTCCTGCGGAACGGCAAGTACTACCTGATGTGGTCCGAAGGCGGCTGGACCGGTCCGGACTACTCGGTCGCCTACGCCGTCGCCGATTCGCCGTTGGGTCCGTTTACGCGTATCGGCAAGATCCTGCAGCAGGATCCGCGCATCGCCACCGGCGCCGGACATCATTCGCTGATCCATCCCGCTGGCAGCGATGACTGGTACATCGTCTACCACCGCCGGCCGCTGGGTGATAGTGACGCCAATCATCGGGTGGTATGCATCGATCGGATGTATTTCGACAAGCGGGGCTTGATCAAACCGGTGGTACTGACGGATCAGGGAGTAGCGGCACATCCACTTCGGTGATGCGGTGCTTACTGGCGGGCTTCCAACCGCATGCCGCGCGGCGTCAGCCAGCGTTCGATACCTTCGAAGAGGCCTTGCACCAGCAGAGCCAGCAGCGCTGCGGGCACCGCACCTTCGAGGATCAAGGGCACGCTGTCCAGTCGGATGCCGGTGAGAATGGGCTGGCCATAGCCGCCGGCTCCTATCAGCGCCGCCAGGGTGGCGGTGCCGACATTGATCACGGCCGCGGTCTTGATGCCGGCAAGAATTGATCGCGTCGCCAGTGGCAGTTCGATCCGTCGCAGGCGCACGCTGCCGGGCAAGCCCAGCGCTGCTGCCGACTCCTTCAACTCCGGCGCGATGCCGACCAGGCCGGCGTGGGTATTGCGCACGATCGGCAGCAGGCTGTAGAAAAACAGCGCCGCGATTGCCGGCCAGGTACCGATGCCGAGCAGCGGTATCATGAACACGAACATCGCCAGCGAGGGCACGGTCTGCAGGATGCCGGTGGCGCCGATAACCAGCTGGCCCGTGCGGCGTAACCGGGCAGCGAGCACCCCGAGGGGAATGGCCAGCAACATCGCCAGGCCCAACGAGATCGCGACCAGCTTGATGTGCTCCACGCTGCGCTTGAGCAGGCGCTGCCACAGGCCGCGGCCATTGCTGTCGGCGCGGACGCCGAGAAAATCGGCGGCAACCTGGCTCTCTTTCAAGCCCTGCAGTTTGACCTTGGCATTCATGTCGCGCATCGCATCGGCATCGATGCGTCCGGCCAGCTTCTCCAGCGTAGCCACAAACGCAGGGGCGCGCTGCTGCAAGTCCAGCCGATAGAGGTAGACCGCTTCGTAGCGCGGAAAGTAATGGCGGTCGTCGTCGAGCGTGCGCAGATGGTAGTAGGGAATTTCGGCATCGGTGCTGTAAAGGTCGATGGCGTCAACCGCGCCGCTGGCCAACGCCCTGTACGCCAGGGTGTGATCCAGCCCGTTGACGGTCTTCTGTGGCAGCGCATATCGCTGCTGCAACCCGGGCCAGCCATCGCTGCGGTCCATGAATTCGTTGGAGAAGCCCAGGCGCAGGGAAGGGTGCTGGCGCAGGTCGGAAATGCGACGGATACCAGCCTGAGTGGCTCTGTCACTGCGCATGCCGATCGCGTAGGTATTGTTGAACCCAAGCGATTCGGTGATACCGATCCCCAGCGGCGTGAGCCGGGCACGCAGGGTCGCGATATCGGCGTCGGGCGAGACGTTTTTCAGAAGCTCCTGGGTCAGCGTGCCGGTGTATTCCGGGTAGGCGTCGATGTCTCCTTGCTGCAGCGCGCGCCACAGAATGCTCGTTCCGCCGAGCTCCGACTGATGCATGACATCGATGCCGTTGGCATGCGCACTGGCGCGGGCAATCTCGGCGAGGATCACCGATTCGGTGAACTGCTTGGAGCCGATGTGCACCGGTGTCGCTTGGGCCAGCAACGGCAACAGCAGGACGACGACGATTAGCAGTCGATGCTTCATGGCAGCCGTCGTTTGGCGTCGACGAAACGTTGCACGAACTCGTCGGCAGGGTGGTCGCGCATATCTTCGAAGCTGCCGTCCTGTATCACGGCGCCGTGGCGGATCAATACCAGCCGATCGGCAAACCAGGCGGCTTCGGCCAGGTCGTGGGTGACCACGATCACCGTCTTGCCGAGCTGGCCGAAAATCTGCTTCAACTCATCCTGCAGTTCGTGCCGCACGATCGGGTCGAGGGCACCCAGTGGCTCGTCCAGCAACAGCGCGTCGGGATTGGCCATCAAGCCGCGCATCAACGCCACGCGCTGGCGCTGTCCACCGGAAAGTTCCGCGGGAAAGCGATCCAGCACCGCCATCGGCAAGTGGGTCAGCGCGGCCAGTTCCTCTGCGCGTTCGCGGATGCGGGGCGGGTGCCAGCCGAGATAATTTGGCAGCAGGGCGAGATTGCCAAAGGCGGTCAGATGCGGAAACAGGCCGCCGTCCTGGATCACATAGCCAACGCGCCGCCGCAGCGCCAGCACATGGTCCGGTTGCAGTACCTCGCCATTGACTCGAACGCACCCCTGATCGGGCTGTTCAAGGCCCAGCAGCATGCGCAACACGGTGGACTTGCCTGAGCCACTGCTGCCGATCATCGCCGTGGTGCTGCCCCGCGCGAAATGGAGCTGAATTCGGTCGAGGGCGACGATGTCGCCATAGCGCTTGCTGGCGTTGTCGATCTCGAACGCGATGCCGGATGGCGATCGTTTCGCAGTAGTCTCAGGCGCGGGATGCAGATCGCTCATCAGCCTTCGGATTGGTCGTCAAGGCAGTTGTATGGAGTCGGTGAACCGGGCGACAAAATCCGCTGCTGGCTCGGGCCTGCCCAAATGAAACCCCTGACCAAAATTGCAACCCATGTCGAGCAGCATGTCCTGCGTCTGCTGGTTCTCAATGCCCTCGGCGACCGTTGTCAGGTCCATGTGATGCGCCATGTTGATAATCGCCCGCACCAATTTTGCCGTATGCGGGTCCTGCGTAATCGCTCCGACCAACGACTGGTCGAGCTTGAGCTCGGTGGCGGGAAATTGGCGCAGATAGGCGATCGAAGCGTAGCCGGTACCAAAGTCGTCGATAGCGATGCGCACACCGTGATCACGCAGTCGCCGCAATACCTGAACGCCCAGCTCGAGATCGTTAACCAGGGTGGTCTCGGTGATCTCCGCCACGACGGCGGTGGGCGGTATGCCCCAGATATCAAGAGATCCCATCAGTTGCTCCACCATGCCCGATCGCAACAGCACGCGCGGCGAAAAATTGATGGCAAAACTCAGGTCTTTCCGATCGGGGATGTTCGCAGCATGACGAAGAGTAGAGTTGACGCTCCACCGGGTCAGTATCGAAATCAGGTCGCTCTGTTCGGAAAACGGGATGAAATTGGCGGGGGAGACTTCACCATGTTTTGCACTGCTCCAGCGCGCCAGCGATTCGACGCCTGCTATGCGCGAGTTCTGCAGATCCCAAATCGGTTGAAAAAACACCTGCAGGCGATTGGCTTCAATGGCTTCACGCAGCTCTTCGTAGAATATTTCGACCTGAGTGTCGTGTGGTTGATAAATCGTGCTTATTTCGCCGCGTCGCTGTGCTTCATCCAGTGCCATGTCAGCGCGTCGGCATAGCGCATCAGCGTTCTTGCCATGTTCCGGATACAGCGCAATGCCCATCACCGGACGCACCAGCCACGGCGACGCATCACCCTCGAGCGGCTGTTCAAATGCCTGGGTCAGACGGGTGCCTGCGAGCAGTGCGTGGTTATGGTTGAGAATGTTGGGCAGCACCACCACGAAGCTGTTGTTGCCAGCCTGGAAAACCTGATCCACCGGACGCAGGGAACGCCTGATCAGTGCATGGGCCTTTTCTTCGGCTTGTTCGCCCTGCACGTAACCAAA
>JBDTXA010000033.1:0-23049 GCA_040006415.1 Rhodanobacter sp.
TTCGCGGACTTGATGTTGGCCAAGGTAGAACTCCGGAATGCAGTGTGGTGAGGTGGAAAAAGACGCCAATTATGCGGGCGTTTCCTCGTTGCGTCAATCATTTAGACGACGCTTGAAGACTCAAGATCGAGCTGACGGCTGATCGGCGTCTGCACTGGGCCGCATTTTGTCACATTTTGGGCTGTCATCTTGCCCTTGGCGGCTGTCAGACTACGCGCTTGTGTCTGCACGATGCCGGTGCATGCAACCCACCTACCGCAGGGTTCCTACGCCGCATGAAGTCCGCCGCATGAAGTCACCCAGCATGCTCCGGGGGCTGCTCTCGTTCAGCAGCATGACAATGATCTCGCGTGTGCTCGGACTGGTACGAGACGTGTCGATGAGCCACGTGTTCGGTGCCAGCGCCGCTACTGATGCGTTCGTGATCGCATTCCGCATCCCCAATTTCATGCGCCGCTTGTTCGCCGAAGGTTCGTTTTCCACTGCGTTCGTACCGGTGTTCACGGAAGTGAAGGAGACTGGCACTCACGCCGATCTGAAGCAGTTGATGTCGCGGGTGTCGGGCACGCTGGGCGGCATATTGCTGGTGGTGACGGCGCTGGGATTGATCTTTGCGCCGCAGGTGGCGGGGACGTTTGCTCCCGGCGCGCTGGACCAGCCGCACAAGTTCGACCTCACCACCGATCTGGTGCGCCTGACGTTCCCGTTCATCCTGTTTGTGTCACTGACGGCCCTGGCCGGCGGTGCGCTCAACAGCTTCCATCGGTTTGCGTTGCCGGCCCTGGCACCGGTCATTTTGAACGTGTGCATGATCGTCGCTGCGCTCTGGGTGGCGCCCCATCTGCACACCCCGATCATGGCGCTGGGCTGGGCGGTATTGCTGGCGGGACTCTTGCAGCTGGTGTTTTTGCTTCCCGCGCTGCGCGGGATCGACCTTCTGAGCCTGCCGCGCTGGGGCTGGAGCCATCCGCAGGTACGCCAGATCATGCGGCTGATGGTGCCGACGCTGTTCGGCTCTTCCGTGGCGCAGCTTAATCTGCTGCTGGATACCGTGGTGATTTCTCTGTTGCTGACCGGCTCGCAGACCTGGCTGTGGCAGTCCACTCGCTTTCTGGAACTGCCCTTAGGTGTGTTCGGCGTGGCGCTGGGAACGGTGATCCTCCCCGCGTTGTCGCGCCATCACGTAGGCACGGACCGGGCGGGATTTTCCAGATCGCTGGACTGGGGACTGCGTCTCACCCTGCTGATCGCGGTGCCGGCGATGTTTGCGTTGCTGCTGCTGGCCGAGCCGCTGGTGGTCACGCTGTTCCAGAACGGGCGCTATACGGCCTTCGATGCACATATGACGGTGTTGTCCACGCTGGCGCTTTGCGCCGGGATACCGGCCTACGCCCTGGTAAAGGTGCTGCTCCCAGCGTTTTATGCGCGACAGGATACGCGGACACCGGTCAAGGCCGGGGTCGCGGCGCTGGTCGCCAACATGGTTTTCAACGCGCTGTTTATCGTGTTGTTGTACATGCTTTGGGCGCCGGCGAGCGTGAGGCAGGGAAGTCTGCTGGATGGCATCGCCCAGGTACCCGGGCTGCATGTCGCGCTCGCCATTGCCAGTACCTTGTCCAGTTATCTGAACTTCGTCCTGCTCTGGGGATGGTTGAAGCGGGCCGGTGTCTATCAGCGTGAGCCAGGCTGGGGGCGGCACTGGCTGCGTCTGACGCTTGCCTGTGCGGCGATGGTGGTAGTGCTGGGGCTGGGGCGTGAAATGTGGCCGGACTGGTCGACCGTCCCAGTGTTCGCACGGATTTGGCACCTGACCGTGCTGGTGCTGGCAGGTGGGCTGACGTATGTCGCCGCACTGTTTGCCGCAGGATTCCGCCCGCGTGACCTGCGCGGTACATGAGCTCCCCGGCGCGGCGCGGCGCGCTTAACCAGGCTCTTGCGCCCGTTATACTGAGGCCATGATGAGATTTTCCAGGGATGTTGCGGGCCGCTGCCTGGCGCCGCGCGGCAGCGTGATTGCGGTCGGTGCGTTCGATGGCCTTCACCGGGGTCACCAGGCGTTGCTGGCCCAAGTGCGCGAGCGGGCGCAGGCTCTGGACTGCACGCCAGCGGTAGTCAGTTTCGAGCCGTTGCCGCGAGCGTTCTTTTCTCCCGAGCCGTTGCCGCGCCTGTCCAGCGTGCGCGAGAAACTGCGCGGCTTTGCTGCCGCGGGCATGGAACAGACCTTGCTGCTGCGCTTCAACAAGTCGCTTACCGCGATGTCGGGCGAAGACTTTGTTCGGCGCGTGCTGGTCGAGCGGCTGGCAACGCGGGAAGTCTGGGTCGGTGCCGATTTCCGCTTCGGTCACAAGCGTGGGGGCGATTTCGCGATGCTTGAACGGATGGGCGGGGAGCTCGGGTTCACTGCCTGCACGATGCCTGCGGTGACGGTGGATGGTGACCGGGTTTCGGCCAGTCGCGCGCGCGCGTTGCTGGCGGAGGGCAATTTCGCCGCTGCCAGGCCGCTGCTGGGTCGACCGTTCGTGATCGAGGGCAAAGTCGAATACGGCAACCAGCTGGGCCGCACGCTCGGCTATCCCACCGCCAACATTCACTTGCAGCGGGTAAGTCCGGTGCACGGCATTTTCGCGGTTCGGGTCGGGTTGGGTGAGAGCGAGTGCAGCTGGCCCGGTGTGGCCAGCCTTGGCGTGCGTCCCACCGTCAACCAGGTCAGCGAACCGCTGCTCGAAGTGCATCTGTTCGATTTCGAGGGCGATCTCTATGGACGCCGCATGACGGTGGAGTTTGTCGCCAAGCTGCGAGACGAGCAGAAATTCGACGGTCTCGAGCCGCTCAAGGTCCAGATGGCACTGGATTCGCGCACGGCGCGCGAGCTATTGGGGATGAATCCACACCTGATCCAAGCCTGACTCGTATTCCGGTGCGGCGCTCTATCATTTAACGTTGCATCCTTTGTTCGCATCGGCGGGCGGCACTTTTCGCATGGCACACACGCAATGACCCACGACTACAAGAGCACGATCAACCTGCCGCAGACGGCTTTTCCGATGCGCGGCGACTTGCCCAAGCGCGAACCGGGCTGGCTGGCCGACTGGGAGCGGGTGGATCGCTATGCGCAAATTCAGGAAAAAACCAGGGATCGTGACCGTGTCTTCGTGTTGCACGATGGTCCGCCGTACGCCAACGGCGCGATCCACATAGGTCATGCGGTCAACAAGATCCTCAAGGACATCACGGTAAAGTCCAAGCTGCTGGCCGGTCACCGCGCGCCGTACGTGCCCGGTTGGGATTGCCACGGCCTGCCGATCGAAATCGCGGTTGAGAAAAAATTCGGCAAGCCGGGCGTCAAGCTCGACGCGGCCGAGTTCCGTCAAAAGTGCCGTGAGTACGCCGCCGAACAGGTCGATGTGCAGCGCGAAGGCTTCAAGCGGCTGGGCGTGCTCGGTGATTGGGGAAACCCCTATCGCACGATGGATTTCACCTACGAGGCGGACATGCTGCGGGCGCTGGCGCGGATTGTGTCCAACGGCCATGTGATGCGCGGTGCGAAGCCGGTTTACTGGTGCTTCGACTGTGGCTCCGCGCTGGCGGAAGCCGAAATCGAATACGCCGACAAGCAGTCGCCAGCGGTCGACGTCGCCTATGACGCGGTCGATCCGCAGGTGTTGGCAAGCAAGTTCGATGTCGAAGCCGGCGACGCCATCGCGGCGGTGCCGATCTGGACCACCACGCCCTGGACCCTGCCTGAAAGTCAGGCAGTTTCACTGGGCGCCGAACTTGAATATGCCTTGATCGAAGGTCCGCCACGCGAGGGCCAGCGAGTCTTGCTGGTGGTCGCCAGCGCGCTGGTCGAAAAAGTGTCTCAGCGTTACGGATTGGAACAGGCCACCGTTCTCGGTCACGTCGAAGGACGGGAGCTGCAGGGGTTGTTGCTCAAGCATCCTTTTTACGAGCGTGAGATTCCGCTGATCCTCGGCGACCACGTGTCAGCCGAGGAGGGTACCGGCGCTGTGCATACCTCACCCGATCACGGTGTCGAGGATTTCTTGGTCTCACGCGAATACGGTATCGGTCTGCTCAACTACATTAGTCCGCGCGGCGCCTATCGGGCGGACACTCCGATGGCCGACGGCGTCGAGCTGGGCAACATGCACATCTGGAAGGCCAACGAGGCCATCGTCGACGTCTTGCGTCAACGCGGCGTGCTGCTGGACTTCGTCAAGATCGAGCACAGTTATCCGCATTGCTGGCGGCACAAGACACCGGTGATCTATCGCACCACGCCGCAGTGGTTCATCTCGATGGAGCAGGCGGATCTGCGCGATACCGCGCTCACCGCGATCAAGAGCGTGCGCTGGGTGCCTGGCTGGGGTGAAGAGCGCATCGCAGGCATGGTGGCGGGCCGGCCGGACTGGTGCATTTCGCGGCAGCGCACCTGGGGCGTGCCGATCGCGCTGTTCGTGAACAAAGTCACCCAGGAGCCGCATCCCGATTCGGTCGCCTTGCTCGAGCAGGTGGCAAAGAAGGTAGAGCAGGGCGGCGTCGATGCCTGGTTCGCCATGGATCCAGCCGAGTTGCTGGGCGATCAGGTTGACGATTACGAAAAAGTCACCGATGTTCTGGACGTCTGGTTCGACTCGGGCGTGACCCACTTTGCCGTGATCGGACAACGGCCGGAGTTGCAGCAGGGCAAGGCGTCGCACTACAAGGTGATGTACCTGGAAGGGTCCGATCAGCATCGGGGGTGGTTCCAGTCGTCCCTGCTGACGTCGTCGGCGATCTTCGGTCGTGCGCCGTATCAGGACGTGCTGACCCACGGTTTCGCGGTGGACGCAAACGGTCGCAAGATGTCCAAGTCGCTGGGCAATGTGGTTGCGCCGCAGAAGGTCATGGATACGCTCGGTGCCGATGTCTTGCGCCTGTGGGTGGCGTCGGCTGATTACCGCAATGAAATGACGGTTTCAGACGAAATCCTAAAGCGCGTGTCTGACACGTATCGGCGCATCCGCAATACCGCCAAGTTCCTGTTGGGCAATCTGGATGGCTTTGACCCGGCAACGCATTTGCTGCCGATCGAGGACACGCTGTTGCTGGATCAGTGGGTCGTGCAGCAGGCGCTCGACGTGCAGCAGGCCGTCGTGGCGTCCTACGAGCGCTATGATTTTCCCGAAGTGGTGGCGCGGGTACAGAACTTCTGCACCAACGAACTCGGCGCGCTCTACCTGGACATCACCAAGGACCGGCTCTACACGATGCCGACCGACAGCCATGGCCGGCGAAGCGCACAAAGCGCCATGTATCGCGTCGCCGAAGCGCTGGTGCGCTGGTTGGCGCCGGTGCTCAGCTTTACCGCCGAGGAAATCTGGCAGCAGTTGCCGGGTGAGCGCGGCGACAGCGTGTTGTTCGAAACCTGGTATGACGGTTTGGCTTCGCCCCAAAACACACCGGAGCAGCGGCGCTACTGGAGCGAGTTGATAGCGATCCGCGAGACCGCATCGCGCGTGTTGGAAGGCATGCGCAAGGCGGATCAGATCGGCGCCTCGCTGGAGGCAAAATTAATGCTTCATGCGGATGAGTCGACGCAGAATCGATACGCCGAGGTGGCGGACGAGCTGCGGTTCTTCTTCATCACCTCCGGTCTGGAGACGGCCCCCCTCACGCCGCGACCTGACGACGCGGTGAAGGTGGAGCTTGAAGGCGCTGAAGTCTGGGTGTCGGCCAGCGTCAGCAGCGCGTCCAAGTGCGTGCGTTGCTGGCACCGTCGTGACGATGTCGGCAGTCATGCGGAACATCCCGAGCTGTGCGGGCGCTGTGTCGGCAACGTCGAAGGACCGGGCGAGGATCGCCGCTGGTTTTGAAGCGCGTCGCGCGGCGCTGTTGTGGGAGCGGCTTCAGCCGCGATGCTTTTTGTTGCGACATCAGGGCAACAGCATCGCGGCTGAAGCCGCTTCTACAGTTTCCGCGCCCAATATTCCCATCATTTTGTGGAAATCCATGACACCCAAACCCAACGCACTCCCCTGGCTATCGCTATCTGCCGTGGTCGTTGCGCTCGATCAGCTCAGCAAATGGTGGGCGTTGCAGGCGTTGCCTCCCGCAGGTATGCCGCATGAGGTGATCCCCGGCTTTCTCAACTGGACCCTTGCCTTCAATCGTGGTGCCGCGTTCAGTTTTCTCGCTGACAGTTCCGGCTGGCAGCGCTGGTTCTTTGTGGTGCTGGCGGTGGTGATAAGCGCGGTTCTGGTCGCCTGGCTCGCGCGCACCGCGCGTCGCGACTGGCGCGCCAGCCTGCCGCTGGCCCTGATTATCGGCGGTGCCGTGGGCAATCTCATTGACCGGCTGCATGCATCGCAGGTGACCGATTTCATCCAGATTTATTACCGGCAGTGGAGCTATCCGGTTTTCAATATCGCTGATTGCGGCATCACCGTCGGCGCCGTGCTGCTGATCGCGTTCAGTCTGTTCGCCGGCAAGCGCTCGGACGGCGTGCGATAATTGCGATCTTGGTAGGAGCCCACTCGCGGGCGATGCTCTTGGCGCGGCATCAGAGCAGAAGCATCTCGCGAGAGCGGGCTCCTACAAGCTCCTTAATCGAGGTCAGCTGTGGACATCCTGCTCGCCAATCCCCGTGGCTTCTGCGCTGGCGTTGATCGCGCCATCGCCATTGTCGACCGCGCGCTGGAGTCTTACGGCGCGCCGATCTACGTACGCCACGAAGTCGTGCACAACCGCTATGTGGTCGACAAGCTGCGCGCCGATGGTGCAGTTTTTGTCGAGGAACTCGATGAGGTGCCCGACGGTGCCACGGTGATCTTCAGCGCACACGGTGTGTCCCAGGCCGTGCGCGAAGAGGCCGGGCATCGGAATCTCAAGGTATTCGATGCCACCTGTCCGCTGGTCACCAAGGTGCACATGGAGGTTGCACGGCTGGGACGTATCGGCCGAAGCGTGGTGCTGATCGGGCATGCTGGTCACCCGGAAGTCGAAGGCACCATGGGTCAGTGGAACCCGGAAAACGCCGGCGAAAGTTTTTTGGTGGAGTCGCTGGAGTGCGTCGCTCGCCTGCAACCGAAGTTTCCGCAGTTGTTGTCCTACGTCACCCAGACCACATTGTCGGTGGATGACACCAAGGCCATCATCGCCGCGTTGCGCACGCGTTTCCCGGATATCGAAGGGCCGCGCAAGGATGACATCTGCTATGCCACCCAGAATCGTCAGGACGCCGTTCGCCGGCTTGCCGACGCGGTCGATCTGATGCTGGTGGTTGGCTCCGTCAACAGCTCCAATTCCAATCGGCTGCGCGAGCTGGCCGAGAAGCAGGGCGTTCGGTCTTATCTGATCGACGGCGCCGAATACATCGAACGCAGCTGGCTGGATGGCGTAGCCCGGATAGGCCTTACCGCTGGCGCTTCGGCGCCGGACCAGCTGGTGCGCGATGTGATTGCGCGTCTTCAGTCCTGGGGCGCTGGCGAAGTCCGGGAACTCGATGGCGAGCCGGAAAACATCACGTTTGCGCTGCCAAAGGAACTGCGCATGCTGGAAAGCGAAAGTCAGCTGAAATCCTGACCGCTTTCTCGAACGCAAAAAAAGGCCCGCGAGAAGCGGGCCTTTTTCTGTCTGGTGCCGGAAATAGGAATCGAACCTACGACCTACGCATTACGAATGCGCCGCTCTACCAACTGAGCTATTCCGGCGAGATAGCCGCCGATTTTACGGTGCGAGCAATGCAGGTGCAAGGGGAAATGCTGTGGCAAGTCGCTTCCCATCCAAAACCTGGCACGGACAAGATTGCGGGGGAACACGGGCTCTGTTTTTTTGTGCTGGCTTCGGGCGCTCGACGCCATTGCGAGGACTTGACGCGTGGTCGCAACCATGCGGATAGGATAGTCAAACACCTATGTAGCGTCGCTTCGATCCACTCGACAAGTTTGGTATCAGTGCGGTTCGCCATTTCAACTTCCAATCAGGCGACCGGGCGGATGAGTTTCTCGATCGATCGATGGTTGCAGAAACCACCGGCGGCCGAGATCAGCGCCGCGAGTACACCGGCTGACAGATAGTTTGGATCTTCCGGCAGAGGCAACTAGCGGGATAGGTTCAAGGGATTCTCGGCGACGGTCAGTCTGACGTTGACCTTCAAGGTTCGATCGATCAAGGCGTGCAAGAGCTTCTACTTTGTGATTTCAGTCACAAATGAGGTTTGCAGATTGGCCGCTTGTCGGGCATTTGCTACCGCTTATCGGAGAAGCCCCTGTGGTCCGGCGGCATTCGTTACAGTGTAGATAAGGGAAATAGGGGAAATTCATGCAGATCATGTCGCGGCAGCGAGGCGTCACGTTGATCGAGGTTCTGGTCGCCGTGGTGGTTTTCAGCGTAGGCGTTTTGGCTCTGGCCCTTCTCCAGGCGAAGGGGGCTCAATTCACCAAGGAGTCTGGCTCCCGTACCGCGGCGATCATTCAGGCCCGGAGCATCGCTGATGCGATGCGCGCCAATCCCGCAGGTGCGAATCCGCCTGGCGTTGTGGACAGCTACTACCTCTACGACGGCAGCAGCTCTTTCTCGAAGGCTGATTGCGAGACCACCGATCTCAGCACCACTCAGAAGATTGCGACGCGCGATCTGGCGTGCTGGTCGCGCAGGGTGTCAGCCGCCATACCGACGCCTGGAAGCGGAGTGAAAGTGGCCACGGTAACCAAGGATGCGTCGCTGGGTACGCTGACAGTCAAGGTGTCATGGGCCGGGGCGCAAAACGTCGGTGGCAATATCAATCAATCCTACAGCTTCACCTACCTGCCATGAGAGTGCTGTCCGTGCGCAAGTCTTCTATCCGTAACGGTCAGTCCGGGTTTTCGCTGATCGAACTCATGATTGCCGTCGTGCTTGGCCTGGTGGTCGTCGGTGGCATCATCGCCGTCCTCATCGCGAGTCGAAAGTCCTACGAGCTGCAGCAAGGCAACAACTTCAATCAGCAGACGCTGCGTTTCGGTATGGCGCAAATGGACTGGTCGATACGCATGGCCGACTTTTGGGGTGGCATTGAAAAAGGTTCGGTTTTCGGTTCGCCCGCCACGAGTGGTCTGGGTGGAAGCGGAAGCTGCAATGCCGCTTGGGTGCTCGATTTCAAAGCCGGCATCCGTGGTTACGACGGCGCAGCCTCTTTTCCCATCACCAACTGCGTCGATGACGCCAACTATGTCGCTGGGTCCGACGTCGTGGTGGTTCGATATGCAGATACAAAGGGCTATAGCCCGCTTACTGCGGATTACAAGGCAACAACTGTCCCCAACCGGACGTCACTGTTCATCGCTGCGGGCGTCGGTCAGCAAGGATATCTATTTCGACAGGACGAGGCCGTTCCGCAATCGCCCCTGGGCGTCAATGTCGGCCGATACATATATCCCTATCAATTGGAAATGTATTATCTGAGCCCTTGCAGCGTGCCGGGGGCCGACGGTAAGTGCGGTACGGCGGACGATGGAGACGTCGCCTCGCGCACGCCGACGTTGATGCGAATGCGCCTCGATAGTTCCGGCGCATTGACATCTGAAGCACTCGTCGATGGAGTCGAGCAGTTGCAGTTCGAATATGCCACTGGTGCCAATGTCGGCGGTGCCTGGCGGCCCGATGACTACGTCCAGGCAGCTGATTTGGATGCGATAGGCTGGACGAAAGTCATCGCTGTTCGGGCCAGCATGGTGGCGCGATCCCAGATTCGGGATGTTTCACTGCCGCAGAAGACCACCAGATATGACCTGTCGGCGCATTGCGCTTACACCGTGTCAGCTGCCGGTGTGGTGAGCTTTCCAACTTTGCCTGACACAAACGTTTGCTCCGATACACCACCTTCCGCTTTTGGCGACAAGCCGCAGCAATTCACGCGTGCCATATCGACCAACATTGTCCAGATTCGCAACCGCGTGAGAGGCTGAGCGATGAGCCCGATACTTTTTCGTCGCAGCCATCAACAGCGCGGTGTCGCGCTCTTCGTCGGTCTCGTATTTCTTGTGGTGCTGTCATTGATCTCCATCATTGCGATGAAGGGCACGCTGTTAGAGACTCGGATGTCCACCAGTAGTGCCCGGCATGAGCAAGCGTTTGAGACGTCCGAAACGCTCCGAACGTTGCCCGTGTCACTTTTCGACGAGCACGTTTTTGAACGAGGGTGGCCGACTGAACTGGGCGGAGCCCTCCCGGATGCTGATTTCAATTATCAGTCGGATCTGACCAGTGGCATGCTTGATAAGGTGAATAGCGCACTGCAGAACGACTGCAGCGGCACAAAGACCCTGCTTTACGGACAGTTGCAGAGTAGTTGTGGCGCGCTGGTCGCCGAAACCCTGTATGACCCGTCGACATGGCACCCTGACATGAAAATCTCGATCTGCGATGTGTCGTCGGACGGCTGCACAGGCAACGTATCTGCCGTGGTCAGTGTGGTGCCGGACGGCCAAATTCTCTCTGAAGGCGCTGGTGGCGCCCAGGCGGCCGGCTATCGCGGGTTGGGCGTGGGCTCAGCCGGTGGCGGAGGAAGCATGTACTTCGAAATAAAGAGCGTCGGCTCTGCCAGCAGCAATGGCACTTCCATTACGCATTCGCAATATCGCCAATCCATTCGCAACTGATCAGCGGCCGCCTATCATGAACATTATCTCATCGCGTCACGTGGGTTTCGTTACCTCGCTGCTGGTTTTCCTGGTGGGAAGTCTTTCGTTACCTGCACCGGCGGTGGCCACCTCCATTTCGGCGGACAGCCAGCAGGCAGGAGCTTATGCCCTGGCACCGCCGCTTGGAGTTGCTGGGGCTGCGCCACTGGTGATGCTGAATATCTCACGCGATCAGGCGCTCTTTTTCAAGGCCTACAACGATTACAGCGATCTCGATGGAGACGGCACACTCGATACGACGTATAAGAATGCCATCACATATGCCGGTTATTTCGATCCAGGCAAGTGCTACACCTATGCCAACGGCTACTTCTCTCCCGCGTCGCTGACAACGGACCATTACTGCAGCAGTCAGTTTTCCGGCAACTTCATGAATTGGGTCTCGATGACTCGCATGGATGAGTTGCGCAAAATTCTGTATGGCGGCAAGCGCACCGTAGACACCGCGTCGCAGACCATTCTGGAACGTGCTTACTTACCTCCTGACGCGCATTCTTTCGCGAAGTATTATGGCGGCACGGATATCGCAAAGCTTTTACCGACTACTTATGCCGGCGTAACTACCAATCCGACTGGAACGGCGAACCAAGCCGCAAACGGCGACCTCGATACCAACTTTAATGAAAATAGCAAGACCTACACGCTGTGGACGCTCAAGGGGCTCTCGGCTGCGGTTCCTGTATATGCTGGCGACCAGATCCAGTTGACCGACGCTAGTGGCGGAAGCGCGCCATTAACGATAGTCACGGGAGTGAGGAAATTCAGTGGTGGCAATCCCCAACTGAGACTGCAGTTCGCCCAATTCACGAACAGTGCCTGTACCGACTTGGGCTCCTGTGTGACGGCGATGAAGAGTGTCGCCAAGTGGAATGTGGTCAATTTGAGTCGCGCAGGTGTGACTTTTTGTAACACTACCGTTCAGGGCGGCTCGGACGCAGCTTCTCAAAACAACACTGCGCCACCACTGCTCCGCGTCGCCAGCGGCAACTACGCGCTCTGGAGTGCCAACGAGAAAAAACAGTGTTTGTGGTCGACTGAAAGGAACAACTCGCAGGGTGGTTTCGTTGATGGCTTTTTAAGCAACGGCAATCGTGCGGCGCTGTCGGGACTTGCCGCGTCTGCGGAAAATCCTTATGGCAAGTCCGATGGAACATCCGAGGTGGGAGCGACACTCATTGCGCGAGTTGAAGTTTGTGTCAGCGGGCTTATAGGAACGGAAACCTGCAAGCAGTACCCCGATACCAAGAAATCGTCGAACCCGTACAAACCCACGGGCCTCCTGCAGAAATACGGCGAGCCAGGTGACATCAAGTTTGGGCTGGTCACACCTACGTTCGACAAAAATGTTTCCGGTGGCGTCTTGCGCGCAGCACTCCCGGGACCGGGCAGCAATTCTGGTGATTTCATCTCCAACGAGATCGACCCAACATCTGGTCAGAGGGTAGCTGGCTCCAAAGGAATCATCTCGAATCTTGATAGTCTGCGCATTTACGGCTTTCGCTACGATAATGACGACAGCTATCAACCGGATGACGGTTGCCCCTATCAGCAAACCGGCATTGGCCTTACCAGCAGTGGTACGATCGTTGCTCAGGGTAATTGTTCGTCTTGGGGTAATCCCATGGCGGAAAGCTACGTGGAAGCTTTGCGATACCTGGCAGGCAAGTCACCCAATTCTGCTTTCGCCCAGAAATCGAGCGGCAGCAAGGATGGAGCCTTGGGGCTGACTTTGGTGACCGACTGGAACGATCCCGTGAGCGAGGCCAACTATTGCGCCGCGTTGAACGTGATCAATATCAATGCCAGCGCCATCAGCTACGACACCGACCAGCTAGACGGGTACTCCGATCTGAGCACCGGAAAAACGGCGGTGGATTGGACCAACCTGATCGGTTCAGGTGAGGGCATCACTGGTAAGGCCTGGTTCGTGGGCAATGCTAGCAGCAGCTACAGCGCTTCGGACGCCAACCTTTGTTCGGCCAAGGTCATCGCCAATTTCGGCGATGCTTTGGGTATTTGTCCTGAGGTGCCCGCACTCAAGGGCGGTTACAATATCGCTGGTGCGGCATACGGCGCACATGTCAACCGAATCCGAAGCTTGGGCAACGATTCGAGTGGCAACGCGATCGTTCCAACGGATGACAAAACATCGTTGAAAGTGACGACGTTTGGCGTGCAGCTGGCGACCAACACGCCACAGATCCGCGTTGCTGTCCCCGGCGCCACCGGCAAATTCATTACCATCATTCCCGCTTACCGTTTGACGTTGCCCAGTGGCGCTGTGGGCGGTGGTGAATTGGTGGACTTCAAAGTCTTGTCGCAGACAAGTAACGCGACGACAGCTCGAGGCACCTTCTATACCAACTGGGAAGACAGTTTCGCCGGTGGTGACTATGACCAGGATATGTGGGGAACGATCACCTATGAGGTCACCGCCACATCTGTGAAGATAACCACCAAGCCCGTCTCTGCTTCGACCAACAATGGACAGGGCTTCGGCTACATCATCAATGGCACGACCAAGGACGGACCGCATTTTCATTCCGGTATTTACGGTTTCAGCTATACCGATCCGACCAATATTGATGTGTATAACGCCGCGGATATCAAGATCAACGGTACCGGCACCGTCAATAGTTCAGGTGGCTGCAGCAGCTGCACGGTTTCCGATGCCGCCACAACAGCGAAGTATGCGGTTGGCACGACATCGGCCGGCATCCTGCAAGATCCACTTCTCTACGCGGCGAAGTGGGGCGGCTTCCGCCTAGATACGAGCAAGCCGGATGGCACGGATACGCCATTCAACACGGCGGATTCTACTGACAATTCGAAGTGGGATGCGACCGGTGGCACGTCCGGTGGTGATGGCATTCCAGACAACTATTTCCTTGTCACCGATCCCGGCAAACTTGAGGCGTCGCTGGACACTCTGTTCCGCAAAATTCTGGCAAAAATTGCCTCAGGTACCGCGGCGGCTGTGGTCGCGACCAGCAGTAATGGCGTGGGTCTTACCTACCAGGCGCTGTATGAGCAGGAACACAAGGACGATAGCGGCCGGGTCGCCCAATGGGCGGGATCACTTTCGGCGTTGTGGACCGACTCCGCCGGGCACTTGCGAGAGGACGCCAACGGCAACAAGCGTCTCGACGACTATACCGTCGATCCGGTGATCGAGTTCTCCTACGAGTCCGGTGGACAGAAGACGATCGTCAACCGCTATTTTAGCTCTGATCCGGATACCTATCTTCCCGGGCCACCCACGCCGGTAGAGTTGAGCCAGCTCAATACCGTCTGGAACGCCCGTCAATGGCTTTGGAGCCCCACGCTGGATGTCGACGATCAGCGAACCTACGGCAGTGCTGCAACCAATACCAGCCTGACCTCAGGGGGACGTTATATTTCGACCTGGATCGACAAGAACCTTGATGGGAAGGTCGATGATGGGGAGCTGGTTCCATTTACATGGAATTCATTCAAAGGTAAGTCCGGGAAGGGAAAGAATAAGGTCGAACTGTCGCGCTTTCTGAATTCGGACGATGGCAAAAATGGAGGCGAAGCCAACAAGATCATCGACTGGATTCGCGGCAAGGAAGTTGCCGGGATGCGCAATCGAACAGTTGACTATGATGCAAGCAATCCTGATCGCGTGCTTCGGCTGGGAGACATTGTTGACTCGACGCCCCTGGCGGTAAGTACGCCGGCGGAATCCTATGACCTGCTCTATAACGACACCAGCTACGGCAAATTCCGCGATCAATATCGAAGCCGACGTCAGATGATTTATGTCGGCGCGAATGACGGCATGATTCACGCCTTCAATGGTGGTTTCTACAACACCAGCTGTCAGCGATTGACTACCCAGCCGGACAAAGCGGCGTGCAGCACGGCCGATCCGAATGCTGCTCCGGATCTGGACGGTACGGTGACGGCCCATCCGCTGGGATCTGAGGTCTGGGCATTTATTCCGGGAGATCTTCTGCCGCACCTGCGCTGGTTGACCGATGTCGACTACAAACATGTTTTCTACGTAGACGGCAGTCCCGTGGCCTTCGATGCCAAGGTATTTACGGCCGATACCATCCACCCCGAGGGTTGGGGCACCATCATGGTCGTGCCGTTTCGGCTGGGCGGTGGCACTATTTCAGTGAATACCGAAAAGGACGACAAGGGTTTGCCTTTTGTCGGGGAATCAGCCTATGTATTGCTAGACGTCACTGATCCTGAAAAGGAGCCCACGCTGCTGGCCGAATTGAAATTTTCGGGTGAAAGAGCCGTTTCGGCACCCGCGGTGGTCGTGGTGCGCGATGTGCCCTCGGGCACCCCGAACAAGTTCTTCCTGGCACTCGGCAATGGCCCCACCGATGCCAAGAAGGTGTCTAGCTCCAAAGATCTCACGGTGAGAATTTTTGACTTGGCCGACATCGCGGCCAACGACACCACGCCGGTGAGGACGCTTGATCTGAAAGATACGAACGCTGAAGCCGACAGCAGTTTCGCTGGCGATCTCATCGCCTCCGACTACGACCTCAATGGTTTGGCCGAGAGCCTGTATTTCGGCAGTGTTCGCGATACCGGCAGCGACCAGTTCGGTGGCGCATTCTGGAAAATCGGAATCGACGGTGATCCAGATCCGGCTAACTGGACGCCCAGCCTCATGCTGAGTCTGAAAAGTGGCGATGCTACGACCACCACCGGCAAGTACGGTCGGCCGGTGACCATTCGCCCCACGCTGGGGCGGAATAATCGGGGCGCGCCCATGGTGTTTTTCGGGACGGGTCGGTTTTTTGACTCTGCCGACAAGGCCACTTATGGTCCGCAACGAATCTACGGAATCATCGATACGTCGCTGCTCAACTCCAGCGACGCACAGTTCGGTGCAGTTCCCCTGGATTCCGGCAAGCTGGCGAATGTCACCGGTCTCAATATCTACACTGACAGTAGCGTCGACGGCACCGGCACACCCACGGGCGTGACCAACTTTACTGATCTGAAGAACATCTTCGATACTGCGGCTTACGTCGGTTGGTATCGTGATTTGCAGACATCGGGAACCAACCCTTCCGAGCGGGTGGTGAGTTCACAAACGCTGCTTGGAAGCATCCTCCTGACCAATACGTACACGCCGGGTACCTCGATCTGTACTGGACTGGGCACGTCGGCTATCTACGGTCTCAACTACAAGACAGGAACTTCCGACCCGTCACTGGACTTTTTCGGAACCGACGACTCCGGTTCGAAGAAGGTGGTGAACCCCTCGACAAGTCTGGGTCAGGGTTTGCCGGCCCCCCCAAGCCTTCATTTGGGTAACGACAAGGGTTCCACCGACAAGAAGGTGACGGCATGCATCCAGACCTCGACAGGTGCGATTGTCTGCAAGGACATTCTCACCTTGAATCCGGTGAGCAGCGGCGAACAATCCTGGCGCGAACCGGCCCACAATTGAGGAATATGCGCATGAGGAAGCTAAAGGGATTCACGATGGTCGAGCTTATGATCGTCGTGGCCATCATCGCGATTCTTGCAGCGATCGCGATACCTTCCTATCGCCACTACGTTGTGCGAGGCAACCGCACGGAAGCGAGCAAGACGCTATCCGATCTCGCGGCTCGAGAGGAGCGTTTTTATTATTCAAACAACGTCTATGCAGGCACGCTTGGTGATCTGAACGGAACGACCACGATGGGAACGCATAATTATGCGTTCGATATCGTTGCGTCTGCGGCGAGCGTTGCGCCTGCCACCTACGCGATCACGGCGACGGCAACCGGCAATCAGGCCAAGGACGATGCGACTTGCCAGACAGTCAGTCTGGACAATGTAGGTCGGTGGTCCTCTACCGGCACGACTGACGACGATCCCAAGTGCTGGGGCAATCGATGAAGGTCAAATTTTCCAAGATATCCCTGACAATCTCCTACGCCACGCTGATGGGAGTTCTGCTGGCGTTTTCCACACCGCTGCTCGCGCAAAAGGATTTCTACAAGTGGAAGGACGCTAGCGGAACCACGCATTACAGTGCGACTCCGCCGCCCACGGGGAAGGCGGGGACGGTGCGGATATCGAGCGGGACTGGATCGACGGTTGAGACGCCGTCAGCACCTGCGA
Organism: Rhodanobacter sp.; assembly: GCA_040006415.1. Lineage (GTDB taxonomy): Bacteria > Pseudomonadota > Gammaproteobacteria > Xanthomonadales > Rhodanobacteraceae > Rhodanobacter. Next base: position 16,767 of record JBDTXA010000033.1, read on the forward strand.
CAGCCGCATCTACCGGTGACGACGAGGCTCTTCGCATTGCCAACGAAGACTATCGTAAACGGGCATGCGTGGCGGCGCGTGGCGACGTGGTCACGGCCAAGAGCGGAGTCATGTTGGTGGACGGCAAGGATCCCTCCCATTCCCGGTCACTTACCCAGGAAGGCAGGGCCAAGGCAGCGGCAGAGGCGCAGGCCCGTGTCGACCAATTTTGCTCAGCTGGAAAAAAGCCATGAACTTGAGCGACATCCCGACGAGGCGAAAGCAGGCGGGTTTTACGCTGCTTGAACTGATGGTCACGATCACCGTGGCGGCGATTCTTACAGCCATCGCGTTTCCAAATTTTCGCGATCTTCTCAAGCGCAGTGCCGTGAGTGGTCACAGCAACGAGTTGATTGGCGATCTGAATTTCGCACGTGAGACCGCGAGTACCGAGATGTCCTTTGTCTCTATTTGCCCCAGTGCGAATCCCAATGCTGCTGTGCCAAGTTGCGCTGCCAGCGAAAGCTTTGCGCAGGGATGGATCGTCTACAAAGCACCATCAGCGGGCACCAATTTTTCATCGGCGACGGGTTTTGCCTTGCTGCGCATCAGCCAATCGTTCACCAATGCTTCCATCATTGCCGATTCGTCCGCGCCCATAACATTCGACCAGCGCGGCGGTGTTCTGATTGGTGGAACGCCACGGGCAGAGCTGTTTTTTGTCTGTGCCAAAAATGCAGCAGACAGCATCGGCCGAAGCTCTCCCCGTGCCGCTGGTCAGCGCGTATCCGTGCTTTCTGCGGGGCGCGTGTCGGCGACGGAGCTCCCCACTTCGTCCGACGATTCGGGTGCCGAGCTGCTTTGCAAGCCAAGCTGAACTGGCTTGCGCCTTTTGCGTGCGTTATAAATCATTGAGCAGCGTAGATCTACGCTCAAGTTCCGAATGACGAAAGACAGCAGGGTTCAACCCTCCAGCCAGGACGTCGGCAATGCCAGGCAAGCGCGTCACAGACCTGCGAGGTGTCAGTGGCCGATCACGCATGTGTCTTTTTGGGCATGAGAGGTTTTTAGTTTCAATCCCGCCTCTGGCGCTTCTTTCCACTTCCTTTAGTGTGGACCTTGGTCAATTGCTTCCCGTCGAAGCCACTTTATGTGGCTTCTGACGAAGGGTTGCGGTTCCGCTGCACCATGGCACACGCCGGCGAGTCGTCCGTGAGAAGTTGAGCGGTCTTGTCACCTCAAAATAGCGGAGGCATCTCAAAAGGACAAAGACCTCAACGACCTTTGAGAACTCGGGAATCGGCGTGGCCGAAAGTACCGCGGCGAACTCGGCCGCAGCTCGATATCACCGGTTTTTGCAGCATGAACAAGAAATCGCCGGGATACGCGAAACCTTTACGCCTAGCTGACAGGCGAAATGCATCAAGATGCTTTCGGGGGCCTCTCGCTATCAGTGCTCATTGAGATAATCTGCCAGCCCCGAGTGGCGCCAGATGCGTCGGCCGATGGCGTTCGCGATGACGTTGTGATCCCCGATCAGTGTGAACCAGCGACGCGCACGGGTAATGCCGGTATAGAGAAGTTCGCGGCTGAGGATGTTGCCGACATCGGCGGGAAGTATCAGTGCCGTATGTTCAAACTCCGATCCCTGCGACTTGTGTACCGTCATCGCGTATACCGTGGCGATATCTCCCAGACGGGTCGGCAGCACGTGGCGAATCCGGTTGCCAGAAGGATCCCCGGCGGGTGCATTCAGCAGGAATGACACCACCAGCCGCAACGTGCCGGTGTCATCCGGCATGCGCAGACAGATGCCGACATCGCCATTGGCCAGCCCAAGGCTGTAGTCATTGCGGGTGACCATTACCGGGCGACCTTCGTACCAGCCCGCCGGCGACTCGATCAGGTTGCGCGCGTAAAGGCTCTGGGCGATCAACGAATTGAGCCCCTCCACCCCTTGCGGGCCTCGTCTCAATGCGCACAGCAGCTGGAATCGCGCAAACGCGTTCAAGATCTCTCGCGCCCAATGATCGTGCGCTTCGTTGCCGCTGTCGGCGGCCGGTCGCGCGCGTTGCAAGTGTTCCAGATAGTGGCGATATCCCCGTGGCGCGCCGGTGTCATCGCGCGCAACAAACATGTCGGGATTGCCGTCGATGATCAGCTCGGCGAGCCGGGCACTGTTGCTGGATGTTATCCAGGACAGATCGGCAGACGGCGTGGTCAGCAGGGCGTTTGCTTGATCGGCACTTCCGTTGTTGACGGCCCGCGCCAGACGGCCGATACCGCTGCTGTCGCTGAACCGATGGCTGTGTCGCAGCATCGCCACCTGCTGATCCAGCGGCATCGCGCCCTCGCCTACGAAAGCGGCGATATCTTCGCCGGTAGTCGCGCGCAACCACGCGGCCGTTTCCTTGCTGTAACGGCCGCTTTCGGCGTGCTGGCAAAGGTCGCCCAGCACCGCGCCAGCCTCGACCGAAGAGAGCTGGTCCTTGTCGCCCAGCAGGATCAGCCGTGCCTCCGGTGGCAGCGCGGTAAGCACGGCGGACATCATCTCCAGGTCGATCATCGAGGCTTCGTCGATCACCAGTACATCGAGATGAAGCGGGTTGGCGCGGTCGTGCCGAAAACGCCTTGTATCGGGCCGCGCACCGAGCAGGCGGTGCAGGGTCTCGACCTCGGCGGGGATGGCGTTGCGCACGGGCTCATCCACATCGAGTTGCGCGATCTGCGCCGCAATCGAAGCATTGAGCCGGGCGGCCGCTTTACCGGTTGGTGCCGCCAGGCGAATGCGCAAAGGCTGCGTGTTCTCTCGCAATTGCAATGTTTGCAGCAGTCCCAGCAGCCGCACCACGGTCGTGGTCTTGCCGGTGCCGGGGCCACCGGTGATGACGCTGAAGCCGCCGCGAGCGATCAGCGCGCAGGCAATTTTCGGCCAGTTCGGCGCGAGGGATTTCGACGAGGTGGCAGGCGGAAACAGACGATCCAGTTCCTGGCCCAGGTTCGCTGGTACTAGCCATGTTTGTGCGAGGCGCTGGCGGATGGCGCTGGCCACCACACGCTCATGGTTCCAGTAGCGGCGCAGGTAGAGACGCGTGCCGTCCAGCACCAGCGGCGCATCGGCGGGCATGCCGTGCGTGCCATCGGCGACCAGCGGTGACGCGGCGAGCAGATCCAGCGAGCTTTCTACAGCGCGCCGATGCTGGCGCCAGTGGTGTGGCCATTCCTCTTCGTCAGCCATGGCGCCAAAACGTTCCAGCTCCAGGCAAAGATTGCCATCGGCCAGCTGTCGGCTGAGCAGGGCGGTCAGCCACAGCAGCGAGTCGGACATCAAGGGATCCCGCTCGGACAGGAATCTTGCCAAGGCGACATCCAGCGTGCGCAACCGCCCCTGCTCGATGTCGCGGGCGAACTGATCGAGCAAGGCCTCATGCGACATAGTTGGAATCTCCTTCGGCGAACAGGGCATCCATCGCCTCGATCAGCGCCCGCGGCAGGCGCTCCGTATGTACGCCGTGGCCTGCGTCGTCGACGCCACGCAGATAGAGATAGAGCACGCCGCCGACATCGCGTTCGTAGTCGTAACCGGGCAGACGTGCACGCAGCTGGCGATGCAAGGCCAGCGTGTAAATCGCGTACTGCAGGTCGTAGCGGCTGTGTCGTATCGAGGCATCCATCGCCTCGCGCGTGTACGCAGTCGCGTCGTTGCCCAGCCAGTTGGATTTGTAGTCGACGATGTAGAAACGCCCCTCGTGTTCGATGATCAGGTCGATGAAGCCCTTAAGCATGCCGTTGAGCCGATCGGCCAGCAGCGGTGGTCGCGGCCGCGCGCCAAGGGTCTGCGCGCTGACCAGTCGATCCAGCGCTTGTGTGTCAACGTGACGCGCCTCGAACCAGAACTCCAGCTCGGCGCGACAGGCATCCGCATCGGACAGGCTCACCTTGCCGCCACCGGGCAACGGCAGTGGCGTGCGCAAAAAGTCCGGTAACCAGGTCATCAGCGTGCCAGCCCAGACGTCCCAGCCGCGTCGCTGACAGCGGCGTTCAATCAGTTGCTGGAGGGCTTCCGGAGCATGTGCGGTGGCGGCGAAACCTTCGTTGGCCGTCCATTCCAACAGATCATGCAGGAACGTGCCGGGCTCGGCGCCGCGCGGAAACGTATGCATGCCCGTTGCCGCGTTAGCTGTCGTCAACGGTGCGGGCTGTTCATCGGCGAGCATTTCCGCAAGCACATCCTGTTGCGCGGTTTCCGGGGCGCTGTGGTGCGGCGAGTCGTCGTGGCTGGCGACGCGCAGGGCGCTGTAACTGGCAATCCACCACGGTTCGACCGGGTGGCCCTGATAGCTGCGCGCGGGCTGCATCGCGGGTGCGTCGCCGACCGGCCGATGGCGGGCATCGCCGGCATCCTCTGGCAGTTCATCAAGATGGATGACGTTTTGTCCCTGGCACAGCTGGAGCAGTTGCGCCGGCAAGCTGCCGGACTCGAACGGTTCTCCGCCGCCGAGCACGTAGCCGAGGGCGGACTTGTGCAGGCCCGACGCCTTCTTCTGGCCGTCCTTCAAGTCGGCAACGCCGAGCCAGCAGGCGTGGCGTGCGCGGGTGAGCGCGACATACAACAGGCGCAAATCTTCCTGCAGACGTTCGCGATCGGCGCGCTGGATCGCCTCGTCCGAAGGCTGCAGATCCAGCGTGGGCCGGCCGTCGGCATCGTGCAGCACGAAACGGTCGCCGCGTTTCGTTTCGCGCATGGCACAGACGAAGGGCAGCAATACCAGCGGGTACTCCAGCCCTTTCGACTTGTGGATGGTGATCACCTGGATCAACGCCGCCTCGCTTTCCAGCCGCACGATCTTGTTGTCGGCGGTTTCATTCTGATCATCGCCGGCTTGTGCGATCTGGTTGCCCAGGTGGCGCAGCAGCGCGTGTTCGCCATCCAGCGTCGCGGCGGCCTGCTGCAGCAGTTCAGCCAGGTGCAGCAGGTTGGTCAGTATGCGTTCGCCGTGGTCGCGCGCCAGCAGCCCGGCAGGCAGGTCGAACACATGCAGCAATTCGTGCAGCATCGCCAGCACGCCCTGTCGCAGCCAGCTCTGGTGCAGTCGACGAAAGCGTTCGCCCATCGCTTCCCAGTACATCTCGTCGTTGTTGAGGCGATCGAGCGCCGCGTAGTGCTGGCCGAGTGTTGGCGTAGCGAGCGCGGCGCGCATCGCGCGATCCGAGCCGGGCTCGGCGCAGGCGCGCAGCCACAGCAGCAGATCGGCGGCTTCGGGCGAGTCGTAGACCGAGTCGCGATCGGACAGATAGACGCTGGCCAGTCCGCGCCCCTGCAGGGCCGCGCGCACGCAGTCCGCCTCCTTTCCACTGCGCACGAGGATGGCGATGTCGCCGGGCACCAGCGGACGCCAACCGCCGGACGCGCTGGCAAAGCCGCACTCGCCGCGTTGCGCTGCGTCCAGCAACGACACCAGCCACGCCGATGCATGCGCAGCCATCTGCGCCTGATAGTCCTTCTTGCTCAGCGGCTCGGTGGCGCAGGCTCGCGCCAGCTGCATCGCCGGCAGCGGTTCGCCATCGAACAGCAGACGTTCTCTGCGGCCATGGGCGTTCACCGGAAGGAACGGCAACGCGTCCTCGCCCTTGCCGAAGCCGAACGCACCTTGCGCATGCTGTTCGGCGTGGTCGAACACGTGGTTGACCGCACGGACCAGCGACGGGGTGGAGCGGTAGTTGGTAGCCAGTGTCCAGGTCGGCGCATCGGCGCGGCGGCGCGCCTGCAGATAGGTGTGTATGTCAGCGCCGCGGAAGCTGTAGATCGCCTGCTTGGGATCACCAATCAACAGCAGGCCAGTGTGCTCCCGCTCCGCATAGATGCGCTGGAAGATGCGCCACTGCAGTGGGTCGGTATCCTGAAATTCGTCGATCAGCGCGATCGGGTATTGCTGCGCAATGGTTTGCGCCAGGCGTTCGCCACTGATGCCGTGCAGCGCATGGTCAAGTCGCGCCAGCATGTCGTCGTAGCCCATCTGTGCCAGTCGTTGCTTGGCTGCTTCGACCCTCGCCGCAATCCACGGCACCGCGTGGGTGAGAATCAGTGGCCGCAGGCAATCGCCGGTACTGCCGGCAGGTGGCAGCGCGTCGATGGCGTCGAACGCGCCATGCGTGGGCGGACTGAACTTGACCTTGGTGGCGCTGGCTAGCTTGGCCTGCCCGTAGCGCGCCAGCACGGTGGCATCCGGCGCGGTGCCATTGGCCCATGCGCGCATGCTGGCCAGATCGCCGTCGAGGTTTTCCGGCTTCATCATGTTGGCCT
>JBDTXA010000034.1:0-22880 GCA_040006415.1 Rhodanobacter sp.
ATCCGGAAGCCTATCCCGTGGTCGAGCGGATCATCGCGCAGTGCGGCCGCGAGGTCCGAAACATCATTGGCGATACCGGCTTCCTGCGCAGCCTCAAAATCGAACAGTTTACCGACGAGAAATTTGGCGAGCCGACCGTGCGCGACATCCTCAAGGAACTGGAAAAGCCCGGCCGTGATCCCCGCCCCGAGTTCGTGGCGCCAACCTTCGCCGATGGCGTCGAGGATGTGAAGGATCTTCGCCCGGGCATGGTGCTTGAAGGGCGTGTCACCAACGTCGCCGCGTTCGGTGCGTTCGTCGACATCGGCGTGCATCAGGATGGCCTGGTGCATGTCTCCGCTCTGTCGCACACCTTCGTCAAAGATCCTCGTGACGCGGTGAAGGCCGGCGACATCGTCAAAGTGAAAGTGATGGAAATCGATCTGCCGCGTCAGCGCATCGGCCTCAGCATGAGGCTGGACGATGAGCCAGGCCAGAGCCGCACACGCGGCGCCGAGCCGCGTACTTCGGGCAAGGGTTCACGTCCACCGAAGGCCACATCGGCATCGACCGCGATGCCGGCCAACAGCGCTTTTGCGGAGGCCATGCTGCGAGCCAAGGAGCGCTGACACGCGTCACAATGGTGCCCTGATTGAGGGATCGCCATCGGGCGACCCCAACCAGGCGATTGAGCCGTGGTTGGAGGTCGCTCCGCCTCCACGGCTCAATCGCAAAAACGAGCGCTGCACGGCTGGCAAATCATCGCTAGCTGCGGCGCAACATGCGCTAAAGTATGGCGTGAATTACCGTAACGCAGTCACGCCCAGACCCATCCTCTCCCGGAGTCCATAAATGGTCACCAAACACGTTCTCGCTGGTGCCATCGCCGCTACGCTGCTGTGCAGCGGCGCCGCCAACGCCACCCACTTCAGCAAGGTCGTCGTCATCGGCGACAGCCTCAGTGATGCCGGCAATCTTTCCCTGGCGTTGTATCCGCAGATACAGCCGCCGGATCGATTCACCACCAACCCCGGCTACACCGCAGCCGAGCTGGTCGCCAGCGATCTCGGGCTGCCGGTCACCGCGTCGCTGCTGGGGGGCACCGACTACGCGTTCGGTGGCGCAGGCCTGGTGAACAACTCCAGCGCCGGCCCGATCCCGACCCTGCCGCAGCAGCTGCAGATGTATCTGGCCGCCGATGGTGGCGCGGCGGATCCCCATGCGCTCTATCAGGTCTGGGGTGGCGCCAACGACATCTTCTACCTGAGTGCCACCTCGGCCGATCCCAATGTGCTGTCCGCCGGCACGCAGGCCGCCGCACAGACCGAAGTCGGGTTGCTTGGCACCCTGCAGGCGGCAGGGGCAAAGTATGCGGTGGTATACAACCTGCCGGACCTCGGCAAGACCCCCTCCGGCATGGCTGGCGGTCCGGCTGCCTCGGGCGGTGCTACCCAGCTGTCGCAGCTCTACAACAGCCAGTTGAGCCTCGGCCTCGGCGATCTCAGCGCGAAGGGCCTGAACATCATTCCGGTCAATGCGTTTGCCTTGGTCAACCAGGTCATCGCCAACCCCGCCGCGTACGGTTTCAGCAACGTCACCGCGCCCGCCTGCGGCGCCACCGCCAGTTCGCTGCTATGCGGCCCGCCGGGCTCTGGCCTTCCCTTCAGCTACGCGCCCGGCACCGAGAACAGCTATCTGTTTGCCGACGGCGTGCATCCGACCACGGCGGCGCATGCCCTGTTGGCGCAGGTCGTGAAGTCCGAGCTGGCGGCGCCGGAACAGATTTCCCTGTTGGGCGAAGCGCCGCTGGCCATCACCGGAGTACAGAACGGGGTGCTGCGCAGCCAGATGATCAAGGACAGCCTCGGCGCTGACCAGCGCGCCTTCGTGCATATCGACTACGCCCAGCAGCGCTTCGACGGTAGCGACAGCTCACCACGGGCCAATAGCAACAACCTGAACTTCACCCTCGGCTACGACACGAAGTTCAGCGACCACGTGTCCGGCGGCGTCGCGCTTGGTATCGCGCGCAACGATGCCAACGTTGCCGGTGGTGGCGGTTACCGCCTGAAGGACTACTCCGGTCTCGGGTATGTCTCCTGGCAGGCGGGCGGCGGCTATGTCGGCGCCTACGGCAGCTACGGCCAATCCACCTACAGTGACATCAATCGGGTGTTCCAGATCGGTCCGATGCGGACCCGAGAAAGCGGTAGTACCGGCGGCTCGCATCGCGGGCTCGGGCTTACCGGTGGCTGGTGGTTCGACGTGGGCAGCCTGAAGACGGGTCCGTTCGCCACGCTGGATTGGCAGGACATCCGTGTCGGCGGCTATTACGAATCGGGGAAAGACGCCACCTCGATGCGGTTCGGCGACCAGAAACGCAAGGCGCTGGTATCGTCGCTGGGCTGGCGCGTGCAGGGTGAGTGGCAAGTGCAGAACCTGATCATGACGCCCTACCTTGAGTTTGCCTGGAGTCACGACAGCAAGGCCGATCGGCGCGAGGTCAGCGCGGGCCTGAACACGATGAGTGGCTCCTTCTCTGTCACTGGCTACACACCCGACAAGAACTGGGGTTTTGCCAACGTGGGGTTGTCGGCCCAGCTCACGCCGACCATCAGCAGCTGGATCGGATACAGCGGCCGCTTCAGCGATACCAGCCAGAAATACAACAGCTTCAACATGGGCTTCAAGGTCGGCTTCTGATCCGATTCCCGACAAAGCACTTAAACAAAAAAGCCGCCCGCTTGCGCGGACGGCTTTTTTGTTCAGCGCGGAAGTCGGCTTACTTCTTCTTCGCGGCGCCGGAAAGAGCGTAAATGGCCTGGGCCTGCTTCTTCAACGAAGCGACCGCATCGGCACCAAGCTCCTGCACATCGCTGCCCACCTGATGCTGCTTGACCACCAGTTGGCCGTCATCACTCCAGGCGGCACGGTCAGTGGCAGTCGCCTTGCCGTCACGGCTGGGCTTGCTTTCCTGCACGATCGCCCACGGCTTGCCGTCCTTGTAGGCGTAATAGGTGCTGGTGAAATCCTTGCCCTTTTCGGTGTACTCGACCAGTTCAAGGATCATGGCGGTCTGGCCATCCTTGCGGAACACCTGCCAGCTGCGCGAGGCGTTCTTTTCCAGCTTGGTACCGTTGGTGACCTTCATGCCACCCAGCTGCTGCTTCTCGGCATTGAAGTCGGCAAGAAGCTTTTCTGACGGCGTCTGCTCGGCAACAAGCTGGATGTTGACGCTGTCGTTCTTGCTGCCCTTGGCCAACACCGGCGCCTGGATCGGCATCGAATAGTGACGATCGCCATCGGTGAGGATGACCTGGACCACATAAAGATCGTTCGGCTTCACTGCCGAAGGATTGAAGCCGAGCTTGAACGGCTGCGGAAAGCTGCCGGCCGGCGAAGTCTTGGTTGCCAGCGGCGGCGCACCTGCGGCAGCGGATGACACATTGGCCAGATTCAGCACCAGCTTGGCATCGGCAGATGGCTGCGGTGTACCGGGCCGCAGCGAGATCGTGCCGCTGACCTCGCTGGGCGTCTTGGCTGTGCCCGCCGAATTTGACGATGCCGGCGCATCAGCACCCGTCTGCTGTGACGAATTGGGAGCATTGCAGCCAGCCAGGGCCAGCGCCGTGATCGACATCAGCGACAAAACTGTCTTGCGCATGGGAAAACCTCTTCAACGTGAAAACGAGTACGAAGCCAGTCAGGCGCCTGGGCGCCACGGTGCTTCGCACGGGGGGAGCTCCGAAGCATAGCCCAAAAAAGGTGGCCCGCAAAAGTCAACGCATCCAACGGCATGCCATTCGCCCGCGTACGCATGATAACGAAGTACGTCACACCCTCCGCAAAGCGCGATGGGCAATATCGCGACGACAGAATGCACCGTCGTAGCGGAGCTGACTGACAGCGGCGTAGGCTTGCTCGCGCGCCGCAGCGATATCCCGACCCAGTGCGCAAACGGTCAGTACGCGCCCACCGGCGGTAACAGCGCGACCTTCGGCATCAAGTCGTGTACCGGCGTGGAATATCTTCACATCTCCGGACCGCGTCGCGTCCAGACCATCAATCACATCGCCGCTGCGCACCTTGCCCGGGTAACCTCCGGCAGCCATGACCACTCCGATGGATGGACGGCTGTCCCAACGCGCGGTGGTGCTCCGCAGCCGTCCATCCAGCGCCGCCTGGATCAGTTCGACCAGATCGGTTTTCAGGCGCATCAGGATCGGCTGCGTTTCCGGATCGCCAAGCCGCACGTTGAACTCGATGACTTTCGGTGCTCCCGATTTGTCGATCATCAGCCCCGCATAGAGGAAGCCGATGAACGGCGCGCCTTCCGCCGCCATGCCGCGCAGCGTCGGCTCGATCACTTCGGCGAGGATGCGTCGCTCGACTTCCGCAGTAACCACCGGTGCCGGCGAATACGCACCCATGCCACCCGTGTTGGGACCGAAATCGCCTTCGTCACGACGCTTGTGATCCTGACTGCTGGCCATCGGCAAGGCATGGCTGCCATCGCTCATGACGATGTAACTCGCTTCCTCGCCGTCGAGGAATTCCTCGATCACCACCCGCGCTGAGGCTTCACCAAAACTGTGCGCACCCAGCATGTCATGCAGCGCAAGTTCGGCATCCGCCAGGCTCAAGGCGACGACGACACCCTTGCCTGCGGCGAGACCATCCGCCTTGATCACGATCGGTGCGCCGTGCTGGCGGACATAAGCCAGGGCCGGATTCAATTCGGTGAAGACGGCATAGCGTCCGGTAGGAATGTTGTGTCGCTGCAGGAAGTCCTTGGCGAACGCCTTGGAGCCTTCCAGCTGCGCCGCAACCGCGCGCGGTCCGAAGATGCGCAGGCCCGCATCACGGAAGCGATCGACCACGCCGGCGACCAGCGGCACTTCCGGACCGACCACGGTCATGCCGACCTTTTCCGCCCTGGCAAGCTTGAGCAGGCCATCGAGATCGGTCACCGCGACGTCCGCGTTGCGCACACCCGGTTCCAGCGCGGTGCCGGCGTTGCCGGGAGCCACGATCACCTCATCGACTTGCGATGACTGCTTGAGTTTCCAGGCCAGGGCATGTTCGCGCCCACCGCCACCAATCACCAGCACCTTCATCTCGAACTCCCGGAACATCCATCCGCCATGCGGCGCAGTCGCGCATTGTAACGGCTGCGGTGCGCGATCCCCTCCGAAACTATGCGTGCTGATCGAGCAAGTCGATCAGCGCGGCGCGTGGCAACTTGCCGGTTTCATTCCGCGGCAGAGAAGCCACCAGCCGTAGCGGACGCGGCAGAAACAGCGGATCGATGGCGAGACGCAGCGCGGCGAGAATGGTGTTTTCATCCAGTCCCGGTGCCACCGCCAGGGCAGCAATCCGCTGCACACCGAGAGCATCACTGTCGCCAAGCTGGAACACCACACCGTCCTCAACGCCAGGAATAGCCAACAAACGTCGGCTGAGGTCTCCCAGAGATGCCCGCTTGCCGGCGATCTCCAGCATGTCAGCGTGACGACCGCGCAGGCGGAAATGGCGGCCGGCATCGGACAGCGTCACAATATCGGCCAGCGTGACACTGCCGCCGAATTGCGGGGCACTGACGGCGGTGCCGTCCGGTTGCGGGTGCAGGGTGACACCGTCGTACAGCGACCAGTCCTCGTCCTCGGTCGGACGACGGCTGGCAAAGACGCAGGTCTCGGTGGAACCGAATACTTCCAGCACCGGCGCCCCGAAGCGTCGTTCGGCCGTTCGCGCCAGCTCAACCGGCATCGGTGCTGTCGCCGAGAGGATCGCGGCGATCGACGGCAAGGCAATACCCGACTCGACCAGCGCACGCAGATGCACCGGTGTGGTCACCAGCACCTTGGCTGCCTTGAGTTTGGGCACGCTCACCTCGGCAAGCGCGGCGGCGACATCGGCCGGAAAGAAAGGACGCCCGGCATACACGCTGACCCCGCCCAACAACGGCAGCAAAATAGACATCTCCAACCCGAACATGTGCTGCGGCGGCACCGTGGCGACCACTTCGAAATGCTGGCCAACCACGCGCTGAAGCATCTTGAGATTGCCGGCATTGCTGGCATGGAAGCTGCCCCAGGTCTTGGCGTTGGCGCTGGGCGTGCCAGTCGAACCGGAGGTGTAACCAATCGCCACCACTTGCTCGGCCGCAACCCACGGCGACAAGGATTCGGCCGGCGGCGGCAGCGCGCCATCCAGTGACGGCAACGGCCAGTAACCGGGCGGCATCGGTTCCAGTGCCTGTTCGCCGATCGCGTAGCAACCCGGATGGGAAGCCATGACTTCATCGATGGCGTGAGGCGCTCGCGACGACGGCAACAGGTTGATCTGCCCGCGCAATGCCAGCGCGCAGAAGGCGACCAGAAAGGCGTAGCGGTCTTCGCACAGATTCACCGCCGCCGGTGCGCTGGGCAGATCGTCGGCCACCGCCTGCACGTGCGCCAGGAACTGCGCGGCGCTGACGGTACCTGATTTACGACGGGCCAACGGCCGCGCGAGATCGGTGGCGGCCAGCAACGGTAGCCGCTGAGGCGCCTCGCGCTGAAAGGTGTCGTAGACGGTGGCCAAACTGCAATCTCCCTCTGTTCAGATCAATCCCGCTGCCGGCACAGCATCACGCCGCGACATTCACCCCAGGATGAATGATCGATCAAGACGTTCATGCCACTGCATGACGGAGCCCCTGCGGTGCGCTTTGTCGGCGCCACTTACGGACGAATGATAGCGCCCGACAACGCATCGCGGATCACGCTCGGGTTCCCCTGACCGCCCAGCGAGGCATCCAGCAAGCCGTCCAGCGTGTCGCCGAAGTAGTTTTCCACCGTCCGTGCGGAACGGGCCGGCGGCTCTCCGTGCGGGTTGGCGCTGGTCGAGACCAGGGCACCGCCGAAGGCGCGACACAGCGCGGCGGCAGGTTCGTGCGCGGTGATCCTCAGCGCAATGCCAGCGTGCGCACCGGCGATCCATGCAGGCACTTCGGGCGAGCGGGGAAAAACCCAGGTGTCCGGTCCCGGCCAGGTTTCCAGCACTTGGTGCAGGATGGCCGGCGTGATCTTGTCCGTATCGATATAGCGTTCGACTTGGGCAAAATCCGACCCGATCAGCAACACACCCTGACTTGGCGGACGCCGCTTCAGCGCGAACAACCGCGCGAACGCCGCAGCATCCTGTGGATCGCAACCGAGCCCGAATACCGCTTCGGTCGGATAGGCAAGCACACCGCCGCCACGCAGCTGCGTGGCGGCGGCATCGAGCTGATCGAGAGTAAACCGCTGAGCCACTCAGACCTCGGCAGTCCCGCTGGGAGCTTTTTTGGTGGCAGCCTTCTTTGCCACCGTCTTTTTCGCAGCGGCCTTTTTGGTCGCGGTTTTCTTCGCCGCGGTCTTTTTGGCGGTGCCTTTCTTTACCGCGGCTTTCCTGGTGGCGGTCTTTTTCGCTGGCGTCTTTTTCGCGGCCGCCTTCTTGGTGGCGGTCTTCTTGCCGAAGCGGCCCTTGCGCACGGGTGCGGCAGCCAGCAGCTCCAGACATTGAGCCTCGGTCAGCAGCTTCGGCTCCTGCTCCTTGGGAATCCGTGCGTTCTTTTCGCCGTCGGTGATATAGGCGCCGTAGCGGCCGTTAAGCACCTGCACGCCATTGCCAAAGTCGAGAATCAGCCGATTCGCCAGCATCTCCAGCTTGTCGGCCACCACCTGCAACGCGCGCGGCAGCTCGATGGTGTACGGATCGTCCTCGGCCTTCAGCGAGGCATAGGTGCTGCCCTGCTTGACGAAGGGTCCGAAGCGCCCTATGGCCACACTGACGTCGTCGCCGTTTTCCGCCTGCCCCAGGTTTCGCGGAAGTTTGAACAGCTCCATCGCGTCTTCCAGCGTGATGGTGTGCATGCTCTGCCCCGGGCGCAGGCTGGCGAAGGTCGGCTTTTCTTCGTCATCCTTGGTGCCGATGGCAGCATACGGCCCGTAACGACCCAGACGCACGGACACCGGCTTGCCGGTTTTTGGATCGGTGCCGAGTTCGCGCGCACCGGTGGCTTCGTTGCGGTCGACCGATTCAGTCTTCTCGTCCACCTGCTGCTTGAACGGGACCCAGAAACGCTCCATCAGCGGTACCCAGGCCTCCTCGCCGCGGCTCACCGCGTCGAGTTCGTCCTCGAGCTTGGCGGTGAAGTCGTAGTCGACGTATTGGGTGAAGTGCGCGGTGAGGAATTTGCTGACCGCACGACCCACATCGCTGGGCTTGAAGCGGCGGCTGTCGAGGTAGACGTACTCGCGATTTTGCAACACCTGGATGATGCTGGCGTAGGTCGACGGACGGCCGATGCCATGTTCTTCGAGTGCCTTGACCAGGCTTGCCTCGGAATAGCGCGGCGGTGGCTCGGTAAAATGCTGGTCGGCCGCGATGTCCTGCAAGGGGACTGCCTCGCCGACCACCATCCGCGGCAGCCGACGCCCTTCGTCATCGTCGTCGGCCTTCTTCTGATCACTGCCTTCCTCGTAGACCGCCAGAAAGCCCGGGTCGATCACGGTGGTGCCGCTGGCGCGGAACGACGCTTCGCCGCCGGGGACATCCTTCAAGGCAAATTCGACCGAGACCGTGTTCAGCGTGGCGTGGATCATCTGGCAGGCGACGGTGCGCTTCCAGATCAGCTCATACAGTTTTCGCTGATCGTCGTTGAGATAGGAGGCAATGGATTTCGGCGTATACATCGCCGAGGTCGGGCGGATCGCCTCATGCGCCTCCTGCGCATTTTTCGACTTGGTTTTGTAGACCTGCGGCGCATCCGGCAACGCATGACCACCAAAATCGCGGGCAATCAACTGGCGCAATTCCGCCAGCGCGTCATCACCGAGCATGGTGGAATCGGTACGCATGTAAGTGATCAGGCCGACATTGCCCTCCTCGCCGCCCAGCGCCACGCCTTCGTAGAGGCCTTGCGCCACTTTCATCGTTCGACTGGTGGTGAAGCCCAGCTTGCGGGCCGCTTCCTGCTGCAAAGTCGAAGTAGTGAACGGTGCCGCGGGGCGCCGCTTGCGCTCTTTCGAGGTGACGTCGCTGACCGTCAACTCGCCGTTGGCAGCCTGCTTCAGCGCGGCCTGCGCTGCCTGGGCGTCGATCTCGTTGGTGAGATCGAACTGCTCGAACTTCTTGCCATTGAGTTTGCTCAGACGCGCGCTGAAGTCGCCGTCGGCATGCTTCATCGCCGCGCCGATGGTCCAGTATTCGCGCGCATTGAACGCCTCGATTTCTTCTTCGCGCTCGGCAATCATGCGCAACGCTGGCGATTGCACCCGCCCGGCCGAGAGGCCGCGTTGCACCTTGCGCCATAGCACCGGCGACAGGTTGAAACCCACCAGATAGTCCAGCGCACGACGCGCCTGCTGGGCATCGACCAGATCGTGCGACAGCTGACGCGGCGCCGCTACGGCAGCCTTGATCGCCTTTGGCGTGATCTCGGAGAACACCACCCGGTGCAGTTGCTTGCCTTCGGTCAGCCCACGCTCCTTCAGAATCTCGCTGATGTGCCAGCTGATCGCTTCGCCTTCGCGATCCAGATCGGTCGCCAGATAGATATCGTCAGCGAGCTTGGCGGCCTTGGCGATGGCCTCGACATGCTTCTGGTTACGCTCAATCACCTCGTAGGCCATGGTGAAACCATGCTCGGTATCGACCGCACCTTCCTTTGGCCTCAGATCACGTACGTGGCCATAGGAAGCGAGGACGTGAAAGTCCTTGCCGAGATATTTGTTGATCGTCTTGGCCTTGGCCGGCGATTCGACGATAAGCAGGTTTTTTGCCATGAAGCTTGATTTCCGAAAGTAGGTCACCGGCGGTCTCGTGCCGGACGTATATATAGTTGAAACCATGCCGCGGCACCGAGTGTCAAGCGCGCCATCAGATCAAAGAGTCCCCTGGCTCAGTCACGAGGCACTGTCGTGCGCAGTCAGCCGCTGGTAACGATTGCCTGGCAGACTCTCGACCCGAGCCTCCAACTCCAGTATCAGCAACATCGATGACAAAGCCGCCGCTGACAGACCGGTTCGCCGAGCAAGTTCGTCCAATGTCGTCGGATCATGACCAAGTTCGTTCAAAAGCAGCCGATGTTCCGACCTCTGAGATACCTGCGAGTCCTGCTCAACCTGATCTGAAAGTCTCTCGTCCACGGGCGCGGCTTGCAATCTCGACGCCAGCTCAACGCCAAGCATGCGCGCTGCAGGCGTCAATGTCTCGATAATCTCACCTGCACTTTCCACCAGGCGAGCGCCGTCACGAATCAGGCGATGACATCCCCGTGCCAGCGGATTATGAATGGATCCGGGTAACGCGAAGACTTCGCGCCCCTGCTCGGCGGCAAGCCGGGCGGTGATCAGGGAGCCCGAGCGCAGTCCCGCCTCGATCACCAGAGTGCCCAGTGACAGGCCGGAAATGATTCGGTTACGACGTGGAAAATGGTCGGCGCGAGCGGCAGTGCCCGGCGGAAATTCGCTGATCAACACACCCTGCTCCGCGATGCGCCGGGCCAGCGCATGATGCTTGCGCGGATACACGCGATCGGGGCCCGTGCCCATCACGGCGAGGGTCGGAGCGGCGGCGTCGAGCGCGGCGGCGTGTGCTGCACCGTCGATGCCATCGGCCATCCCGCTGGTGATGGCGAAGCCTGCCTGGGACAACGTCCGAGCGAAGGCGCGCGCATGGGCAAGCCCCGCGGCGCTGGCATGTCGGGCGCCAATGATCGCCACCTGTGGATGCAGCAACAGGCTGGCGTCGCCAACCACAAAAAGGGCGGCAGGCGGTTGGGGAATATTTTCCAGTTGCGGAGGAAAGTCTTCCTCCGTGCAGCGCAAGAGCTGGTGCCCAGGTCCGGCCAGCCAGGCCATGTCGGCCTCCAGGCGCTGCTCATCGGGCCGGCTCAGCCATTCTCGCGCGGCCCCACCCAGCGGCCCGACATCGCGCTGAAGTCGCTCCAGAACCCGAAGCACATCGCCATCGGCCGCATCAAGCCGTTCCCGCAAACCGACGGGCCCCAAGCCTGGCGTGCGCAGCGCAATCATCCATGCGCGCAGTTCGTTCACTTCATCCTTGTGCATGAGTTGCAGTGTAAGGACCTTGCGCAACGAGAAACGGCGCGGTGATGACCGCGCCGTTCTGTAGGCAGATGCCGATCCCTATCGTTGCAGGCGTTACTGCGGAGCGAGCAGAATCCCGCCCTTGTGCACCGGCCGCAGGCTGTCCATGACCAGACCGTAGCTCACCCGGTCGAAGGTGCGGAACACCATGACGTGACCCACGTATTCATCTGGCAGCTTGACGCGCTCACCGACGCCACGGCGCCAGCTATTGCTTGCCACGTCATCGTGAATCGTCTCGCCCGGCTCGGCGATGCTGAAGGTCGTGCCGTTGTCGACCCCATCAGCGGTGCCCACCGACAGCATCACGACCTGACGCGGACCGGCGGCATCCAGCGCATCGGCAAACCCGATCACCCGTGCCGAGGCCGGCACCGCGTTCTTGGGTGCATGCGGGTAATAGAAGGCATCGTAGGGGGACTCATCAAGCGGCATGACACGATCACCGCTACGGATTTCCATGGTCGAGTCGAGCAGCAGCAGGGTCGATGGATCACCCGTGCGCAACGTCTCGGCGGTGCCGATCACGCTGACTTCGACCCCAAGGTCATTGCCTTTGCCATAACGTCCGTCATGGCGCGTATCTTCGTCCCACGGCGCGTTGACCATGGCAGCATTGCTATCCAGGTCGTGACCGGCAATGCCGTATTCGGCGTCGTTCGGATCATCCTGTTCGAAGCTACGGAACACGTGGGTGGGGCGAACGATGGCCCAGCGCTGACCCGGCTGACCTTTCAATCCCCGCACATAAAGGTTCTGACCCACAGCCCCACGCAGGCGGTTCTCCTCGAGACCCACCACGTAAGGTGCATTCCGTACCGTATTCGAGTTCATTACCCGCATGTCTTTGAGGAACATTTTCAGTTCCGACAGCGGTATCGCCGGCACGGCCTCGCCTTCGACGCGAACGCGAGGGCGCAAGCCGATTCGTGGACCGTTGATGAAGGACAAATTCAGGACGTCGCCCGGGTAAATCAGGTGCGGATTGCGTACCTGCGGATTCGCCTGCCAGATTTCCGGCCACAACCACGGCTTGGACAGGAATTTGGAGGAGATATCCCACAATGTGTCGCCTCGGCGGACAGTGTAAGTGTCCGGATGATCCGCCCGCAGCTGAGCCCCTGCTGCGTACACGGCCACGGTGACCAGCATGCCGGCCAGCAACACGATAATTTTTCTGATCATTGGTGGGAATCCCCCTTCCCCAGGTGCTCGGTCGAGTGTAACTGAATCGTTAACGCGCGCAACAGGCGCAAGTTGGCAAATATCGTCTGTACTCGCCAAGTTGGCGAAGTACAATGAGGGACATTCTAGATGGCGCCGGGGTGGCTTTTTACCAAATTGCCCGCACTTTCGGCACCGAGGTGAAATCCATGTCCGTCCTATCCATTCTCGAATTTCCCGATCCGCGTCTGCGTACCTGTGCGGTTCCGGTAGAGGTGTTTGACGCTCAGCTCAGGCAATTCGTCGCCGATCTGTTCGAAACGATGTACGAGGCCAATGGGGTCGGTCTGGCCGCCACCCAGGTCAATGTCCACCAGCGGGTACTGGTTGCAGACATGAGTGAGGACCGCAAACAGCCGCTGGCCCTGATCAACGCCGAGATCCTTGAAAAGGAAGGGACGCAGGTCTATCAAGAGGGCTGCCTGTCATTTCCGGGCCTGTACGCCGATGTCACCCGCGCGCTCAGGGTAAAGGTCAAGGCGCAGGACGTCGACGGAAAGGACATCATTGTCGAGGCCGAAGGCCCGCTGGCGGTGTGTATTCAGCATGAGATGGACCATCTGGAAGGCAAGGTGTTCGTCGACTATCTGTCTTCGCTCAAACGCACGTTGCTACTGAAGCGACTGGACAAGCAGCGCAAGCAGGCGGCGAGTGCTTGAACAACTCCCATTTGCGCGTGGTTTTTGCTGGCACCCCGGAATTCGCCGTGCCCTGCCTCGAAGCCTGCCGCGCCAGCGGCGCGGATGTGGTGGCGGTTTACACCCAGCCTGATCGTCCAGCCGGGCGCGGGCGCAAGCTGAGCCCCAGCCCGGTGAAGCAGGCAGCCATGAGTGCCGGCATCGCTGTCGAGCAACCCGAATCGCTGAAATCGGCCGCGGCCCAAGCCACGCTTGCGAGCTATAAACCCGATCTTTTGATCGTCGTTGCCTATGGTCTGATCCTGCCTCGCAAAGTGCTGGCGATTCCACGCCTGGGCTGCTGGAACGTGCACGCCAGCCTGTTGCCGCGCTGGCGCGGAGCCGCGCCGATCCAACGGGCCATCCATGCCGGCGACAACGAGACCGGCGTCGACCTGATGGCCATGGAAGCGGGACTCGATACCGGTCCGGTGTTGCTGCAGCGGCGCACGCCAATCAGCCGCGAAGACACCGGTGGCTCATTGCACGACCGCTTGTCGGAACTGGGCGCCGAGGTTTTGCTCGAAGGTCTGAAACGCGCGATGGCCGGTGATTTGCCGGCTGCCACGCCGCAGCCAGAGCAGGGCGCCACCTACGCGAAAAAACTCGACAAGCTCGAGGCAAAACTGGATTTCAGCCGCCCGGCAATCGAGCTGGAACGTCAGGTTCGCGCTTTCAACCCGTGGCCTGTCGCCGAAGCCGTCATCGCGGGGGAGTCGCTGCGGATATGGGCAGCCAGCGCGATCGAGATGGACCATCACGCGGAACCAGCGACCCTGCTTGGCGCCAGTCGCGACGGCATCGATCTGGCCTGCGGTGTCGGTGCGTTGCGCATCACGGCGATGCAACGCCCAGGCGGCAAACGTATCGAAGCCCGCGACTATCTCAATGCCCGCCCGGAACTGCGGGCGGCGCGATGAAGCCCGGCTCCCACAAGGTCGATGCCCGAGCCCTGGCCGCCAGAGGGTTGGCGGAAATCGCGATGCGTGGCGCATCCCTGCGAGATGTGATGGAGCGGAACGCGCCGCGGCTGGCCGATTCGCGTGACCGCGCCCTGCTGATGGCCCTGCTCAGCGAAGGTGCGCGCTGGTGGTTGCGCTTTGATCCGGCGATCGATGGTTTGCTGGAAAAGTCACTGCGCCACAAGGATCCTGCCGTTCATGCCCTGCTGGTGCTGGGGCTGGTGCAACTGGAGGTTCTGCAATTGCAGGATTACGCCGCGGTCGCCGCAACGGTCGAGGCCGTGCGTGCATTGCAGCGGCCGCAACTGGCCGGACTGGTGAACGCGGTGTTGCGTCGCTGGCAGCGCGAGCGCGAAACACTCCTGGCCCGACTCGAAAGCAAGCCGCAAACACGCTACGCGCACCCTGCGTGGCTGGTGGAGTCCCTGCAGCGCGACTGGCCGGCACAGGCCGACGCTGTCATGGCGGCGGACAACGGCGAACCGCCGCTGATGCTGCGAGTCAATCGTCAACGCACCCACCGCGAAGCACTGCTGCAACAGCTGCAGGGCGCCGGCTATGCAGCCGAGATCCATCCCTGGCTAAGCGACGCGCTGGTGCTTCCGCACAGTGCCGATGTAACCCGCATGCCTGGCTTCGAGGATGGCTTGTTCGCCGTACAAGATGGCGCGGCGCAAGTCGCTGCCGATCTGGCTGACCTGGCCGACGGTATGCGCGTTCTCGACGCCTGCGCGGCGCCGGGCGGAAAGGCCTGCCATCTGCTGGAACGCGCCGAAATTGATCTCACCGCGCTGGAAATGGATGCCTCTCGGGCCGAGCGTATCCAGCAAAACCTGATGCGGCTGCGGTTGAACGCCAAGGTGGTGATCGGCGACGCCGCTGCACCGAAAGGCTGGTGGAAAGGCCCCGCGTTCGATCGCATCCTGATCGATGCCCCGTGCTCGGCCACGGGCGTCATGCGCCGCCGTCCCGATGTTCGATTGCATCGCCGCGAAAGCGATATTGCCGGGATGCGCGAGCAGCAGCAACGTATTCTCGGTGCTCTGTGGCCATTGCTGGCGCCGGGCGGACGACTGGTCTACATCACCTGTTCGGTGCTACGCGCCGAAAACGAAGCCATCGTCAGCGAATTGTTGCTCGCCCAAGCCGACGCCCAGGCAATCGAATTCAGCTTGCCGGCGGGACAAGCCGCCACCGTGGGCTGGCAGATCCTCCCCGGCGACGGTGATCTCGACGGCATGTACTACGCCGTATTGCAGAAGCGCGTCTGAGCCAGGCCCCGATGGACCCGGGCGCCTTGCCGACCTGCAGGTGATTCCGCCATTGTGCCCACGTAGCCGAGCCGCAGCGCCCGGTATCTTAGAAACGCCTGTCGACGGAATCCCCACCGTGAAATCCTACATTCCGTTATCCCATGCACGCCCGCTCTGGCTGCGTAGCGCCCCTTGGGAGCTGTTGCTGTTCGGCGTATTCGCCTTGCTGCTGCTCGGGCTAGGCATCGGGCTGCGTGATCCCTGGCCCTCGGATGAGCCACGTTTCGCGCTGGTGGCGCGACACATGATCGAGCACGGGCAATGGCTGTTTCCGCATCGCGGGCATGAGCTTTACCCGGACAAGCCACCCGTTTTCATGTGGCTGCAGGCGCTTGCCTACAGCGTGGTCGGCAACTGGCGGGTCGCCTTCCTGCTGCCCTCGCTGGCCGCCGGGCTGGGCGCCCTGGCGCTGACCTACGATCTGGCCCGTCGCCTGTGGAATCACCGCAGTGGATTGCTCGCGGCTGCCACGCTGCTGGTAACCATTCACTTCACCTACCAGATGCGCAACGCACAGATCGATCCGTTGCTGCTGGGCTGGATCACCCTGGCCAACTACGGTCTGCTGCGTCATCTGCTGCTGGGGCCGTCGTGGCGCTGGTTTGCGGTCGGGTGCTTTTTTGCCGGCGTGGGCGTGGCGACCAAGGGCGTCGGCGTGCTGGCCTTGTTGATGCTGGTTCCCTACTTGGTCGCACGGCGCGGCGGTTGGCGGCACCTGGCGCTACCCACCGGCGGCTGGTGCTGGACCGGTGGCTTGCTGATGTTTCTCGTGCCTATCCTGGCTTGGCTGATACCGATGCTGCTGACCGCACGCGCCGACGGCGATCCGCAACATGCCGCCTATGTGCAGAACATCCTGTTCGGGCAAACCATCCACCGCTACGCCACACCCAGCGGACATATTCACTCGCCGTTCTATTTTCTCGGCATCATCGTGGCTGACTGGCTGCCGCTATCGCTGCTGTTGCCCTGGGCTATCCCCGCCTGGTGGCGGCGCCTGAAGCGACGTGACGCCCGTTATCTGCTGCCGCTGGGATGGGTAATGCTGATCGTGCTGTTCTTCTCGATCAGTCCCGGCAAGCGTGACGTCTACATCCTGCCAGCATTGCCGATGATGGCGCTGGCGCTGGCACCGTTGCTGCCCGGTCTGTTGCGGTTGCGCGGTGTTCGGCGAGCGATATGCGGGCTGACGGTCATGCTTGCCGGCGTAATGACCGTGGCCGCCGCGCTGGCCATGACCATCCACCCGGCATGGTCACAGAAAATCGACTCAAGCCTGAGTCCGCAGATCTGGTCACTGTTTTTGGGCATCGGCGTGGCCGGTCTCGTCATCGCAATGCTGACCCGGGTTCGCCGCGCCGCAGTGGGCTGGCTGATGTTTGCCGGCGTGTTGTGGGGAAGTTACGGCTTGTGGGGCTACCCGATGCTCAACGGTGATCGCTCGGCATCTGACGTGATGCAGCAAGCCCGCACCATCGCAGGCCCGGACGCGACGATCGGCCTGCTCGCCTGGAAGGAACAGAACCTGCTGATGGCCGACGGGCCGGTGACTGAATTCGGCTTCCTCAAACCGTGGCCGGAACAATATGTCGACGCCATCAGCTGGCTGAAGCAGGCTCCCGCGCAACGCTGGATCTTCAGCCTCGACGAGGCGATGGGCTCGTGCGTGGATAGACGCCGGGCGATCCATGTCGGCCACGCCAATCGGCGGGAGTGGTGGATGTTCAAGGCTGATGCGGTAGCGCCTGGCTGCATACCCGGGAAGAGCGAGAATCCAGCGGATGATAGCGAGGACTAAGTGGCTCAGCCGCGCTGTAGCAAGTCCAGATAAACCCTTTCCGTACGCTCGACAAACGTCTGCAGCCCGAAAGACACCTCGGCATGATGCCGCGCCTCGCGCCCCATCGCGGGCAATGTCTCGCGCTGTTGCAGAAGCTGCTCCAGCATTTTCGCCATTGCGACCTTGTCCCTTGGCGGCACACACCATCCATCCACACCGGGCCGTATGTTCTCCGGCAACCCCGCGTAGTCCGTGACCAGTACCGGCTTGC
This sequence comes from Rhodanobacter sp., assembly GCA_040006415.1. Lineage (GTDB taxonomy): Bacteria > Pseudomonadota > Gammaproteobacteria > Xanthomonadales > Rhodanobacteraceae > Rhodanobacter. The sequence continues at coordinate 17,345 of JBDTXA010000034.1, forward strand.
CCATAGCCATCATTTCCCGGCAAGCAAACGAAATGGTCTCCACGCCCCACGACAGTACAAAGCCGGCATCCATGGCAGCGATGGCCGGCCTCACGTCGGTTAGCAGGCCGGTGAAGTGAACCTGCTCGGTCAGACCCAGGGCCGATATTCGTTGCCGAGTGGAAGCGTCCGGCAAACGCCCGACCATCAGAAGTTGGATGCGGTCGCGCGCGGACGCAGGCAACAGCGCCAACGCCTCGACCAGATCCATCCACCCCTTGTACGCAGCCGTTCCTGCGGTGCTGCCCAGAAGCAGCGCATCAGGCTTTCGCCACCCCTCCATGGAATACGATGACGCGCGGTCAACCTCCTGCATCGGCGCGTAATGACTCGTGTCAATGCCATTGGCGACTGTCGCCAATGCACAGCGCCGGTAGGCCGTTCGCAACAACGCTCGATGCGTGTACTCGCACACAGCGATGACCTGATCGGTGCGCCGGGCCCGCCACCAATGGCCCAGTCCGCCCATGGGCTTGGAGTTGTGCTTGGTCAGCACGATGCATGGTTTGCGCGACAAATGTTTCATCGCACTCAGCACGAGGCGGTGATCGGCCGAACCATTGACGTGCACGATGTCGAACGCATGCTCGCTCAAGCGTGCCCTTAGCTGCGCCTTCGCGTCGCGCCGCGCGGGCAAGCGATTCAAACCGTTGGGAAACGGTTGATCCCAGACATGCACGCCTTCAAGCGCGCGCGCCTCCGTCACAAGCCTGCTGCCAGGCGGCGCGGCCACATGCACTTCATGCCTGCTGGCCAATGCCCCGGCAAGCGTGCGGATGTAGGTGGTGTGTCCGCCACCGTCGCCGTCATGAAAATTGGTATAGAGCAACTTCATGACCAACCTCTGCTCTCCCGATCCGCTCAACGTTCAGCGCACTGATCGGGCGCGGCCGAATCGAGCGCAAGATCTTCGTGCATATCGACGCCCGGCTCGCAACGGATGCGACCGCTCTCGATTGTCTCGGCCAGTATCCTGTTATTGGGCAGGCTCGGATCATCGACTTCCGGCTGTGCGCGGGACGGGTGCCAGAAGTGCACGGCCAGCGCCGCCCATTTCAGCTGTCGTCGTCGCAGACCGGCGTTTTCCAGTCGCGCCACCAGCTCACGATCTTCAGCCCCGTAACCTTCCATGCGCTCGTCAAAGCCGTTGACGCGCAATAGATCTTCTCGCCAGCAACTCATGTTGCAACTCATGACCCGGCCACCACGGCGAGCCTTCGCCTTCCAGCGCGCAAGCATTGGCTGACGGAAGGCGTACAGCCGGCGGGTGCCGTCGAAATCGCCAAAATCGCCTTTCATCCATGGTGCAAACCGCGGCTGACCGCCGGCGAGCAATCGTGCCGTCCCGCTCTTCGACGCCTTCAGTCGTCCGCCCTGAAGAAAATAGCCGGGCTGGGCGAACATGATGTGATCGGCGAGGAATGCCGGGTGCAGGTACATGTCGCCATCGATCAACACCACATAATCGCCGCGACTGGCGGCAATGCCGCGGTTTCGACTTCGTGCCGCACGAAAACCCAGATCCGGCTGCCACACATGGCGCAGCGGCACTGGGAAGTGGCTGGCTTGCTCGGCCACCAGTCGAGCCGTTTCCGGACCCGAGCCATCGTCGGCCACCAGCACCTCGCAGGGCAGGCAGCTTTGTGCCGCAATGCTATGCAATACCTTTTCCAGGGCTTCCGGCCAGTTGTAGGTCAAAACGATCAGCGAAACGCGCATCAGGGCGAACGCCGATGCCGCAGACCACGCCGAAGAATCGATTGCGCACGCTCAAGGCGCTTCCACCAAGGTGCCTGCGCCCGCATCGCCAGACCGGCGTAAAGACAGGCTTCCGACCACGACGGATTCGTGCGCGAGAGAAACTCCGGCTTCGCCAACTGCAGTGACAGCCCATCCAGGCCGCTGCGTTTGGCATAGTGGTTGATCAAGGTGCGTGACCGAAACATCGCCCGAAACTCCGCCATTCGGGCCTGATCATGCCACCACCCGTTGCGCCCGTGAATCCGATAATTGACTGCCGACGTCGGCAGAAAATATTTGCGCGCGCCGAGCACACTGGCACCGAACACCAGGCAATTGTCGGCACTGATGCGCCACTCGGGCAGCATGTCCGCCGGTAGATCGAGTACGCGTGCGGCCATGGCATGGCGTAGCGACAAGGCCGAAGTTGGTGCGCCATACCAGCGGGCGTGCACCCAGGTGCTGAGCGCGGTGTAACCCAGGTCGACCGCCTGATCCGCATACCCTTGCCGTCCGGTCTCATTGCCGGTCAGGGACACGTCGGAGAAAACAAAGTCCACATCGGAACGCGTGTCGTACAACTCCCCAAGCGCTGTCAGGTAGCTGGCTTCCCACCAATCGTCGGCATCGAGAAAACAGACCACATCGCCGCTGCTCTCAACTAGCCCGCGCTGAAACGCGGACAATTGCCCACCGTTTCTGCCACCAAGCAGCTTTACCCGCGCATCGCCAGCGTAGCGTTCCTGCAACAGTGCGCCGGAACCGTCGGTCGAACCGTCGTCCACGACAACCACCTCGACGGGGGCGCGTGACTGGCCCAGCGCACTGTCGATCGCCTGCACAACAAAATCGCGATAGTTGTAACAGGTCACCACTACCGAGAACGTTGTGGGTTCGCGCATGGTCAGGCGTCCAGCAGCTGTCGAAAATACCGGATCGTCTCGCCCAGGCCATCGTCAAGATTTACCCGCGGCTCCCAACCCAGTTCTTTTCGCGCTACGGCGATATCTGGCTGGCGCTGCCGCGGATCATCGGCGGGCAACGGCTTGTGAATCACCTTTGATTTACCCCCCACCAGCTGCAGTACCTTTTCAGCTAGTTCAATCATGGTGTGTTCAACGGGATTGCCGACGTTGACCGGACCGGTGAAGCCACCGTCACTGTCCATCATCCTCACCAGAGCCTCGATCATGTCATCGACGTAGCAGAAGCTGCGGGTCTGGCTGCCATCCCCGTAAATCGTGATGTCCTCGCCGCGCAACGCCTGCACGATAAAGTTGCTGACCACACGGCCGTCATTGGGGTGCATCCGTGGACCATAGGTGTTGAAGATGCGCACGACCTTGATGTCCAGCGCGTGCTGCCGGTAGTAGTCGAAAAACAGCGTTTCCGCGCAACGCTTCCCCTCGTCATAACAGCTGCGGATGCCTATCGGGTTGACCCTGCCCCAATAGTCTTCGGTTTGCGGATGCACCTCAGGGTCGCCATACACCTCGCTGGTCGATGCCTGCAAGATGCGCGCGCCCACCCGTTTTGCCAGGCCAAGCATGTTGATCGCACCATGCACCGACGTCTTGGTGGTCTGAACCGGATCGTGCTGATAGTGAACCGGGGACGCCGGACAGGCCAGGTTGAAGATGCGCTCGACTTCGACATACAGCGGAAAGGTGATGTCATGCCGTAACAACTCGAACCGGGGATGGTCGCGAAGTTGATCGAGGTTCTGCTTGTCTCCGGTGAAGAAATTGTCGGCGCACAAGGTGTCATGACCATCCCGTACCAAGCGATCGCACAGGTGGGAGCCCAGAAAACCTGCGCCACCGGTAACCAGAACCTTGCTCATCGGCATTCCAAAAAAACGCGTTTAGGCGCGATCGCGATAGTGTAGAGGTGGCCGCTCTCCAGTCCCAGCAAGGCGCGTCGAAATGGCCAGCGAAGTCGCATCATTGATGCCCATCTGAACTGCCATCGCGAATGGCAGCCAGAACAACAACCAGCTCGGGCGGGGGCTGTCCAGCAGCTGCGGCATGTCGAACTGCAACACTACACTGGCGTATACCCACATCGAAAACAGCACGCGTCCCGGCAATGTATGGCGATGGCGCCAGGCCTGCCAGCCGACCATCGCCCAAACACTGATGGCCAAAACCAGACCGGGCAAGCCCAGTTCAATGGTGGTCTGGGTCAGTACGTTGTGACTGTGGGTATAGCCTTCGCCCGCCACGCTTAGGATGAACGGCGCGCCTTGGCCAAGCCCGAGCCAGGGATGCTGGCCGATCAAAATCAAGGACTGCATGAAAAGCTGAGGACGCAGCGAGGTTCCCCGCTCCAGCAGCACGGCCGAAAATACCCACATCGCGGTCACGGTCAGCAGCAGCACCGCGCCTGATATCAGCCAGGCACGTCGGCGCCGATCCCAAAGCGGTGCGAAAAAGAGGCACACGGCGATGGCGAGCCAGACACTGCGCGTCTGGGTCAGCCCGATGAAAACCAGCAGAGCGACCAGTGCGCACAGACGAAACACTGCCCTTGATCGCGCATCCGCGGGCAGCTGATACAGCCACAGAAGCGCGGCTCCCATGACGGCGGCGGCGTAATTTGCTGTTGCCGTCACACCATCGCCCACAATGCGACCGTCATCCGGTGGCTTCAGCAGATAGAGCACCGCATAGCCGGCAGCAGCCACCGCCATGCACATGCCCCCAAGCCACAGCAGCTTCTGGGCACGATGATCGTCGCCTCGGGTCCACAGCTGCCAGCCTAGAACAAACGCAAGAATGCTGAGCAGTCGTGCCACCTCGTCGCCGGGGTGATCAACCGGTGACCAGAAAAGCGTGATCGTCGCCCAACCGAGCAACAGGAGAAACATGCGAAATGTCGCCAGTGGAGCCAGAGCGCGCCAAAGCGCGGCTCTTCCCGTCAGTGCCAGACCAAATGCGGGAAGGTAGAGCAGCACAATCAGCACGCCCTGGTACAGCTTTCCGGGATTCAGCGCGACGCCCGCCGGCAAAACCACCATGCCCACCATCAGCCATAAAAGACCCAGACCCACCACGTTGCGCCAAACTTCTTTGTTGTTGAATATCATTGCGTTAGTCGCATTCAAGCGGTTCTTCCTTGCGCGTTTTCCAGAGTGCAGTTCCACAGGCGCCAGCGCCATCTGCGTGTCGAACGAGCGTTGTCTTGGAGATAATCTGCGACCTGACCACGTCGGCAAGACGCCCCAGTGCCGCTCGTGATGCCGTAATGATGAAGCTTCCTTCCTGAAATTGCGCCGACTGCATGCACCGCGAAGAGCTGCGTTACGGGCTTTTTTCATTGACAGCTAGAATCCACGGATGCCTACGTTGCCCATTTCCCTCGCCGTCATCACCCACAACGAGGCCGACGCCATTGCCCGCTGCCTCGACAGCGTGCCGTTTGCATCGGAAAAGATCGTTGTGGATTCGGGCAGCGATGACGACACGGTCGCCATCGCACGGGCACGTGGTGCGAAGGTGATTCATCAGGATTGGCTCGGCTTCGGTGCGCAACGCAACTTCGCCACCACCCAATGCAGCCACGACTGGATCCTGGTGCTGGACGCCGATGAATACCTGAGTCCGGAACTGGCCGCGGAACTGCAGCAGCGACTTCCCGCGCTGATGGCCAGCAGGGTTCCGGCGGCCTACCTGCGTCGGAGCACGATCTACATGGGTGCGCCGATGCGCTGGTATCGCCCGTCGGTGGGCGAGCGACTGGCGCGGCTGTATCACCG
>JBDTXA010000035.1:0-22510 GCA_040006415.1 Rhodanobacter sp.
ACCTGCAGCGCCTGGATGGTCCGGTGCGCGGCAACGGCAAGATCATCCAGGAGCTGGAAGGCGAGTTCCGCGGCGCCGGCTGGAACGCGATCAAGCTGGTCTGGGGCAGCTACTGGGATCCGCTTCTGGCGCGCGACCACAAGGGTGTGTTGCGCAAGCTGATGATGGAAACCGTCGACGGCGAATACCAGGCCTGCAAGGCGTTTGGCGGCGCATATACCCGCGAGCATTTCTTCGGCAAGTATCCGGAGACGCGCGAAATGGTGGCCAACCTCAGTGACGACGACATCTGGCGCCTGAACCGCGGTGGTCACGATCCGCACAAGGTTTATGCGGCCTATCACGAGGCATCGAACACCAAGAACATGCCCACCGTGATCCTGGCCAAGACGGTCAAGGGCTACGGCATGGGCGCGGCGGGCGAGTCACAGAATCCGACCCATCAGCAGAAGAAGCTGGACGAGGAGGCGGTGATTCATTTCCGCGACCGCTTCCAGATTCCCATCCCCGACGACAAGTTGAAGGACGTGCCGTACTACCACCCCGGCAAGGACTCACCGGAAGTGCAGTACATGCTCGAGCGTCGAAAGGCACTCGGCGGCGCACTGCCGCAGCGTCGCCGTCAGGCGGACGCGAAATTGAAGACGCCGGAGCTGAGCGCGTTCGAGCAGATCACCAAGGGCACCGGCGAGCGCGAAATTTCCACCACGATGGCGCTGGTGCGTGGGATCAACCTGCTGCTGCGCGACAAGCAGCTGGGTGAGCGCGTAGTGCCGATCGTGGCGGACGAGGCACGCACCTTCGGCATGGAAGGGATGTTCCGTCAGATCGGCATCTACGCGCCGTTCGGTCAGAAATACAAGCCGCAGGATTCCGACCAGCTGCTTTACTACCGCGAGGATCAGAAAGGCCAGGTGTTGCAGCAGGGCATCAGCGAGGCCGGCGGCATGGCCTCCTGGATGGCGGCAGCGACCAGCTATTCGATCAGCAACCAGGCAATGCTGCCGTTCTTCATCTACTACTCGATGTTCGGTTTTCAGCGCATCGGCGATCTGGCCTGGGCCGCCGGCGACATGCGTTCGCGCGGCTTCCTGATCGGCGGCACGGCGGGTCGCACCACGCTCAACGGCGAGGGCCTGCAGCACGAAGACGGCCAGTCGCACCTGATGTCCGGGGTGATTCCGAACGTGAAGTCGTACGACCCGACCTTCTCCTATGAAGTGGCGGTGGTCCTGCAGGACGGCACCCGCCGGATGATGCAGGAGCAGGAGGACATCTACTACTACATCACGGTGATGAACGAGAATTACAGCCACCCGGACCTGCCCAAAGGTAGCGAGGAAGGCATCATCAAGGGCATGTATCTGTTCAAGGACGGTGGCAAGCCGAAGAAGACCGAGCCACGGGTGCAACTGCTCGGCTCGGGCACGATTCTGCGCGAGGTGATTGCGGCGGCCGAGTTGCTGGAAAAGGATTTCGGCGTGAAATCCGACATCTGGTCCTGCCCCAGCTTCATCGAGCTGCGTCGCGACGGCTTCGATGCCGAGCGCTGGAACCGCCTGCATCCGGAGTCCGAGCAGCGCGTGCCGTACGTGACCGGTCTGCTCGCCGGTCGCCAGGGTCCGGCCATTGCGGCCACCGACTACGTGCGCGAGTTTCCCGACCAGATCAGGGCCTTCATGCCCGACGGCATGCGCTATACGGTGCTGGGCACGGATGGCTTCGGCCGCTCGGATACGCGTGCCAACCTGCGCGAGTTCTTCGAGGTGGATCGTTACTGGATCGCTCACGCGGCGCTGGCTGCGCTCGCTAAGGATGGCAAGGTCAATGCCAAGGATGTCAGCCGGGCAATCAAGGAATACAAGCTCGATCAGGACAAGCCGAATCCGTTGACGGTCTAAGTCCACCTTGAGAGACATGAAAAAACCCGCCTCAAGGCGGGTTTTTTCATGGGCTGGATGACGAGTGGCCGGGCGGCTTCAGCATGCGGCCGCGGACATCAATCCTCGTCGTCACTTCGAAAGGCGCGACGCAGCAACAGGAATGCGCCGAGCGTACCTGCAACGATGGCCACGGTCGCCGCCGGATGACGGTTCACCTGGCGGCGCAGGCGACGATAATGATAATTCGCCTCGTCAGCGAGGTCTTCAGCGACGTGGGACAACTGCTGTCCATACGCTGCGCCATTCTTCCCAAAGCGCTTGTTGAGGCGACGGCGACCGCGCTGCAGCAGGCCCTGCGCACCGCTGCTGGCGTCGTCAGCGTAGTGGCGAACACGTTCGCCAGCATGGTTTGCAGTTTCACGGATCTGGCTTTCGATATCACGGTTGCGCATGGGAGCTCTCCTTGGAGTCAGGGCTCCTAAACTGCCAGCGTGGCCGTGATTGAGGCGTAAACAGCCGCCGTTATACCAGCATTCCGTTCAGCCTGGGCGCATTCAGCCCAGGCGATAGTCGCCGCCCTTCTCGAGCGCTCGCTGGTAGGCCGGGCGAGCGTGGATGCGCTTCAGGAAGGCTGCCAGTCGGGGATGGCCGCTGTCCAGCCCGCCGCGTGCGGCAAACGCTTCCAGCGGAAAGCTCAGCTGGATATCCGCGGCACCAAAATCAGTGCCGCCAAACCATTCGCTCTTGCCGAGTTCGCCTTCGAGGTAATCGAGGTGCAGTTTGAGCTGAGGATCGATGAAGCTGCTGTCCACCTTGTTGGCGATGCCCTTGGCGATCGGCTTGACGAAGAACGGTGCCGGTGCTGTCCTCACTCGGTTGAACACCAGCTTGAGCAACAGCGGCGGCATCGCCGAGCCTTCCGCGTAATGCAGCCAGTAGTTGCAGCGCAGACGCTCCGGCGTGCCGTGCGCGGGAATCAGCGTGCCATCGCCGTAGTGATCGGCAAGGTACTCGATGATGGCACCGGACTCGGCCAGCACGAGTTCACCATCGGTGATGACCGGCGACTTGCCCAGCGGGTGGACGGCGCGCAATTCCGGCGGTGCCAGCATGGTTTCCGGATCGCGCTGATAGCGCTTGATCTCGTAAGGGACGTCGAGTTCCTCGAGCATCCACAGAATGCGCTGCGAGCGCGAGTTGTTCAGATGATGGAGAGTGATCATCCGCGCATCAGAACCCAGCGCCGCGCTGCGCGCAAGTCAGGGAGCGATGACCGCCGTACGTGACAGCTTCGAAACGCCACGCTCGTCGAAGGCTTCGACCGCCACCACGTAGCGCACACCCTTGTTGAGGGCGCGCAGCTGCAAATGGGTCGGCTGGTCGGCGAAGCGCTGGTAGGTTTCGTGCAGACGGTTAGCGGTGAGCCCCCAGCGTACGTTGTAGCCCACGGCGCCAGGCACCGGCTTCCATACGATGTCGGCATTGCGCGCATCGGCCCCGCGCGTGGCCGAGACAAGCTCCGGTGCAAGGGGCGGATCGCCATCGGCATGGCCAAATACGCGCAGGTCCGAGATCGCCAGGTAGTTCGCGCCCACATGCTTGTGCACATAGCGGACATAGCGGATATGAGCGGGCTGGTCGAGTTCGATGTAGGCGTTGGGCCGGTCGCGCTGTTCGTGTGACAGGTCGGCCAGCGTGTTCCAGTTCACGCCGTCGGTGGAACCCTCGAGCTTGAACTGGGTCACGATGTCCGGCGCGTCGCCGTAGCGGCCCGCCTTGTAGTCGGTGTAGTTCACCTGCACGGCGCGCACAGTGCGCTCCGCACCGAGATCGACGGTCAGGGTCTGGCCCGGCGTGCTCTGAGCCGCGACCCAGTAGGTGCGCGGATTTTCGTCGGTGACGTCGGCCGGTCCGTGCCCGGGCAACTGCGACGAGGCGGTGGCGTGCTTGTGCCAGGACAGCAGCATCCAGCCGGTAAAGGTGCTCTCGCCGGGCTTGAGTTTGTGGTCGGGCATGCGCTGCGGGAAATCGCCGAAGCGGGTGTCTACCCACATTTGTCCGTCGCCGTGAAAGCCAGCCGGGAACAGGTCGATGCGTCGTTCGAATTTCCAGTTGACGCCGACCCACATGGTGCCGGTGTTCCAGGTGTTGCCGTAGACGTCGTCGAAGGTGGAGCCGTGCCCGGCACCGACCACGAACCCGCCGGGCTTGTAGCCGATCGGGTTGTACGGCGCGTACTGGAACGGTCCCAGCGGCTTGTCGCTGGTGTAGACGCCGGTGGCGTAGACGTTGAATTCAGTGCCGGGCGCGCCGTACTGCAGGTAGTAGCGGTCGCCGTGGCGATTCATCCAGGCGCCCTCGACGTACGGCATGATGCTGTTGTCGGTGTGGTCCTGGCCGAAACGCTCCCAGCCGTGGTCATCCGGATGCAGGCGCAGCAACGCCCGCGGCTTGCCGACGAACGACACGCGTTTGCCTTCACCCTCGCTGGCGTGGTCCAGCGCCAGATCGATTTGTGCGCCATACAGGGGAAAGATGTTGGACGAGTCCCAGTACAGGTAAATCCTGCCGTCGTCATCGCGGAACAGTCCTGGATCCCACGGCCCGGGCGGCAGGTCGCCCGGCTTCATCTCGCTCTCATGGCCGGCCCAGGTGGCGCCGGGCACCGGCGGCAGCAGGCGAGTCCAGAACTTCCAGTGGCCGTGGGCGGGGTCGGTGGAATACAGCAGTGGCACCGGCTGCATCGCCGACTGCATCAGGAACAGCTTGCCGTCGGCAACCAGCGTGGCGGGCGCCACGGGACCGTCAAACGGCCAGCGGTCCGGCTTGATGAAATCCCAGTGCACCAGGTCGGTCGAGCGCCAGTAGCCGTCGGCCAGGGTCTGGAACAGGTAGTACGCATCGTCGTAACGCACGATCGCCGGATCGGCGCCGGTACGATAGGACACACCCGTGTTCATCTGCTCGTAGTTGTAACGGTAATCGATGTCGACCGGGTTGGCCCAAGTGCTTCCGCTGCCGGGTTCGGCCGTCGACGGAGCCGTCTGTGCCGACACCGTCGATGCAGCGAGCACGAAAAGTGCCGCAAACCGTCGTGGTCGCGCCGATGGGAGTACGTTTTTGCAGGGAGGACTCAACGACATTCGCGGAGAATGCGCCGCGATTGCGCACGATACAAGGTGAGCTGGCGGGATGGCTGAAAGAGATCAGTAGATCTCGCCGACGCAGCAGCGCAGGCTGCCACCGGCTTTCTCGATCTCGCTCAGATCCACGACACCCAGGGCGAAGCCGTAGCCCGACAGCGCCTCGATCTGTCCGCTGGTCAGCGAGTTGCCGGCCCGGGCGCTCATCCACACACGTCCCTCGGAGAGCGTGATCGCATTGGCGGCAAACGCCTGCTTCTGTTCCGCCGTCAGCCATACCGTTCGCTCGCCGTACGCAGCGCTGATCGCTTGCGCAGCAGCCGGATCACGAAATCCGTCTGCCGCGATGATGACGGCACGGCTGGCGAGCAGGGCAAGCACCACGTTGGTGTGATATTCGGATTCGGCCAGCTCGAAGCAGAACGTCAGTCGCAGCTTGAAGGCCTTGTGCATCGCCTCGGCGCCAGCCATGTCGCAGCGCTCGCTCAGGCCGCAATAACCGACACCGCGGGCGCGGTCGATGACCAGTGACCCGGTGAGTTCGGCGACCAGATTCTCGCAGGCGGAGAGGTCGATTTCGTCGTAACCCAGCACGTCACCGAAGAAATCCCGGATGTCGGTTCGCTCGGCCTCACGCTGGCGCACGCCGTGGCGCATGCGTCCCACGATCAGCCGGCCGGGAGCGGTGGCAAACACATTGTTCGGAAACACGACGTCCGGCGTCGCTGCATCGCCGGGAAAGGTGATCACCGGGCAGTCATGCCGCAAGGCCTGCGCCAGTGCGCCGTGCTGAGCCAGTGCCCTGGCTTCATCTACCGCCAGATTCATGTCCATATAGCGGTTGTCACGGGCTGATTCCGCCGCCAGTGAAAACGCTGTCGGCGCCACCAGATAGGCCGCCCGCGCCTTGGCCGCTGCGTGAAGCAACGGCGCCAGCGCGGCATAGGCCACAAGGAATTCGGCGGGTGATCTGGTGATCATGGGGTGACTCCAAGAGCGGTTGAATCTATGGGCGGCATTCAGAGACTTTCCTCGGCCGGCTGCGGCGGGGCAGTGGTTTCCATGTGCAATTGCTGGCGGCGGCGAAGGCTTGGAAACATCGTCATCCAGAGGCCGACGACCACCAGGGTACCGATGCCGCCAATGGCCGTTGCGCCTACCGCACCCACCCACGCCGCCAGCATGCCGGATTCGAATTCGCCGAGCTGGTTGGACGTGTTGATGAAGATCGCATTGACCGCGCTGACGCGCCCGCGCATCTCGTCGGGGGTATCCAGTTGCACCAGCGCGCCGCGAATGACCATGCTGACCATGTCGAAGGCGCCCAGCGCAAACAGCGCCAGAAGCGACAGCCACAACGTGGTCGACACGGCAAACACCAGCGTGGCGACACCAAACCCTGCCACGGACGCAAACATGATCGCACCGACCCGGCGCTGCAGGTCATGCCGCGCCAGCCATACCGACATCAGCAGCGCCCCGACGGCGGGCGCCGCGCGCAACAGGCCCAGTCCCCACGGGCCGGTATGCAAAATGTCCTTGGCAAAGATCGGCAGCAGCGCGGTGGCGCCGCCAAGCAGTACCGCGAACAGGTCCAGCGAAATCACCCCGAGCACATCCTTGCGTGCCCGAATGAAATGCACGCCGGCGAACACGGTTTTCAGCGTGGCCGGCTGCCGCTTCGGCGGCGCCTGCACATAGCGCAGGCGCGCCATCAAAGTCACCGAGACCAGATACAGCACGCCACAGACCGAATACACCACGCCCGGCCCGGCCACATACAGAAAACCGCCGATCGCCGGGCCGATGATCATCGCGGCCTGACCGGCCGAGGCATTGATCGCCATTGCGCGCGGCAGGATGGGTAGCGGCACCAGCGCCGGCAGCATCGACTGCAGTGCGGGAAACTCAAAAGCCTTGGCCACACCGATCACGAACACCAGCGAAAGAATGCCGACCTCGTCGATATCGTGCAGCACACTCATCCCGGCCAGCAGCGCGATCGCGCACCATTCCACGATCTGACCGAACAGCACGATGCGTCGCCGTTCGAATTGATCGGCGACGTGCCCGGCTGGCAGCGCCAGTACCAGTGAAGGTATGAACTGCACCAGGCCGATCAGCCCCAGATCGAAGGCCCGCCCGGTCATCGCGTAGATCTGCCAGCCGACAGCCACGGAAAGCATCTGGAAGCCGAAGCCCGACGCGATGCGGGCGAACCAGAACGCGATAAAGGTAGGGTGATGCCAGAGCGAATCGTTGGATGACGAAGGGGAAGATGACATCAGGCGTCCTTGGAAGGACGACATTATCGGACCAGATGCGGTCCAGACAAGGGTGGCGGCAGCGAGGGTATTTGGCGTTCAGCTGCCAGTCGGCGGATGGACACGGCCTTGAAATTTTCACGTCTTGCGTGTGCGATGACGCGCACTGAGCGCAGCAGAACGATCATGGGCGGCAGGCCGTACATGTTTACGGCGTTCAGATCAGCGTCCAGCAGATCGAGTCCCTTTTGTCGAGCTCCCGGAGATCGGTGAGATCCTTGCTAGGGCGCGGGGCGCAACCGCTGCCACGTTGTAGTCAGCGCTCGCCCCAATGTGCGGGTCTTCCGCGATGCGTACGAAGTCGAGGCTTCAACGCCGCGTTCAAAGTGTTGCGGCCGGTCGTTTCCGTTCGAAGCCGTCACGTCTGGCTTGGCGAGGTGTCGCGCGTCGCGCACCTCGATTCCACCGCGGCGAGCGGAACTGAGAGCTTTCAATATCCGTCGGTGTGTCGCGGCTCAGGCATGAGAGTGATTGTCCGACGTGGGTGTGAAACCGTCAGCGCTCCAGGCCTCGCTGCCCACGCCGTGGTGAACTACAAACAACCCATCCGGATCGTAGCGTCGCTTTGCCAGCGCTAGCCGCGAGTAATTTTCGCCCCAGAAACCGCGTTGCCAGTCGCGAAGGAAGTAGTCGCTCTCCGAGACATATGAGCCTGCATCGGGCGCCACTGCACGCAGTGCCGCCATCGCGCGGTCGACGCCCGTCGCGTCGCGTCGCGGCTTCGCCAGATCGGGCGCGCTTTGGTTCAGACCCGGATAGGCGGGGTCGCCGCTGCTACCAATGAGCGCCAATGCGAACGCACCGAGCACGTCAGGATGAGTAGCAGTGTCGCGGCCCCGCTCGATCGCCTCAGGCGCGCCGCCAGCCAGGCCCTTGTTGAAATGCAGTTCCACGTCCCACTGTTGCGATGCTGCGAACAACGCATCGGCGAGGCGTGTCTGCGCGCCGGACGCAAGCAGCGTGGCCGGCAGCCAGGCCGACTGGTAGCCGTGGATGAACCAGCCGACTTGTCCCTGGTCACCCGCCCACAGCACATGATTCGTCGGCATGTCGGCACGGTCGTCTGCCACCATCAGGGTGGGTGCGTACTTGCGAAAGAACTCGGCGTCCCAAAAATGCCGCGCCGGGATGGCCAGCGCTTTCAGCGCCTCGACGAACGTGTATTCAGGACGCGCCCGTACCCATGCCACAAACGGAGCCCAGACCTGGTTCGCCTTGTCCTGCGAGAGGTCCTGGAACACCATCGAGATCGACAGCGTGTCGCCGTCGCGCAGCGAAATTTGTTCGCCCCAGTGCGGGTTGAACAGCGCGCGGCGATAAAACTGCATGGCTTCGGCCACTAGCGCGCGAAAGGCCGTTGGCGAAGACGCCTTGATGCGACCAAACACGCCGCCGAAAAACTCGGGCAATTCAAATGTACGCAGGGTCATCCTCGTCACCACGCCAAGGCTGCCGCCACCGCCGCCCTTGAGCCCCCAGAACAGGTCGGGATGGTTGACGGCATTGACGATACGCACCTGCCCGTCGGCGGTAACCAGCTCGGCTTCCAGCAGGTTGCCCGCTGCCGTACCCCAGCGCTTGGAGAAACTGCCGAAGCCGCCACTCTGGATCAGGCCGGCCGCGCCTACCGTGGTGCAGCCGCCACCTTGCACGTAACGGCCGCCGGCGGTGGTTACCGCGGTATAGGCGTCGATCCACATGGCGCCAGCGCCGACGCTCACCGCTGGTTGCGCTGCCACGTGGCAACCTTGCGGCACGAACGCATCATGTAATTTCATCTGATTCATCCGACGCGTCCATATCAGTAGTGAATCCGGCGCGTCGGAGGTGCCCTGATAGCTGTGGCCACCACCTTTCACCACCAGGCGCAACCGATGTTCGCGTGCGAAATCGATGGCTGCGGCGACGTCGGCCGATGTCTCTGCCGCCACCGCATAGGCGCTTGGCTGAGAAACCCATGCGTCGGCCCAGCCGCTGGTCTGGGTCAGTGCCGGCTGGTCGCCTATGTAAAAGGGGTTCTTCAGATGTTTCAGCGCCTCGGCCCTGGCCGTGGCGGGCGCGTCCGGCGCGAACGGCGACTGCAGTTTCAGCAGACGCCCGCCTACGCGGCGCTTCAGCGCATCCCACATGGCTGGCTTCGGCCACGCCGAATCGCCCGGACGGACCCTTGGATACAGTCGACGCAGGGTTGTACGCGCGCCGGCCAGCAGGCGCCCGGCCGGTGACAGGGCCAGCGGCAGGAAAGGTGCGGCCAAGACGGCTTTGAGCAGGTGGCGACGATGCATGAGAGTTTCCGGCGGTTCGGTGGATTGTGATGTTGCAACGGGCGGGACGCGCTGTCGCTGGTCTAGTGACTGATCGCAGGGCCCCAGGGACGGATGGCGGACTATCGGGGACGGGCCGCGGCGCCATCGGGCTGCTCCACGTAGAATCGCCGCATGAACGAACAGGCGGGCTTCGGGTATCAGGATTTCCTACGTTGGCGGCGGCCCATCGAAGTGAGCTTCTGGGTACTGCTTGGCGTCCTCAACACCGTGTTCAATGGGTTCGTGGCGCAGATCGATCACGCACGCACGGCAGCATGGGAGCCGTGGGTCTGGGAGTGCAGCAGCTCGATCCTTATCCTGGCGCTGATTCCCTGCGTGCTGATGCTCGAGCGTCGGTGGCCATTCCGCTTCGATACCTGGCGTCACAGCCTGCCGCGACATCTGCTGGCCACGCTGCCGTTCAGCCTGGTTCACGTGCTGGGGATGGTCGGGTTACGCAAGCTGGCTTATTCGCTGGCGGGCTGGCATTACGACTTTGGCCACTGGTGGGCGAACTTCGGGTACGAATATCTGAAGGATTTCCGTACCTATTTCTTCATCATCGCGCTGATATGCCTCTCCCGACTGTGGCTGATGCGCTGGCAGGGTGAAGCGCGTTTGCTGGCCGAACCCGATGAGGGGCAGCCGGCGGAACCTGTTGAGCGGCCCGAACGCTTCCTGGTGCGCAAGCTGGGCAAGGAGTTTCTGCTCAACGCCAGGGAAGTCGAGTGGCTGCAGGCTTCCGGCAACTACGTGAACCTGCACGTGCGCGGCCGCGACTACCCTTTGCGCGCCACCATGGCGGGGATCGAGGAGCGACTTGACCCGGCGCGCTTCATTCGCGTGCACCGCAGCTATTTCATCAACCTCGACTACCTGTCCGAGATCGAGCCGCTGGAGACGGGGGATGCGCGTCTGAAATTGCGCGACGGCGCGATAATTCCCTGCAGTCGACGCCATCGTGCAGGCCTGCGGGAGCGATTTGGCCACGCCCGATGAACACGTTAGCTTGCGTTGCCACGGTGGCTCGTTCCAAGCTACCAATCTGTTTCCGAACGGCATAGCCATGATGAACTCTTTTTTCCCTCGCTGTCTGGCGGTTGTGCTTGCCGGTCTGATGGCGCTGGCAGGTTGCTCGCCAAATGGCTCAGAGCCGGCGCCGAGTTCAGCGCAGCAGCAGGCGAAAAGTCAGTCGGAAGCGGCTGCGCGCAATATCGCCACTTATCGTCAGCTGCTGCGTATCCCGAATGACGAAATGGCCGTCTCGCTGGGCAAGGACATCATCAAGCGTTATCCGGGTAGTGATGCCGCCAGCGAGGTGCAGAAGACCCTTCCCGGGATCGAGAAACGCTACACGCGTGTGAGCGAGGAGAAGCGTCTTGCGGGCCTGTGGCTGTACCAGGTCTCTCCGATGGCGGGCGGCACGCAGTCGACGGCTACCATCTACACCAGTCAGCCCTCCGGCAATGACCGCGTGCGGCTGGTACTTCGCCGTCACACGAGCTGGGGCCAGAGTGTCTTTCTGTACGGGGAGAAGCCCGGTTTCGTCTGTCGTAACAACTGCACGATACCTGCGACTGTCGACGGCAAAACGGTACGGATCAAGGCGTTCGCCCCGACTACCGGGGAGCCTGCGTTGATGATCCGGGACGACAAGTCCTTCCTCAGGATGCTGCAGAAGGCAAAGGAAATTAGCCTGGACGTGACCCTCGCCAAGGGTGAGAAGAAGCAGACCCTGGTCTACGAAGTGGCCGGTTTCGACGCAGACAAATGGCTGCCGGTCGAGAAAAAGAAAAAATAGCGGCAGTCAGCGGTTGCGCGTGGTTGCGTTGATTCCGATCGAGACGTCATCAAAGAAGTGAGATGCCATGTTCATTCGCACGTTGATTGTTTTGCCGCTGCTCTTGCTACTTGCCGGTTGCGCCGGTGTGGCCACCCAGCGGCACCGCTCCGAACGTCAGGCCGAGTATCTGGCGGCGACCGGCGCCCCGGTGGGCAACTTCACATTTACCAGCCTCTATTCGTGGGAGCCACTTACCGAGACGCAGCTGGTGGTTTATACCCGTCCGAGGCAGGCGTGGTTGCTGGACCTGTACGGCTGCCAGAACCTGCTTTTTTCCAACAGCATCGCGCTGACTTCAAACATCAACCAGGTCAGCGCAAACTTCGACAAGGTGTTGACGCTGCGCGGTGACGTGCCTTGCACCATTTCACGGATTCGACCGGTTGACGTGCAAGGCATGCGGGCCGCCGCCGCGGAAAAGCGCCTGATCAGGAGCGCACCTCGTCAAGGCGCGTCAGACGGATCCGCGCATTAGGGGGCCGACGGGAAAGCCGCGGATGGCTCAGTGCAGAAACAGCTTTTCCGTGATCTTTGCCAGTGGCTTTTCCAGCGCACTCTGAAGTCGAGGCGGCAGATCCAGCGGCTTGAGCAGCATCCTCACCGTCATGGCGGCAGGGATATGCCTGCGGAGCAGCCCCTGGGCACGACCACTGATGCGGCGGAACTCCGTTTCATTTCCGACATGCTGGGGGTAGCACTGGTTGAACACATGACGTAGTGCGATGTCGCTGTCTTCGCTCTTGATTTCGTTGACCCGCCGCAGCATCACCCGAAATACCTTGTAGCGACCAAAGCCTTCGCGCTCGCGGTACAGCTGGTAGTGGTGGTAAAAGTGCTTGTAGTGGCGCACTTCGTCGCTCTTGATGTGGTTGGTCAGTTGCTGCAGCACGGGCTCGTCGGTGAGCTCGTTCAGTGCGCGATAGAGGCTTGCGGTGCCGGTCTCCACGACACAGCGCGCGGCCAGCTCGAGTCCGCGACTGGGTTCGAGCTGCTCGGAAGTGCACACCGCGCCGTATTCGGTCCAGAACGTCTTGAATCCCTTGTCCCAGTCGAACTCGGGCCATACCGCCTTGACGTAGGCGGCCAGGGCTCGGCCATGCTGCAGTTCCTCGTGCTCCCAGTGTTGGGATAGCCAGGTCTGCAAATCCAGATCGCCAGCGAAATGATCAATCAGGTTCTGCGTGTAGAGATCCGAGCCACTCTCGACGAATGACGAACTGCACAGCAGAAAGAAAAGGTCCTCGTTGTGGCGCACGCGGGCAACCTCGATCCGGCTGAGGTCGATACCCTCAAGGGTCCAGGGCAGGTCATTGGGATAACTCAAGCGTATTTCCTGGTGGCGGCAACCGGGTGACGTACGCCGACGCGGCAAACCGTCACATGACGATGGGGTGACACAGGATACGGCTTGAATCCGGCAGAAGGTTAATCCCCGCCAACTGGCCGTTCAGTGTAGGCAGGCTGCCGAATCAGCGAACAACCGTAACCGGAACGTGGGCTCGCGCCAGCACGTTGCTGGAGACGGATCCAAGCAGCCACCGCGCCAGCGCGCCGCGCTCGGTGTGGCCGATCACGATGTGGTCAACGCCGTGCTGGTCTATCTGGCTCAGAAGCACGTCGCCCGGGCTGCCATGAACAAGTTCGATATCCACCAGTTCGGCCGCCTCCGGCACGATGGCGGTGAGCTCGGTCAGCAATTCCTGCGACCGCTGCGGGCCGGAGTCGGTCATCATCAGGGCGCACGAATCAGCGCCGCCTTCGGTGACCCGGAGCACGGTAACCACACGCACCCGACCGTTGCCGCATCGAGCCATGTCGATGGCAAACTGAAACGCGCGGCGCGACGCGTCAGAGCCGTCATAACCAACCAGCGAGTACTTGACCATGAGGGTCCTTCTTGGCCTTGCGGCATTCGTCGTGTCGAGTCTAGGCATGACTCGGGTCATGCGACAAGCGTATTAAGCGCCCGAATGCTGTCCGATGCTGAGCGGTTTGAGGTATCCAGGGATAACCACCACAACCTGAACGAAGTTTCGGCCTCGTGCACATTGTTGTCACGCTTCAGTACACAGGCTAAGACTCTAGCTTTGTAGCATCCAGCCACTTGCGGCTGACCTGTGCAGGGCCCTGTAATCCCGCTCGAAACCAAAGGAGATGACAATGATCAAGCGTACTTTCGGAATGGCTGCGCTCGTGATGGCTTGCGCGGGCGCCGTAACGGTCTTGCCCGCCAGCAACGCACGGGCAGCTGAGGCCTCGGTCAAATGCGAGATGGTTTACAACTTGTCGGGCTGGTCGTTGATCTTCAAGCGTGCCGAAGGCAGCGGAACGGTCACCTGTACCAATGGTCAGCGTGCCAACGTGAAGATCAGGGTGGTTGGCGGCGGTCTGACTGCCGGCAAGTACCACATCGACAATGGCAAGGGCGAAATCAGCAATGTCCACAGCATCACGGAGGTCTACGGTGACTACGCCCAGGCAGGCGCCGAGGCCGGTGTGGTGAAGAGTTCTCAGGCTCAGGTCATGACCAAGGGCACCGTGTCGCTGGCGATCGCCGGCACCGGTGAAGGCGTCAACCTGGGTATCTCGGCGGGCAAGTTCACCATCAGTCCGCGCTGATATCAGGGTTCGCCAGCAAGTCTCGAAAAAGGGCGCTCATGGCGCCCTTTTTCGTTCGGCCAGTAGACTGCGCCCCTATACCGGAGACGCTTCCCCCTCGCTGGAGAACTGAACATGCCTGGTCTTTATTTTCTGCTCACCATCACCTTCATGGCCATGCTCGACAAGGCGGCCTGCTGATGCCGCTGTTGATGCGGGCCGACGCTTCGCCAGTGCGCCGTTTTTCCTCGTGGATGATTGTGGTCTGGATCGTGATGCTGTTTGCTGCACTGGGCGCCGTCCAATATCTGAAACATGCCGACTATCCCTATTTGCTCGCATCCATGGCAGTCATCGCCGTCTGCGCGGGGTGCATCCTGCAACTGCGGTGGGCGCGACCCACCATGCGGGTGGTCGCGTGGCTGCTGGCATTGTGGGTACTCGTCACTACGGTGCTGATGCTGCATCAGTGGGGCGACTTCGAAGTGGCCCGCCAGCACGCGCAAAGCCAGCCACAGCTGCGCGAGCTTGCGCTATGGCTGGTCGACCGGGCGCAGCGTACGTGGGAGGTCGGACTGGCGCTTAAAATCGTTGCCATACCGGTGCTGCTGTGGCTGGGCTGGAAATCGGGTCAGTCATCGGTGCGTGCAAAGTTCCCTCCGGCACGCAACTGACCCGCCAATTCAGCGACAGTTGGGATGTCAGCTATCGCTCGCTCACCAAACTAGGGAAATGAACCATGCGCCTGGGACTCTTGCTGTTGCTGCCGCTGACATGGTGCGCGTTGCCGTTGCACGCACAGGATCTGGCGGCCACCTGTCATGCCAGCAGCAGCTACGACATCACGCTGAAACCGGACAGTCTGTCATTTGATCGACCGTCGCCGGCGCCGTTTCACGTTGAAATGCAAGGTGGCACGTTGCATACAGACGGCCAAGCAGTGTCTCTGAACGCGGAAAATCAGGATCGTGTGGTGTTGTTCGAGCGTCAGTTGCGCGCGCTGGTTCCGCAGGTGCGCAGCGTTGCCCGGCATGGCTTGGAGATGGCTGTCCAGGGCATACGTGCCGAAGCCGATGGCATGGGGCTCGGCGGCGATACACGCGCCGAGCTGGAAAGTCGACTGAACACACATGCCGATGAGCTCAAGCGGCGCATCGCAGCAAGTCAGAGTACGCATGACTGGCAAGGCGATTTCGCGGATCAGACCATGAACCAAATCGGTGCCGATCTGCTGCCGTTGTTGGCATCCGATCTCGGGCAGCAGGCAATCAACGCGGCCTTGGCCGGCGATCTGCAGACCGCAGCCAGCCTGCGTGATCGCGCTGCGTCGCTCGCTACCGAGCTGCAACCACGCATGCAACAGCGGATGCAGGCCTTGCGACCGCAAATACAGGCTTTGTGCCCGGCGATAGAGAAGCTGGCGGCGTTGCAGCAAGGTGTACGCGGCAGTGATGGGAAGCCGTTGAATCTGTTGCAACTGGTGCAATGAGCAAGCAGCCATGTCCGCATCCGACTGCGAGCTGACTGGATATGCGGGTATTTGAGGGGATTAATCTCCCGCTAAGTCGCCGAGGATGACGATGGGGCGGTGAACACAAGCCCCACCCAGCAGGACGCGGCCACCCTGATCAGGCCGGCCCGGTCAGACTTCAAGGCCTTGATCCGGCGCAGCATTGACCTGCGCCGTTTGTATTGCGACGCCGCTGCGGTAAGCGAGCCTGGTTTGCGCGTGATTTTGAGCGACAACGCCAGGACACTGGATCTTCTGATCGGCGACCTGCAGGCACAGCTTCGCGGCATCGGCCTTGAACCTCCCACACACGGAAGCTGGCGAGGCAGCACGCATCGGCATCTTGCCGGCTGGCTGATGCATGCCGCGCCGCGAAGTGGGGTCGCGTGGATCCGGCTTCTGGGTCACCATGAGAGCGCTCTGCTACATGCTTTCGAACAAGCCATTGAGAACGCGTCTCCGGAGGCGGCGCTGACCCTGCGTCGTCAGCTTCCCCGCCTGCAAGGTATCCGCCTGGACATGGACAGCCTTGCAGGTACCACACGCTACTGACGATGATGCCGATCACCGCCGAACATGTTCTCGATTTCTGGTTTGCCAACGCCGATCACTGGTTCATAGCCAATGCGGATTTCGACGCGCAAATCCGCGCGCAATTCGGTCAGGTCGTAACGGATGCCGCCAATGGAGACCTGGACGCATGGATGTCCACGCGGTCCGGCTGGCTGGCTTTGTTGATCCTCCTCGACCAGTTTCCGCGCAACCTTCACCGCGCCGACGCGCGCGCGTGGGCGCAGGATGACAAGGCGCAACGTGTCGCCTTGTCAGGGATAGCCCGTGGTGAAGATCGGCAGCTGCCCGTCCTGCAGCGCGTATTTGCCTACCTTCCGCTGGAACACGCCGAGGACAGCGCCCTGCAGCGGCGTTCGGTGGCTTTGTTTGAGTCCTTGTGCGTGGCCGTGCCAGCCGACGAGCGCGAAAGGTTTGAGGACTTCCTGGGCTATGCTCGACGGCATCGGGACGTGATCGAACGCTTCGGCCGCTTTCCTCATCGCAACGCCGCGCTCGGTCGCGTCAGTACTGCCGAAGAGACTTTCTACCTGGCACAACCGGGAGCCGGATTCTGAATTTATGCTGTCTGTTCCGCCCTGTCTGAAAGGAGTTTTCTCACGCGCCGTCCTTTGCTGATTCTGTTGCTGCTGCTTCTTTCCGTGGCCGCCGGCGAAACGTTTGGTGTTGGTCAGCAGGCGTTGTCGGTGTGAGACACCGCCACGCACTCGATCGACCTGCTCGGCACGCCGTCCTGCAAGGAACCCGACCACAAAAAGTACGGTGCGGTTGTGGACGAATGATGGCCATACCGTCGTGACGAAGGCCTAATAGTCATTGTTACCATCATCGCGTGGAGGGTCGCCGCCATCGATGATCGCTGCAGCTGAGAGCCGCTGCTGAATCAATTAATCGAAGTGTTACCAGACCATGGAGCAGGTCATGCGTATTCGTCTAGTTGTCCTTTTTCTTGCCATCAGTGCTGCCGCGCACGCGTCCAGCACGTTGCGAATAGGAAACCAGGTATTAACCGCCGGTGATAGCCAGGAGCGGGTCATCGAACTCCTGGGCAAGCCGGTTTCCAAAACGCACAAGCGTGCTTCACGCAAACACCGCGGCGCCGTGCGAGTCATTTCCAGCGAAGAGGGTGGCGAACAGTGGCGTTATCATCGGGACGACCATGTCACCGTGGTGACCATCGTCGCCGGCCGCGTCAGCAGGATCGAGGATCATCGACTTTGATAAAATCGCCGCGCGCCTCGCGGACGGAACGAGCCGTGTTTCCCGCGGCGCTCTGCTGATAGGTCCCTTTCAGTAAGTGGCGCAAGTCGGCAGCGGCGTCCGAATACTCATGTGTGGTCAGATCCTTCATCGCCGGTTTGTTAGGCTGGGGCGGTTTTTTCCGCACGAGTCGATAATGCCATGAATGATTTTCTAGCCAGATTCCTCGGCGCAGATATGGCTGCCACGGTCATTCACGTGGGCATGAACCTGTTGCTGGCGTTGCTGATCCTGGTGGTTGGCATATGGGTAGCGGCCCGGCTCGCCAATTTCAGCCAGCGCTCGTTAGAACGGGCATCGGTCGATATCACGCTGAGCGGATTTCTGCGCAAGATCATCTACGGCGGTCTCGTCGCGCTGATCATCGTAGTCGCCATGACGACCGTGGGAATCTCTACCGCACCGCTGGTCGCGGTACTGGGCGCTGCGGGTCTGGCCATCGGGTTGTCGTTACAGGGATCACTCAGCAATCTAGCCTGGGGTGTGCTGCTGGTGCTTTTCCGGCCGTTCCGTATCGGCGATTTCGTCACCGTGGGCGGCATTGACGGCACGGTACACAGCATCAGCCTGATGCATACCACGCTGTATCTGCCGGATGGACGCGAGGCGATCATGCCGAACGGAAAGGTGGGCAGCGACGCCATTCTCAATTACAACCGGCGCGGCACGCGTCGCTTTGATTTGCAGATTGGCATCGGCTACAAGGATGACATCGGCGCGGCGATGGCGGAGATCAAGCGCTTGTTCGATGAAGACGAGCGGATTCTGAAGGATCCGGCGCCGGGCGTATGGACGTCCGCACTGGGCGAGAGCTCGGTCGATCTGCTGGTTCGTGGCTGGACGACCGCCGGCGATTTCTGGCAGACCAAGGCCGATTTCCTGAAGGCGATCAAGGATCACTTTGACAAGGTCGGCATCACGATTCCGTTCCCGCAGCGCGAACTGACCGTCATTCAGGGCAGTTTGTCGGACACCACTCAGTCAGACGCGCCTCAAAAGACGGATTGATGGGTGCGCGCAACAACAGCCAAATCGGTGGACGTCCTGGCGCTGACATCGCTATTGCAGCGTGATGGTTCGGCGGTTGTCGCCTGACACCTTGTCGATCAACTCATTGTAGGGATCGATTCCGGCAAGTGCCGGCTTGCCGTCCACCGTTACCGTGATGGTGCTGTCGCCATCGGCGAGCATACGTTTGTTGAGATATAGCGGCTTGCCGTCCATGCCTGCCGACGTTGGTGCGGCAAACACGCCGATCTCGATCGGAATATCCGGTGCAGCCCTGGTTTCCCCGCCCTTGCCGTCGACGTAGACCTTGCTGGCATGCACCGTCATCGTCACTGCGTATTTGCCGTTGGCGAGCTTTTTCGCGGTGGCGTCGGTGATGCGATTGTCGAACAGGGTGATTTTCCAGAAGAAGTCATTGAGCAGCGGTTGCCACTGGGGGCCCACCGCCTTGCTCAACGCGTCCATGAACTCCTGTGATGTCGTGTAGGGCGGTTGCTGGAAGCCCTTGTCGAGCAGGAATTGTTTCAGCACGGCATTGAGCTTGCCTTCACCGATGTAATCCTGCAACGCATAGAACACCAGTGAACCCTTCTGGTAATGAATGTACTGCTGGTTTTCCACCTTGGCCAACGGCTGTTCGGCGCGCTTTTCCGTGGCACGTCCCGCCAGGTACTTGTCCAGCTCGTACTTGAGAAACTTGCGCATCTGGTTGGCGCCGTACTTCTGCTTCATCACCATCAGCGACGAATACTGCGCCAGCGACTCGCTGAGCATGGTCGACCCCTGCATGTTGGCGCCGATCACCCGGTGCGCCCACCATTGATGGGCCACTTCGTGGGCGGTGACGTAGTAGACATAGTCGATCTTCGACGGGTCACGCAGGTCGGCGATGAAGCCGATCGATTCGGAGAATGGAATCGTGTTGGCAAACGACTGCGCATAGCTGGCGTAGTTTGGAAACTCGACAATGCGCAGCTGGTGGAACTGGTAGGGCGTGAAGTTGGCATCGTAATAGTCGAGGGCGTCCTTCGCACCCTGAATCATGCGCGCCACGTTCCACGCGTGTGCGGGGTTGTAATACACGGAGATATCCACGCCTTTCCATGTCTCATGCTTGACGGCATAGCGTGCCGACAGATACGAGAAAAACGGCAGCATCGGTTGGTCCTTTCCGTCTTGAGTCATCGTGTAATGGAAATGGCGCCGCCCGTTGGCCGTCCATTCCTTCTGCAGATAACCCGGCGCCAATGCGATCTGGTCGGCGGCCGTCGAGACGGTGGTGTCGAAGCTGATCCAGTCGGCATCGTTGCTGATATAGGTGTTGGCGCGCGCCTTCTCGTCGCCCAGCTTTGGCATGGGCGGCACATCCTGGCTGAGGCCGTACTTGCGACGGTCATTGCGATCGGTGATCTGCACCTGGCTCTGGTAGCCGAACTGCGGCATCACCTCATTGTTGATGAAACTGCCATTGCGGGCGAGGAAGGTGCCTTGCGGGCTGTTGGTGAAGCCTTTGGGCAAATACTGCAGTTCGAAGTCGAAACTCATCGACGCGCCCGGTGCCAGCGGCGTTTTCAATCGGTAGATGGTGAACCCGAGATCCTTGTCCCGGCTGATAGTGTCGTGCGGGGCGAATGTCAGCGATTTGACCACAAACTCGTCGACGAAGTTGACGTACAACGCGCTGATCGGCGCGCTGTGCTTGTTGACCAGGGTGTAGTGGCCGCGGATATCCAGCTTGCGCTGATACGGGTAAATGTCGACATCGGCCTTCACCGCGGTGATTCTCGGTTGCGGGGCATTCTTGTATTTTGAATACTCCTTCTCGTAGTCGGCACGCTGCGTTGTCTTGGCGGTGCTGTTCTGGAAATGGTTAAGCACGTTGGTGTTGTAGTAAATCCACGCGCCGCTGCCGACAAAGGCGAGCAAGGCAAGTGCGAGTACTGCCCTCGCCGGCAAGCGAAAGCGTGTACGCGCTTCCCGCAGACGGTCGCGCCATGCCTGGCCGGTGCCGCGCACCCACAGCAACGAGCCCAGCACCAGCAGCACGACGGCACAACTGGACCAGTAGAAGTCGAACCACAGCGCGGCCTGCAGGAAATGCCCAAAGCCGTTCATGTCCGAATACGGCGTTTCGGGCGCGTTGCCGTAGTTGTAGAGGTTCTGTTCCCAGTGCAGCAGACCGAATCCGATCTGCGCCACAAACCACACGATGGTCAGCAGATAACCGAGAAACTTGTTGTTCGACACCACCTGCAGAAACAGCGCCAGCACGGCCAGCAGCACGAAAGGGATCGCATCAAGCGCCAGCGTCGCCAGGTACAGCCCGGGCTCCAGGTGGGTGTAGCCATGCGCCAGCTGCCAGGCGATGCCGCATACGGTCCCGACCAGCAGAAACACGCCAATCACGGCGAGCAAGGCACCCAGCTTCGCGAGCAGGGGTATCCAATCGGGAATCGGGAACGCATCGGTGACTTCGGCCGAACGCTGGCTGCGCTCGTGCCACACGAGCTCTCCAGCGTAGAACGTGATGATGATGTAGAGCAGCCACTGGAACGCGCCACCCATCATTTCCAGCACCTGATGCGTCACCGGATAGGTGGCGGTGCCGTAGATCTGGCCTGACAGCATCAGCGTGCCCGCAAAATTGGCGACGCCAAGCGCGAGCATGATCAGAAACGGTGCGCCCCGCAGCACCCCGAGCGTGTCGAAGGCGAGCTGTGCCCGCAGCTGCAGCAAGTGGGTTCGCAGGTCGCTGGCGACCTGCACCCTGGTCATCAGGGTCCGGGTGCTGCCGCTGGGGGGCCGCAGTATCGGTGGCTCAGGCCGGTTTTTCCGGCGCGGCAATTGCAGGCCTTCGCTGTTGGGGCGGAACAGCGCCAGTGAGGTGCCAAGCATCGCAAGCCCGACGCCTGTCCACACCATCCGGTTGAACATGAGCACGCCGCTGAACGCGGGCAGGTCGTGGTTGGCCTGCTCCGATGACCAGTAGCGCGTGACCAGCGCCAGCGTGCGGGTGCCAAACGGATCAAGCATCGCTGCGATGTAGTGGTTGTTGACGTCCTTGGTCAGCTGACCAACGACGCCTTGCAGCACGAAGAAGGCAATCAAGCCTATGTACGTGGCCAGCATCGAGCGAGTGGTCGAGGCGAGCAAAAACAACAGTGAGGCCATGAACAGCATGTCCGGCACCACCATCACGCCAAACGACCATGCATAACCGTGCCAACTGACAGGTCCGACCCGGGCCGCATCAATCCATGGCATGGAGCCGCCCAGCGCGATACCCAGTGCGCAAAACAGCATCACCGTCAGCGCAATCAGGTAGCCTGCGACAAATCGTCCACCCAGATATTCGCTGCGGCGGATCGGCGTGGTGAAAAACAGTTCGGAAGTACGCAGGTCGAAGTCACGCAACACGGCACCGGCGACAAAGACGGTGATCAGGAACGTGCTGAATATCGTGAGCGCGCTGAGGAGTCGCACGATCACCAGCGGTGCATTGCGAAGCACGTTGCCGCTGGCACCGCCGATGATCACAGCATCGCTGCTCGCCAGTGCGAAGGCGAGCGCGCCAAAGACCAGTGCGATGATCCAGAACAATGGCGCCTTCAACTGCTGGCGCCATTCAAATCGGAGTATTTCAAAAAACATCAGGGTTCCTGTCCGGCGAATCGGCGTGAGGCGACAGGCCTCAGGCGGCCCTGGCGGTGGCTTGAGCACGCAGGCGGCCGAAGTAGACGTCTTCCAGGTCGGGCGCGACGATTTCGAAACCCGCTTCCGGGCGTGTGTCGGCGAGCACGTGCAGCAGCGTGCGGCCACCGGCGAGGCGGGTGGACAGGATGTTCATGCGGGCGCGATAGCTATCCAGTTCGGCCTTGTCGATGCTGCGACGCCAGACCCGGCCATCCAGTGACCGGATGGCCTCGGCCGGCTCGCCGCTCAGCAGCACCTGCCCCTGGCCGATGATCGCCATGCGCGGGCAAAGGTCGGTGACGTCCTCGACGATGTGGGTGGACAGGATCACCACCACGCGCTCGCCGATCTCGGCCAGCAGGTTGAGAAAGC
>JBDTXA010000036.1:0-22489 GCA_040006415.1 Rhodanobacter sp.
CGCCGGCAACTTCATGCTGGCGAGCGCGATCGAAAGCATGGCCGAAGCCACCGCGCTGACGCGTGCCTACGGTGTCAGCGCCGCCGACTTTCTTGAGGTGATGACCAACACGCTTTTCGCCGCACCCGCGTATCAGGGTTACGGCAAGCTGATTGCCGAGCAGCGCTTCAAGCCGGCCGGGTTTGCGTTGCCGCTGGGTTTCAAGGATATCGGGCTGGCGCAGATGGCGGCAGAATCGGCTCGCGTACCGCTGCCGTTTGCCGGCGTGTTGCGCGATAGCCTGCTGGAGGCGCTGGCCGGTGGCGACGAGGACCTGGACTGGGCAGCCTTGTCACTGGTGGCGGCGCGGCGGGCAAATCTGGAAGGTCGCGAAGGCTAGTTTTCCGCACGTCGGTTCAGCCACTGGTCGAGCTGGTTGGCGAAGGTCTGTCGATCGCGCGAATGGAACGGTGCAGGGCCACCGGTGTCGACGCCGGATCCGCGCAGTTCGTCCATGAAATTGCGCATCGACAGTTGCTGGGCAATCGTCTCGTTGGTATAAAGTTCGCCGCGCGGATTGATGGCCAGCGCGCCCTTGTCGAGCACCTGCGCTGCCAGCGGAATGTCCTGTGTCACCACCAGGTCGCCGGCGCTGACGCGTTGCACGATCTCGTCGTCGGCCACGTCGAAACCACCTGCCACCTGGATCGCGCGGATGTAGCGCGACGCGGGGGTGCGCAGGTGCTGATTGGCGACCAGGGTCACTGTCACCTGCGCCCGTTCGGCGGCGCGGAACAGGATCTCCTTGATCACTACCGGGCAGGCGTCCGCGTCGACCCATATCTGCGGGGCCTCGCTCATGGCTCCGGTTGCCAGTCGAGGGAACCGGAAATGATCGTGTGGCTGTGACCGCCGACCCAGATCGATCCGTTTTCGATACGCACCACCAAGCGTGCATCGTGCCCGATTTCCCTTCCCTGGCTCACTTCATAGCCGCGTGCCAGCAAGCCGTGGGGTTCAGCGTGGGCGATGTAGGCAGCGATCAAGCCGTTGGCGGCGCCAGAGGCAGGATCTTCGACAATGCCGACGCCGGCCGGCAGGGCGCGCACCACCAGCCCGCTGCCGTCCGAACTGCGCGCAAACGCGCAAACGCCCATGCTTTCGCTCTCGCGGGCAAGGGCGCCGATGGTCGCGTGGTCGGGCTGCCACGCTCGAAGACTTGCCTCATCGGCGACTTCGGCCACCCACCAGCGACGGCCACCGTCAACGAGCGCCGGGGGAAGCATGCCCAACTCAATGCCGGACAGAGCCGCAGCAAGTTTCGGATGCGCGTCACGACCGGTTTCCTCGATGCGCTCGCCGGGAGATTGCAGCAGCAGGTCGCGATCAAGTCCCTCGCCTTCCACCCGGATTGGCAGTACGCCAGCACCGCACTCCTGCCAGAGCAGTCCGTCATCTGGCGCGGTCATTCCCCAACTCATCGCCGCATGAGCGCTGCCGATGCTGGGGTGGCCGGCGAAAGGGATCTCTGTGTGCGGGGTGAAGATGCGCACGCGATAGCTGGCTTTCGATTCAACAGGCGGCAGCAGGAACGTGGTTTCGACCAGGTTCGCCCAGCGCGAAAAACGCTGCATCGCCTCGGTGGTCCAGCCATCGGCGCCCACAACGACGCCAAGGTGATTGCCGCCGCCGGGGGTGGCGGCAAAGACGTCCAGATGCAGATAGCGTAGCGAAGTCATGGGATGGGTCAGGCGGCAAGAAGCCGCGCAAAGGAACGCATGATAGCGACGTAGGGCGAAACCCGGCAGTGACGTTTGGCCATATCGCAATCAGGAGCAGACATAAGCGTGTCGGGCTGTTCGCTGCGGGCACAAAGTCGACAAGACCGTGCCGGGACGCCAAGATGACAGGCTTTGCATACCCGTCGCGGACTCTTTCATGCCGATTACCCTCGTCATCATCGCCATCACCTGCATCGTTTCGTTCATGGCGTTCAAGAACACACGGCTGTTGAACGACCTGATCCTGTGGCCACCAGCGATCAACAAGCAACGTGAATATCACCGGCTGGTCACCTACGGGGTGATCCATGCGGATTTCGGCCACCTGCTCTTCAACATGTTTACGCTGTATTTTTTCGGCCGCGCGATGGAACCGCTGTTCGCTGCCTGGCTGGGTACCTTCGGATTTGCCTTGTTCTACATCGGCGGCCTGGTGATCTCGATCCTGCCGACGTATCTGAAAAATCGCACCAACCCCAATTACCGCAGCCTGGGTGCCTCCGGCGCCGTGTCGGCGGTGCTGTTCTCCTTCATTCTGATAGCGCCGTGGTCGCAGATCGTTGTGCTGGTGATACCGATGCCGGCCATCGTCTATGCCGTGTTGTACACCGGCTACTCGATGTACATGGACCGACGTGGACAAGGCGCCGTGAATCACAGCGCGCACTTGTGGGGGGCGCTCTACGGCGTGATCTTCACCTTGCTGGTTGACCATCGGGTGTTGCCGCATTTCCTCAACGCGTTGATGCATCCGAGTTTTGGAAACGGGTAACGAGGTGGCGGCTATTTGTCCGATCACGCTTTTCTTCATGAACAAATACTGCAGTGCGTGATGCCGGTTGCAGCGCAGGCGTGCATACTGGCCTTAATCCCACGATCACCGCAGGAGAATGAGCGCATGGCTATGACACGCAAGTCGTCGGCGAAGAAGTCCGCGGCAAAAAAGACGTCCGCAAAAAAAGTCGCCACCAAAAAGCCGTCAGTAAACAAGGCAGCCTCGGGTAGCGCACGAAAAACTACAAACAAGGCTTCCGCCGGAACGTCGACAGCGAAGAAGCTGGTAGCGAAAAAGGCCGCCCCGAAGAAAGCAGCGTCCACGAAAGTCGCTGCCAGCAAGTCTGCGGTGAAGAAAGTGGCAGCGAAGAAGAGCCCCTACAAAAAAGTTGCAGTGAAGAAGGCAGTTTCAACTGCAAAGAAGGCTGTGCCGAAAAAGGCTGCAGCTAAAAAGACTGCAGTAAAGACGCCGGTAGCCAAGAAGTCGGTAGCCAAGAAGTCAGTAGCCAAGAAGTCAGCAGTCGGAAAAGGATCGTCGAAAAAGTCTGCAGTAAAGAAAGTGACTTCGAAAAAGTCTGCGGTAAAAAAGGTAGCGACCAAGAAAGCCACGCCTCAAAAGGCGGCGACCAAGAAGGTTGCTTCCAATAAGGTTGCTCCGCAAAAAGTTGCGGCGAAGCGTCCGGTCGGCAAGAAAGCGGTTGGCAACGTTTCCGCCGGACCGGCACCGAAGGCACCGAAGAAAGTTGCCAGCAAACCGGCGTCCAAGGTCAAGAAAATAGCGAGCAAGTCCACTTCGATCGAGACACCGGTAAAGCACATCAGCCCGGAAGAGGCGGTGGCCCATATCCAGGCGCTGCTCGATGCCAAGCAGGAAAGGGTGCACCAGGGCCCGACATGGCCCGATGCCACGCAACCCCACTCGTCCAGTACGGAACTGCATCCGCCGGTGTCAGGTGATGGCGGTGATGGTGACGGACGGGTGCTCTCGCCGCAACGCGGTGATCAGGGCAAGCGCAGAGGCTGATCTGCGGACCGCGGCAGCGCAACACATGGCTGGCAGGTAAATGCCCGGCAGTCATGTGTTATCAGCTCAGTCCGGGTTCAACCGCTGTGCCCTAAATTGGCTCCGTCACTCCCAGTGGAGACCGTTCATGAAACGCTTCTTGGCCAGCCTTGGTCTGGTCGCTGCCTTCGCAGTCCTCTCAGGTTGCTACTACGATCCGGGCTACAGCTATGTGCGCGGCTCCAATTACAGCGGTGATGCCTATTACGGTCAGGGCAGCAATGCCTCCTACGTGCAACCTGCTTACTCGGGTGGCTACTATGACGACGGGTATTACGGCAGCAATGGCTATTACGGTGGCTATGGGTCGGGCGTAAGCATCGGGATCAGCAGCGGATGGTATGGCCGCGGCAATCGAGGTGATTACCGTCGGGAGGATCATGATGATCGCGGCGGGTACCATCGGGGCGATCATGACGATCGCGGCGGCTACCACGGCCGATCCGACGACCATCATGGAGGAGGCGATCATCGCGATCACCGCGATTACGGCGGCAACCATCAGGGCCGTCCGCCCTCTTCGGATGGCAACGATCATGATGATAATCGGCAACGTTCTCCGAGCGGAGGCCATGACGGTGATCGCGGCAGGGGTCGAGATCATCATCGCTAAGATCTTCATCGATAAAAGACGCACTTAGAGGCAGGCTTGAGGGATGTCCAGATTTCGGATGGAATTCCGAGTTCATTGCTTGTCATCAAGGCTCATCGTCATCGCGGCGGTGAGCCTTCTTGCATGCGGGTGCGCCAGTTTTCGCTACTACGCGCAAGCGGCGCAGGGGCAGGGCGAGTTGATTGCTCATCGACGCTCGTTGAACAAGGTTCTCCAGGATCCCGACACCGAACCAGAACTCGCCAGACGCCTGCAACTGGCGAAGCAGGCGCGCCGGTTTGCCACCGCGCGACTGGGATTGCCCGACAACCGTAGCTACACCGGCTATGTCGAGCTGGACCGCTCCTATGTCGTGTGGAACGTGTTTGCAGCGCCGCGCTATTCAGTGGATGCCGTGCCGCAGTGTTTTCCGATTGCCGGCTGCGTCGCTTATCGCGGATGGTTCAGTGAAACTGCCGCCGACAACGACGCCGCCGCGCTGAAAGCGGCCGGCAATGATGTCTGGGTAGGCGGCGTACCGGCGTACTCCACCCTGGGCTGGTTCGCCGACCCGATTCTCTCCAGCATGCTGCGCTGGAATGATGACGAGCTGGACAGTACGATTTTCCACGAGCTCGCTCACCAGCTGATCTACGTGAAAGGCGACACCGCATTCAATGAATCCTTCGCCACCTTCGTGCAGCTACGCGGCTTGCAACAGTGGCGCCATGCGCGTGGCCTGCCAGCGGAGGACGATCAGCGGCGCGACATCGATGACGGCTTTACGCAACTGGTGCTGGATCTGCGCAACCGATTGAAGGTCCTGTATGCCAGCGGTGCGGACAATGTTTCGATGGCCTCCGGCCAGCAACGGGAGATCGCCGCGTTCCGCCGGCATTACGCGCAGTGGCGCGAGTGCAGAGGGCCCCAGGATCATCGCTACGATGCCTGGGTTGCCCGGCCCATCAACAATGCGCGATTGCTGCCATTTGGTCTCTACGATCAATGGGTGCCGGCTTTTGCCGTGCTGTTCCATTGTGCGGGGGAGGACTGGCCCGCATTCTATGCCAGTGTACGGCGCCTGGCGGCCGAGTCGATGGCGAACAGGAGAAACGCGCTGAAGGCCCTGGTGTCAGATCGCGATATCGACTCCGAAACAAACTCATCCATCGACGACTGCGCGGGGGCAGACGTGGCGCGTCCCTCCGGCCATTAGTCGACAAGAAAAACCCGTATCAGTTACCTGTGCTGGAACAGTCAATGGCTTGCTGTTGCACCTCTCGGGGGATGATGGCGGCATCAGCCGCACTCGTCGCCCTCTGCAGCTTCTGGTCCACCCGAAGGTTCATCTTGCTTTCTGGAGCCTGTCGGACTTTGGTTGACCGGTCTGCCCCGTGCAGACAGTGCGGATCTGGCTCGGTACGCTCATGTTTTAGCGGCGGCAATACGGGCTGCAATTGCTTGGCGAGCGTATGAAATACAACGATTGTTGAGAGGGCAGAGGCGTGGAAGAGCATGAAAAGCGGCAGCTGATCGAGCAGTACATCGCTGCCTACAATCGGCGTGATGTCGACGGCATGATGGCGTTGCTGACTCCCGACGTGCAATTCAAGAATATATCGGCCGGCCAAATCAACGCATCGGCACGTGGCATGGTCGAATTCCGCGAACTGGCGCAGCACGGTGAGGTGTTTTTTTCAGACCGTGCGCAGAGCCTGCTCGCGCTGAAATTAAGCTCATCCTCCGCGGTGGCCACGATCGATTACCGCAGCGTGCTCGCCGTCGATATGCCGGAGGGCCCGAAGGCGGGATCGGTGATCAAGTTATCGGGTGAATCGGAGTTCTGGTTCGAGAATGGGCGGATCAGCCATCTCATCGATCGCAGCTGAGTGCCGTGCCGGGCTTGAAGGGCTGTCTCATTAACCGGACCGGCATCCCCCATCAGGCGAATCGGCGGGATTGCGACACATTCAGAGCGGCGCCAAGGATGTCATTTCCCCGGTCGTTTACCGCCTCGCGGGCATAACATGGGGCTGACAGACCGCGGATCTGTGCATTGAACGTCACCGTCGAGCGGCCGTGGCTGGGCGGGTGAAGTGGCCAGAGTACAGGTGTCGCCGTCGCCAGGGTTCCGTATGGGCACTACTCCAGGGTCTGAGACTGTCGGCCAGCTGAACGGCACCGTTGTGCACGTTGAACTCCCGGGCGCGCGGCCACACTAATCACACGTATCGCCGTGATGGCGACAAAAAGTGACACAGCAATATCGTGCCACTGAGGGGCCGGTCTTTCCTCCCCTGGAGACCGCCTGACAAACCCCATCTGTCCTCCCCTGGCTGATGGGGTTTTTTTTGCCCGATGATTGCGTGGGTTCGCCTCACGCATGGCGGCATGGATAATGGCCGCATGCTTCCTTTTCTCCGCATGAGCGCGCCATGATCATCGAATCACTGCTCGATACCGATCTGTACAAGTTCTCGATGATGCAGGTGGTGCTGCACCAGTATCCCGCCGCTGACGTCGAGTACCGCTTCAAGTGTCGCAATTCGGGTATCGACCTGGTACCGCATATCGGGGAAATCCGCGCTGAACTGGCAGCATTGTGCCAGTTGCGATTCACCGTCGGCGAACTCGACTATCTGCGCGGCTGGCGCTTCATCAAGAGCGACTTTGTGGACTTTCTTGGGCTGTTTCAGCTCAATGAGAAGTATGTGGAGATCACGCCCTCGGCAGCTGGCAATGGCGACATCGAGATCTGTATCCGCGGTCCCTGGCTGCACACGATCCTGTTCGAAGTGCCGCTGCTGGCCATCGTCAACGAGGTATATTTTCGAAACGTCAGTGCAGGCCTGGACATGGCCGAGGGACGGCGAAGGCTGGACGAAAAGATCGTTTTGCTGCGCGATACGCCCGACTATGCCGGCTGCCGCATTGCCGATTACGGGTCTCGTCGCCGCTACTCGCGGCAGTGGCAGGCGGAGGTGGTGACCACCTTGCGCGACGGTTTGGGTGCACAGTTGGCCGGAACCAGCAATGTCTGGCTGGCGCGCAAGCTCAATCTCACGCCGCTGGGCACCTTGGCCCACGAATATCTGCAGGCGCATCAAGCGCTGGGGCCGCGATTGCGGGATTCGCAGGTGGCGGCACTGGAGGCCTGGGCGAAGGAATACCGCGGCGATCTGGGCATCGCGTTGTCCGATGTCTACGGTCTCAACGCGTTCCTTCGCGACTTCGACATGTACTTTTGCAAGCTGTTTGACGGTACCCGGC
Source organism: Rhodanobacter sp. (assembly GCA_040006415.1). Lineage (GTDB taxonomy): Bacteria > Pseudomonadota > Gammaproteobacteria > Xanthomonadales > Rhodanobacteraceae > Rhodanobacter. The sequence continues at coordinate 7,460 of JBDTXA010000036.1, forward strand.
ATGATTCGGGTGACCCGTTCGAATGGGGCGAGAAGGTGCTCGCCCACTACACCTCGAATCGGGTCGATCCGCGCAACAAGGTGTTGGTGTTCAGCGATGGTCTCGACATTCCCAAGGTGATGCAGCTCTACGCGCATTTCCGTGGCCGCTGCCAGATTGCATTTGGTGTAGGCACCAATCTCACCAATGATGTGGGGCCGACACCGCTCAATATCGTCATCAAGATGGTTCGTTGCAACGGACAGCCGGTGGCCAAACTGAGCGACTCGCCAGGCAAGAACATGTGCGAGGACGCGGCCTACGTCGCCTATTTGCGCCAGGTTTTCGACATACCCAAGACCCAGGGCTGAAAGCTTCCACGCTCTCTGCTAGCCAAATGCACGACCCACACGCCGATAAAGGAAGTGCCGGTATCGTGTTGTTGTAGGAGCGCACCCTGTGCGCGATGCTTTTCAAAGCGGCCTTAAAGCGAGAGCATCGCGCACAGGGTGCGCTCCTACAAGAGCAACGTGCTCTTTGCGTGGATGAGAAGCTGGGAAAAACCACTGAGCTACTGCGACCAAGGGATGTGCCCGCGGTGCTATCGTCGTTGAACGCCCGAAGCAGCGGCGCGCTACGTGTAAATCCAGGCCATGTGGCTCATCAAGCTCCCTAAATTTGGGCATCACGCACCTTGTCACGAACGCCCGGCGACGTTCTCGCTACGGAAGTCGAATTTTTCACGGTCTCTGAGCGTAGAGGGACACGGTCTCGCCTGGACGACGCCCCCTGCAACGTCTCCTTGAACTCGCCCTTGGGCGTAACGGCGTCCAGCTCTTCGGCGGTTCCTCTAAGGCTGGGCTCATCCGCGTCCGAACTGCCGTTAAACATACCTGCCAGCAACAACAACGAAAGAGTCGCGGCGATCAACTCAAGCAAGACGATTCTCCAGACCGTGGTGGATGGTCATGAACGATAGTCATTCATCAAGCGATCGACAAAGTCTGGTAACGCATATGGATATGCGAAACGTTCAACTTCGCACAAAGCCGGAGCGGATGGCGTAGTCTGAATGACTGACCTCTTCAAACCGGAACATGAAATGACCAGCGTTTACGACTTCACCGTGCGCGACATCGACGGCAATCCGCGTTCGCTGGAAGAGTGGCGTGGCAAGACACTGCTGATGGTGAATGTTGCTTCCAAGTGTGGTTTCACGCCGCAGTACAAGGGGCTGGAGACACTGTGGCAGGATCAGCGCGACCAAGGTCTGGTGGTGCTGGGCTTCCCCTGCGACCAGTTTGGCCATCAGGAGCCAGGCGATGAGGCCGCGATCAAGTCGTTCTGTACCACGCAGTACGACGTGACGTTTCCCATGTTCGGCAAGATCGAGGTCAATGGTGAAGGCGCCGATCCACTGTACAAATGGCTGAAGACCGAAGGCAAGGGCATTCTCGGCAGCGAGTCGATCAAATGGAACTTCACCAAGTTTCTGGTCGACGCGGAAGGCCATGTAGTGAAGCGTTATGCCTCGACCGATACGCCGGAAAAGATAGGCAAGGACACGCTGGCGCGTCTGGACGTCTGAATCAGGCGCTTAATGCTGGCCGCGATACCTGGCCAGCAATATTGCGATCGCGTCCACATCAGTGCTGACGCGGGGCGCGGCGTGCGGGCGGTCGTAGTTGTTGAGCATGATCGCAAAGGCCAGATGTTCGCCGGCAGCGCTGGTGACATAACCGGCCAGGCAATGCACATAACTCATGCTGCCAGTCTTGGCGTGGACATTGTTCTCGGCGGCGGTACCTCGCATGTGGCCGGCCAAGGTGCCATCCACGCCGGCAATCGGCAGCGCGTCGCGAATCATATCGGCATAGGGCAGGGCCGCAAGATAGGTGAGCAGGCGCGCCATCGCATTGGGCGTGACCAGGTCGCGGCGGGACAACCCGGTGCCTTCGCCGATCAGGCTGGCCGATGGTGGAATGCCGATCTGGTCCAGCAGGTGACGCAGTGCGCCGATGCCCCGGCGCTCGGTGCTGGTGAATCCGGTTGTCGCCGGCGCCGGTCGCATCGCGCCCACACTCAGCAACAGGTTCTGAAGGTACAGATTCTGGGAGCGCTTGAGCCCCCGCCCGAGGATGTCGCTTAGTGGCGGAGAAAGCACCTGCGCAATCAGCTGCGCCTTTTCGGGCGGTGCAGGGTTGATCTGCGGCCAGTGCACCACGCTCAGCTTGCCGGTAATGTGGATGCCGTGGTTTTTCAGTGCTTGCCGCAGTTGCATGCCGGCGACTCGCGCAGGGTCGCTCATCGCCAGCTTGAAATCCTGGCGATGTCTGTCCGCGGCCACACTGCCGAAAACGTGCAGGGTCAGGTCACCCGGTCCGCGATAGAGGTTGATGTCATCCGCCGTCCGTCGCGCTGTGGTGATCAACTGACCGTCAATGTCCGGGAATGCGTCTTGTGGCGCGATAGAGAGTTGTGCGGCCCGTCCCGGCGCTGTGCCTGGGGCGATGGTGACTCGCGCGATGTTTTCATCGACGCTGAGTGCAGATGACGGCACAGCAAACCAGCTCTGCAGATCTTCCGCTTCCCAGCCGCTGCCATGGGCGGGTCCGGCGAACCAGGTGTCGTCGGCAATCAACCCGCCGCGGACGAAGCGAAGACCGTGGGCTGCCGCTTGGCCGGCCAGTTGATCAGCCCAGTTTTCGGTCGATTCCGTGCCGAGGGTGGGGTCGCCCCCGCCATACAGGATCAAAGGCCCGTTCAGACGTCCTTGCACCATCTTGCCGCTGGTCAGCAACTGGGTCGCCATGCGGTAGTCGGGTCCCAGCGCAGACAGGCTCACTGCTGCGGTGAACAATTTTGCCGTGGAAGCAGGCTGCAGCAGCTGATCGGCGTTGTGTACATACAGCGTGCGACCACTGTCGAGCGAGACAACCGCGATGCCCCACGCCGCGGCGGCGAAGCGAGGCTGGTCGATCTGCGCGTCGATCTGGGCCGATAAACCGGCCGCCGTGGCGGCACCGGGTAGCGCCGGGGTGGCTGCCCGGGCCAGCATCAGCGTGCCGACGGCCGAGAGCAGAAAAAGTGCAGAAAGCTGTTTCGCCGTGCGGAATTTCAGGACAATCATGGCTGGCAGTATGGCCAATCCGTGGCGACTCCGCAGGTCGATCCGACTGCTTCTGTTACCCTTGATGGTTCGTGCCGGCATCTGGTCGGCGGACTTGAACCTATTCGTGAGACTAAATATGCAGATTGCACAGAACTCCGTTGCCGCCTTTCACTACAAACTGACCGATGATGAGGGACAGGTCGTCGACAGCTCGGAAGGCCGCGATCCGTTGACCTATATCCATGGCACCGGCCAGATCGTGCCAGGTCTGGAGAAGCAGATGGAAGGCCGCGCGGTTGGCGACAAATTCACCGCCGACGTGGCCCCCGAAGAAGGCTATGGCCAGCACCAGGACGAGCTGATGCAGGAAGTGCCGCGCGAGGCATTTCAGGGTGTCGAAGATATCCAGCCTGGCATGCAGTTTCAGGGCCGTGGTCCGCAAGGCGAGATCAATGTCACCGTGACCAAGGTCGAGGACGGCAAGGTGTTCATCGACGGCAATCACCCGCTCGCCGGCAAGGCACTGCATTTTGCAGTGGAAGTGAGCGACGTGCGCGAAGCGACTGCCGAAGAGCTCGAGCACGGTCACGTGCACGGCGCCGGTGGTCACGATCACTGAGTTAGCTGACGCGATGCGCTGACCCAAGATCGGCGCATTGCCAGGATCACGTGCGAATGCAGGCAAGCTTGCGCATTGCCATTGTGGGATACGGTGCCGCCGGCCAGGCCGCGGCGCTGTTCCTGTCCGCCCAGGGACATGCATTGAGCGTGTTCGAACAGGCGGCCGAGCCGGGGCCGTCAGGTGCCGGCTTTTTGCTGCAGCCGACCGGACTGAGCGTCCTGGCTCGTCTGGGCCTGCACCAGCAGGCGCTGGCTGTCGGTCAGCGGATCACCCGGCTGCATGGCCGCACGCATCGCGGTCGTCGCGTCATGGACATGCGTTACACCGACCATGCGCCGGATTGCTTTGGCCTGGGACTGACGCGGGGATGCCTTTTTACCCTGATGCGGAACGCCTACGCCGATGCGTCGCGCATACATGTGGGTGTGCGCATTGCATCGGCAAACGCCGACGGTGATCAGCTCACGGACAGCGAAGGCGGCGTGCATGGACCGTTTGATCTGGTGATCGCCGCCGATGGTGCTCATTCGTGCCTTCGCGCTTCAGCAACGAACCTGATCCGCAGGCAACCGGTATATCCATGGGGCGCGATGTGGTGCCTCTTGCCAGCGCAAGACTGGCCGCATCCGGATTCCCTGCAGCAGCGTTATGGTCGCGCACGCGAGATGATCGGGTTGCTGCCGGTGGGGCAACGCGTGGACCGGGACGGCCGCTGGTTGACGTTCTTTTTCAGTCTGCCGGGAAGCGAGGTTGATTCGTTCGATGCCATGTCGCTGAATCGATTACGCCACAGCGTCGGCGCGCTGTGGCCTGAGGCATTGCCGTTGCTGGCGGGCATCGAATCGCCACGCCAGCTGCAGCGTGCGCGTTACCGCGACGTGGTGTTGCATCGGCCGGCACACGGACGCCTGGTTTTTATCGGCGACGCGGCACACGCCATGAGTCCGCAATTGGGGCAGGGCGTCAACATGGCCTTGCTGGACGCGGCAGCGCTGGCTGACTGTCTGTCCGCAAACAGCACCATTGAATGCTCGCTGGCCGAGTACGCCAAGCTGCGAAAATCACATCTCGCGGTCTATCAACAGCTGAGTCGCTGGATGACGCCATTGTTCCAGTCCGATAGCGATGGACTGGCCTGGGTGCGCGACATCGCCTTCGGCCCACTTGGCCGTCTTCCGTTGACCCGTGGCACGATGCTGAAGGTCCTCACCGGCACCAAGATGACATGGTGGCGGTGAGATGCGCGAATCAGGCAATCAATACCATTCGAGCAGGGAGACACCCAAGCCGGCATAAGTCGCGTTGTGGTTGTAGTCGATCAGACTCTCGCCGTAGCCTTTGAACACTTCGGCATAACCGCGCAAGTTGCCGGCAATCGGGAAGCTCCATGTGAACTTTGCCGCACCGTGCTGGCGACTGCCGCCGCGGAACGAGTCACGCAACAACAGGCCGAATTCCTGACCGTTCCATTCGTGCACGATCTGAACTTCGCCACGACCCATGTAATTGCTGATATCCGGATTGTCGTCGGTGGCGTGATCCTCCGGAATGCGCCACCACGGGCGGAACATGACCGTCCAGCCGTCCCGTTCAAAACCGACATTGGCAATCACCCGGTTCCAACCGCGAGAGCGCGGATTGTCGCGACCGTTGGATTGATGGTCGACACCCACGCCGAGCATACGACCGGTCCAGCCAAACACCTGGTAATTCGTGCTGAAGACCAGCATGGCCTCCGGCTCATAGTTGGTCTCGCGGAAAGGGCGGGATTGGTTAGAGTTGTAGATCTGCCAGCGTGAGGACTGGGTATAACCCACCCACAAGTCACCGGTGTCGCCAAACACGCCCTGCCAGACCTTGGTTTTCAGGCTGAGCTGGAATTTTGCTTCTGCGTTGTCGAGTCTTTCGCTCTGAGTCACCGTATTGTCGGGATTCGGACTGTGGGGCCGTTTGTTCTGGTTGCTGGTGGCGAAGACGGGCAGCACGAAGACCGGTTGGTAACCGCGAATGTTGAAGGTGCCCAGCTTGCTTTCGGGCGAAAGCTCCCAGCGGCTGTCGAGCAGCGATAGCGGGCGAGCCACTTCGGTATTGGGTTTGACATCGGCTATCGCGGATCCCTTTCTATCCTGGCTGAAAACGGAAGGGATGCTGGTCTCGCTGTCCACACGCTTCTGCGCTGTCGGCAAATTGACCCGACCGGTGGCGTGGTCGTAACAGGCCAGTCGTTGCGAATCGGTCTCGATGCCCGTGCAGGCGCGTATGTCGGTGGGGTCAGGATTTTGCGCGTGAGCCGTGCCGACAGCGAAGCCGCCTGACAAGGCCACGAGGACGGCTGCACTCAATCGCTTCATGGAAGGTATTTCCTGGAAATTCGGATTGGCAAGTCTAATGGCGTACTTGCGCCAAGGCGACACAAAAACGCCGGCCTGATCAGCGGCCGGCGTCGATTCATGTCGGAATTACTTTTGAGACAACCAATTGCGGTATTCGCTCTTGCTGATCCGGTTGTCGCGATTATGGTCAGCGTGGATGAAATCATTTGCAAGCAAGGGGTAGGCTGCCGCCTGGTCTTCGCTGATGGATTTTCCACCGCCGGACAACTGCTCGAAACTCGGCGCCGGACCGGTCGGAGGCGCCGCCGGCATGGTCGAGTTGACGGTGAGCCGGCCCGCCGGCGTGCTCATGCTGGTGGAGCCGGTTTGCGGAGGCATGCTGGAAGACGGTGGGGACGAAGACGATGGCATCGGATCGGAGGAGGGCATCGGCTGCGCCGGCTGCGCCATGTCAGTGGGCGGGGGCGGCGGTGGTACGTCTTGCGCAAAGGTGACCGCAGCGAGCAGCAACGCGCTGCTGGTCACGGCGGTAAGAAACGGCTTGCGAAATTTCATGATCGATACTCCCTGCCAGAATGCGTGGTGAGTGCGTTATCGAAGGTTAGCGGTCCACAGCGGGGCGATCGTTGCTCAGGTCAAACCGCCGCGCCGCGCCTCGACCGAGTGCCGGTGCCACCCGCTATCATTATCGTGAAACCGTGAAGGGACTGTGCTGTCGATGCTGACCTCAAATGATCCGCGCCTGCTGAGCCTGCCGCAGGCCAGGCGACTTCAGTTGGCGGCGATGGGTCTGCTGCGGTCACCGGCACGGCGCGCAAAGTTTGAAGACGTCGTCGCTGCGATCAAGCGAATGCGCCTGCTGCAGATCGATACCATTCACGTGGTCGCCCGCAGCCCCTATCTCGTGCTGCATTCGCGCCTGGGCAACTACCCGATGGCGTGGCTGGAGCGTGCATTGGCCGAAGGGCGGTTGGTCGAGTGCTGGGCACATGAAGCGTGCTTTGTGAGTGCGGCCGATATGGCATGGCACCTTGCGGGTACCGGCTCGCGCGCGTACCACTGGGCCCAGCGGCATGCGGAGAAGATGCATCGAGAGCAACGCCCGGAGATGGACGCGCTGCTCGCCACGGTTAGCCTTTCGGGTCCCGTACGGGCGGCGGACTTTGAGCGCAAGCGTGATTCGGGCGCGTCGGGATGGTGGGCATGGAAGCCCGAGAAGCGATGGCTTGAGGCGTGGTTTGCGCTGGGCAAATTGATGGTCGCCAGGCGGGAGAATTTTCAGCGCGTCTATGACGTGTCCGAGCGCGTGCTGGATCGCCTCGACCCGCCGTTCGATGCTTCTGCCGATCCACCCTCACCAGCGCAGGTAAGGGAACTTGCGATCGCCGACAGCGTGCGTGCGCTCGGCGTCACATCGGCGGCCTGGATTGCCGACTATTTTCGACTGCGGCCCAAGGTCACCGACCAGGAGCTGATTCCAATGGTGAGCCGTGGTGAGCTGATGGCGGTCGCGGTGGCAGGGTGGGCAATGCCCGGTTACGTGCACAGGGATCACCTCGACCTTCTCGAGAAAGCCTTTGCTGGGCGCTTGCGCGCCACGCATACCGCGCTGCTGTCGCCGTTCGATCCGTTGATCTGGGATCGGGCACGCGCCAGAGCCATGTTTGATTTCGAGTACACCATCGAGTGCTATACGCCGGCCGCAAAGAGGCGTTACGGCTATTTCGTGTTGCCGATCCTGCATCGCGGACGGCTGATCGGGCGGCTCGATGCCAAGGCTCACCGCGGCGAAGGCGTGTTCGAAATCAAGGCGATATTTCTGGAGCCGGACGTAGCGATCGACGGCGGCCTGATCAAGGCACTGGCGAAAACAATCCTCGCCACCGCCCGTTGGCACGAAACGCGCGAGGTAAAGTTGGTGCGAGCCAAGCCCGTTGCGTTAATGAAGCCGCTGCGCATGGCCCTTGGCGGAGCGGCGTGACGCCAGCTGGATGCAACAAATGTCGATTGGCGGGTGACGCGAGCCGCTGATCCCGACCCTGGCCGGGATCAGCGGCTCGTATTCCTGCGGAAAATCAGGGCGTGCTGCTGGAGTCCGCAGGGCTGGAGGCGCAGGACTTCCCGTGCAGCGCCTGACGCAACTGACTGGCCAGCGAATTGCAGCGGGCACCCAGTTGCGGACGGATATCGGGATTCTGCGAATCTCGCAGCAAGCTGGTGCGCATCGCCTGATAGCGTGACTGCAGCTGATCGGGTGCGTAGATCTTGGCGGCACGATGGCAGGCAAGATAGCTGGAAAGATAGTCGTCGCAGGCAGCAATGCCGGTGTTGTCCGTTGCACTGGTTGCCGCGGTCGCGGAGTCATTGGCGGAGCTTGTGCCAGCGCGCTCGCGATGCGTGGTGTCACCAGCGTCCGGGGAGGCGGCCCGCGCGCTCGTTGTCGTGGTGGAAGACGTCCTTGCCTTGGTAGCTGGATGGTCAGCGCATCCGGCAAGCAGCAAAGAGAAAATGCTGGCGGCCAGCGTCAGGCGAGACAGGGTGGACATGAGCGGTGCTCCTCGGCGTTGACCCCGAGCCGAGCGGGCCGGAGAGCCTCGTCGACAGTCAAGGTACGTAAATTATTCCAGCGAGACGGTTCCAGCAAGACAGGGTATGAGGTCAAAAAAATCTGAATTTGTCAGTCAACGACTGAATGTGATCGATTCGGGTTGATAACTCTACCTCTTCGCTCGGGTTTCCATCAGATCGTACTCGGTTTATGCAAAGGTACGCGGCGTCCCGAAGGAAAATCAAGCCATGGCAACCTATGTCCTTTCGCATGCCGGTGTTCGGTTGGTTTCGTGTCGCACATGGGCCCGCCTGAGTGCTTGAATTCTTTGTCGTGATCGACGGTCGCGACAGCATCCTTGACAAATCACTTTCTTCAAAAAATCCGTTATGCTCGGGGCACTGCGTCTGCCTGGCCACTTGCGTGGAGCTGGATCTCGTCGATCCGGTCATCCCGCCGACCTCGTCATGCTCAGTAAACCGTTGGCCCGATGGGGCCTGTTTGTCTCAGAGTCTCGATAAGATCGGAGTGAGTCATGTCGGATCGTGAAGTAGGTACAGTCAAGTGGTTCAACGATGCCAAAGGCTTCGGCTTCATCAGCCGTGAGAGTGGCCCGGACGTTTTCGTGCATTTCCGCGCCATTACCGGCTCGGGTTTCAAAAGCCTGCAGGAAGGTCAGAGCGTCAGCTTCAAGGTCGTGGACGGCCAGAAGGGTTTGCAGGCCGAAGACGTTACGCCCGTTTGATCGTGTTGACAGTGTCAGAAGAGAGGTCGGTGCATGCCGGCCTCTTTTTTTATGCGCCGCTTTTGTCTGCTTCGATGGGATTGGTTAGCCTGCAGGCATGACTGAGCATTCCCCGAAAAATGTCGACAGTCTGCGCTCGCAGGTCGCGGGACGGGCGAACCAACCTTTGGTCATCCCGGTGTCCATTGCCGATGGCTCCTGCTTCGAACTGCTGTGTGTGAAGCCGCAGGGAGCGTGCAGGCGATGGCTTTACTGGGTGCCCGCGATGGGCATGCCAGCCAGGCATTACCTGCCACTGGCCGAAGCACTGGCGGCCCGCGGCGTCGCGGTCGTGCTACACGAATGGCGTGGTATCGGCTCCAGCAATCGCCGTGCGGGCCGACGATGCAATTGGGGCTATCGGGAATTGCTTGAGGACGACTTGCGTGCAGGCCTGTCAGCGGTACATGAACGCTGGCCGCAAGCGAAGGTATGGATCGGCGGTCACAGTCTGGGCGGGCAGCTAGCCGCACTTCGGGCCAGTCTGGCGCCTGCCGCCATTCACGGCCTGGTGCTGGTGGCAAGTGGGGCACCCTTTTGGCGCGCTTACCGTCATCGCTGGATACTCGGCATGGCGTTCGTCCTGGCGCCGGTATTGGCGCGCCTGATGGGCCATCTGCCCGGACGCCGGATTGGCTTCGGCGGCAACGAAGCCAGCGGGGTGATTGACGACTGGTCGCGTAGCGGTCGCAGCGGGCGTTACACCGCTGCGGGCATGGCCGAAAATTTCGAACAGCGACTGAGGATGCTGGATATCCCGGTGCTGGCCCTGCGGCTGCGTGATGACTGGCTGGGCCCGCAGGCGTCGCTGGACTGGTTGCTCGGGAAAATGCCGTTGACCACGCAGCACGTCGAGCTGATCGGCGCGGATGATCTGGATGGCCGGACGGCCGATCATTTCAGCTGGATGAAAACCCCGGCGCCGATCGCGGCGCGCATCGCCGGATGGTTGTCCGGACAGAACACTGCGTTCACTTCGCCGGAAGACACGGCTGCTTGATTCCGGACTTGCCAGCCTGCATCTCCTGAGACTATTTCCGCAGGAACTCCCATGAATCTTTTCGCGCCGTTCAAGCAACGCAGCCTCACCTTGCGCAATCGGCTGGTGGTGTCACCGATGTGCCAGTACTCGGCCAGTGACGGCGTGCCTAACCACTGGCATCTGGTTCACTTGGGCAGCCGCGCAACCGGCGGTTCGGCACTGGTAATTTCCGAAGCGGCGGCGGTATCGCCACAGGGGCGCATCTCGCCGCAGGATGCCGGACTCTGGAATCAGGCGCAGCTGGATGCGTGGAAGCCGGTCACCGCGTTCATCAAGTCGCAGGGCGCCATCGCCGGCGTGCAACTGGCACATGCCGGCCGCAAGGGCAGCACACTGCGACCGTGGGATGGTCAGGGTTCCGTACCGCCGGGTGAAGGCGACTGGGCAACCGTGGCGCCCTCTGCCCTGGCATTCGACACGGGCTGGCAGGTGCCGCAGGCGCTGGACGACGTGGGCATCAAGGCTGTGATCGCCGATTTCCGCGCATCCGCCGTGCGTGCGCTGGAGGCTGGCTTCGAGCTGGTCGAAGTCCACGCGGCCCATGGCTATCTTCTGCATCAGTTTCTCTCGCCGTTGAGCAATCAGCGTACCGATCGCTATGGCGGCAGCTTCGAAAACCGTACCCGCCTCGTGCACGAAGTCATCGCTGCCGTGCGTGAGGTATGGCCGGTGGAATTGCCGCTGTGGTTGCGTATTTCGGCCACCGACTGGGCGCCCGCTGACGGCCCGGGCGGCTGGGATATCGACCAGAGCGTGCAGCTGGCGCGGGAGGTAAAGCCTTTGGGTGTGGATCTGATCGACGTCTCCAGCGGTGGCTTGCTGCCGCACGTGAAGATCCCGACCGGCCCCGATTACCAGGTGCCGTTTGCGGCCCGGATCCGTCGTGAAGCCGATATCGCCACGGGCGCCGTCGGCATGATTACCGAGCCGGAACAGGCGGAGGCGATCATTGTTAACGGTGAGGCCGATGTGGTGTTGATGGCACGCGAGAATTTGCGCGACCCCTACTTTCCCCGTCGTGCGGCAGAGGCGCTGGGTGCATCGATGACGGCACCGGTTCAATATCAGCGTGCCTGGTAAAACCTCGGAGAACGCCATGAACACTACCCCGACGCTGATCGTCGACGGTCGCCTGCACGACCTCGGCGATGGTTTCACCGTGCGGCGCATGCTGCCAGTGCTCGATACACGCCATGTCGGGCCGTTTGTGTTCTTCGATCACATCGGCCCGGCGCAATTCGATCCCGGCAAAGCGATGGATGTTCGCCCACATCCGCATATCGGACTGGCCACGGTCACTTGGCTGTTCGACGGTGCCATCCGCCATCGCGACAGTCTGGGCAGTCTTGCCGATATCCGGCCTGGTGAAGTGAACTGGATGACCTCCGGACGCGGCATCACGCATTCCGAGCGCACCCCGCCACGAGAGCGGGAGCACGGCCAGAAGCTGCACGGCATCCAGGTCTGGGTGGCGTTGCCGCAAAAGGACGCGGAGGTGGCGCCGGCGTTTCATCATCACGATCGCGCAGCACTGCCACGAATCAGTCAGCCGGGGATCGAAGCGGTGCTGATTGCCGGCAGCGCCTACGGGCAGCGCTCGCCTGTAAAGGTGTTTGCGCCGATGTTCTTTCTTGAAGTGACGCTGGAAGCCGGTGCGGAGCTGAGCCTGCCGCAGGAACATGCTGAACGGGCAGTCTATGTTGTCGAGGGCGCCGTCGACTGGGCCGGCACCAACGTCAAGGCTTCCCAGATGGCGGTGCAGTGCGGTGAGTCAGCGCCGACTTTACGGGCAAGCGAGGCGAGCCGGCTGATGTTGCTGGGCGGTGCGCCGCTCGATGGCGAGCGACATCTGTGGTGGAACTTCGTGGCCAGCTCGCGCGAGCGCATCGAGCAGGCCAAACGTGACTGGAACGAAGGGCGCTTCGGCAAAGTGCCGGGCGACGACGAGGAATTCATTCCGCTGCCTGACTGAGCTTGCAAAAGCGGCTGCCGCCGCGATGCGGGCGTTTTTGTGGGAGCGGTTTCAGCCGCGAAGCTCTTCGTTGAGAGATCAGACCAGGAGCATCGCGACTGAAGTCGCTTCTACAGGTTCGGCGTACTGCATCGCGGTCCATTCGCATGGGAGAATCGAGCCATCGCGTTGCGGAGTGCCAACATGTCCGACTTCACCACTTTCGATCAGTTCTATCCGTTCTATCTGGGCCAACACAGCAACCGCATGTGCCGGCGGATGCATTTCATCGGCAGCACACTGGTCATCGTGGCGCTGCTGATCGCCTTGCGCACCGGCAACGCAAACTGGTTGTGGTTGATGCCGGTTGCCGGCTACGGGTTCGCTTGGGTCGGTCACTACAAATTCGAGAACAATCGCCCGGCGACGTTCAAGCATCCGCTGTACAGCCTGCGTGGCGACTGGGTGATGTATGGCCAGATGCTGCGCGGAAAGGTCAGCTTTTGAGCCGTTGCCTCAGCGGTACTTCTGATGGCAGCTCTTGCAGGCTTGATTGATCGGCTTGATGGCTGCGGCCAGTGAGGGACAATCGCCGGGAATCGACTGCAGCGCCTGCTGGGTCCTGTTTTGCAGGTCGACGGCGGCATCGTTGAATCCCTTCTCGTCGATCTTGAACACCGGCACGATGTCGCTGGCGGTCGACTGGAGTCGCTGCAAATGCTGGCTGGCGGTCAAGGCGCTGCATTGCTTTGCCTTGATCGCACGACTCAGCTCACCCATGTGGTAGCCCATGGTGTGCATCACCGCCTTCGGCATCGGGTTGCGTTCGCTCAGCGTGTTCATGACGTTGACGGTGCCGATCACACCAATCACCAGTCCCAGCAAGATCATCAAGGCAACACGCATCGGCAGCATTCCATCAGTAACGAAGACAGTCGCAAGAATAACCCGCGTTGGCGCAACGCATCCACGCATGCGCGATAATCGCGCTTTATGCGTCGCAGAAATTTTTGGTGCAGCAGGAAACTTGATGACTTATCCAAACCGCGACAAGCGGTCGCCAGCATGAGCGACCGCCTGCTCTCCGAGCGTTTCGCCGGCGTCGAGCGGCTTTATGGCGTAGGTAGCCTGGATGCGTTGTCGCGGGCGCATGTCTGCGTGATCGGTATCGGTGGTGTCGGCTCCTGGGCGGCCGAGGCGCTGGCACGCAGTGGTGTGGGTCGGTTGACCCTGATCGACGCGGACGAGATCTGTGTTTCCAATACCAACCGCCAACTGCATGCGCTGGATGGCGAGTACGGCAAGACCAAGGTCGGTGTCATTGCCGCCCGCGCCCACGCAATCAACCCGACCATCCGGCTGGAAGCTATCGAACGGTTTCTTACACCGTCCACGCTGGACGAACTGCTCGATCGCGGTTACGACATCGTGCTCGATGCCTGCGATGCTTTTCGCGTCAAGCTGGAAACCATCGCATGGTGCCGCCGGCGCAAGCTGCCGATCGTCAGCGTGGGCTCGGCCGGTGGACGTACCGACTCTACCCAGATTCGCGTGCGCGACTTGTCCCGTACCGAGCACGACGCCATGTTCAGCCTGATTCGCAAAAAGCTCCGCACCGACTTCAACTTCCCGCGCAATCCCGACCGCTACTTCGGTGTGTCGGCGGTTTATTCGCTGCAGAACGTGCAGTACCCGCAGCCGGACGGCACGGTGTGTGGCACCCGTCCGCCTGGCGGTGACGCGTTGAACCTGGCCTGCGGCGGCGGTCTTGGCGCTGCGACTCACGTGACCGGTGCATTTGCGTTCGCGGCTGTAGGCAAGGCGTTGGAGAAGCTTCTGGCCATGTAGGAGCGCACCCTGTGCGCGATGCTTTGAAATGCATGAAAACAAAAGCATCGCGCACAGGGTGCGCTCCTACCGTTGCCTGATCACCAACCCATGTACTGACCACCGTTGATCGCCAGGTTGGCACCCGTCATCCAGCTGGTTTCCTCACCGGTCAGGAACGCCACGGCGTGAGCGATTTCCTCCGGCTTGCCGAGGCGACCCACGGGAATCTGCGCTTCAATCTTGGCGCGCACGTCCTCCGGGACCGCCATCACCATGTCGGTGGCGACATAGCCGGGCGAAACCGTGTTGACGGTAATACCGAACTTCGCATTCTCCTGCGCCAGCGAGATGGTGAACCCGTGCATGCCGGCCTTTGCCGCGGCGTAGTTGGCCTGGCCGTATTGGCCCTTCTGACCATTGATTGAGCTGATTTGCACGATGCGGCCCCACTTGCGCGCGCGCATGCTTTCAATCACCGGGCGGGTGACGTTGAAGCAGGCGTTCAAATTCGTGTTCACAACATCCATCCACTGCTGGTAACTCATTTTGTGGAAGGTGGAGTCGCGGGTGATGCCAGCATTGTTGACGAGGATCTCGATCGGTCCGCACTTTTCCTCGATGCCACGAACTAGCGCTTCGCTGGCTGCCGGATCGGTGACATCGCCCGGCACCATGCATACCTCGACACCGTCGGCAGCCATCGCCTTGCGCCAGACCTCCGCCTTGTCCGGGTCACGGTAATTGGTGGCAACGCGATGTCCCTGTCCAGCCAGATAGCGGATGATCGCGCTGCCGATGCCGCCGGTGCCGCCGGTAACCAATGCCGTGC
>JBDTXA010000037.1:0-22118 GCA_040006415.1 Rhodanobacter sp.
GATGCTCTTGCTTTGAGCCACAGCGAAGAGCATCGCGGCTGAAGCCACTCCCACAGGGTTACATCCATGACTACCATCACTCGCACGAGGCTTCATTCGTGTCTAGAATCTGGCCTTTCACCTGACGAGACGCAGCCATGACGCAGTGGTATTTCAGCTACGGAAAGAACACCGATCGCATTGGCCCGCTGGACGACGATGCCGCGAAGGCACAGGCGCAGCGTCAGCCAGACGGCTACTGCTGGTCCGAGGGTTTCACCGAGTGGAAGCCGATCCGCAGCGTGACGCTGTTCGGCAGCGGCGCGGTCATGACGCCGCCGCCAATACCGGTGTCGCTGGGCAGCGGTAGCGCAGACGAGATCGACTACACGATTGTCGGCACCGACATGCAGTTTGTCGAAATTGAGCTGGATCCCGGGGAAAGTGCGATCGCCGAAGCCGGGGCCTTGATGTACAAGGAAGCCGCCGTGCAGATGGACACCGTCTTTGGCGACGGCTCGACCTCGAGCCAGTCCGGCGGACTGATGGACAAACTGCTGTCCGCGGGCAAGCGTGTGGTCACCGGCGAAAGCCTTTTCACCACGGTTTTCACACACACCGGCCAAGGCAAGGGCAAGGTGGCGTTTGCCGCACCCTACCCCGGCACCGTGATGGCCATGAAGCTGTCCGAACACGGCGGTCGGCTGATCTGCCAGAAAGATTCGTTTTTGGCCGGCGCCCGCGGCGTTCAGTTGGGCATCTATTTCCAGCGCAAGATTCTCACCGGCCTGTTCGGCGGGGAAGGCTTCATCATGCAGAAGCTCGAAGGCGACGGCTGGGTCTTCGTGCATGCCGGCGGCACCGTGGTAAAGCGCGAATTGAAAGCTGACGAGCGGCTGGACGTGGACACCGGCTGCGTGGTCGCCTTCCACGATACGGTGAACATGGACGTACAACGCGTCAGCGGCATCAAGAGCATGTTCTTCGGCGGTGAAGGCATGTTTCTGGCCACCCTCACCGGACCCGGTACCGTTTGGCTGCAGTCGCTGCCCTTTTCGCGCATGGCCGGTCGCATGCTGGCGGCGGCGCCGCAAGGTGGTGGTCAGCGGCGCGGTGAAGGCTCGCTGCTTGGCGGATTGGGTGACATTCTGGGCGGTGACCGCAACTTCTGACCTCTGGTTGGCTTCTGCAGGAGCGGCTTCAGCCGCGATGCCCTTTCTCTTGGCACCGGAGCAAGAGCATCGCGGCTGAAGCTGCTCCTACAAACCGCTTCCACAAACCGCATCTCACAAGCCGTTCCTGCCGGATGCAAACGGCGGCTAGGCGACTGCCTGCGGCAAGGTCGGCGCGCGACGCGACATGGCAATCAACACCACGCCAATCACAACCAGCGGCAGCGATTGCATCTGACCCATCGTGACCCACTGCGTACCGAACAGATAACCCAGCTGGGGATCCGGCACCCGCACAAACTCCACCGCAAAGCGGAAGCATCCGTACAGCAGCGCAAACAGGCCCGATACCAGATAGCGCGGCCGCGGCTTGAGCGATACCAGCCACAGCACCACGAACATCACTACACCTTCGAGCATCAGTTCATAAAGTTGCGAGGGATGGCGAGGCAGGCGATCCGGCGCATGCGGGAAAATCATCGCCCATGACACATCGCTGGGTTTGCCCCAAAGCTCACCATTGATGAAATTCCCCAGCCGTCCCAGGCCCAAACCGATCGGCACCAGCGGCGCCACGAAGTCGATGGTGTCGAAAAAGTGCAGCTTCTGCTTTCGCGACCACCACCAGCCGGCCGCAAGCACGCCGAGCAGGCCACCGTGGAAGCTCATGCCGCCATCCCACACCTTGAAAATCGTTTGCGGCGCGGTCCAGATCCAATCGATGTCGGCGTAGAACAGCATGTACCAGACGCGTCCGCCGACGATGACACCCAGCATGCCGTAGAACAGCAGATCGCCCAGCGCATCACGGGTCACCGGCAAACGTCCGCGCCGGCGCCGATACTCGCCGAGCACCGCCACGAAGAAGAAACCGAGCAGATACATCAGCCCGTACCAGTGCACCTGGACTGGACCAAGATGGAACGCGACCGGGTTGATGTCGACGACAAAGGGCTGGGACATGGTGGGCGGGCTGACTGGCTGACAATCCCCAAGTGTAACGGGCCGGGAAAGTCTGGCGTGATCCCTCCCTATTTCAAGGCGCGCGGCGCCCGGCTAAGATCGGGCCAGGCACGCCCGTTTCGGGGAAGAAAAGGAGGCGTTGTCACAGGGAGTTGACCGGGATCATGGATCCCACTGGCCGTGGCGCTCCAGGCGACCAGAAAAAACTTTGGAGCGAGCCGGGGAGAAATCTATGTCTTGTCGTTTCACGCGGACCATGCTGTCCGCTGCGTGCCTGTTGTTGCCCGCGGCTGCCGCCGCCACTGATCTCATTCCGGTCGAGGATTTCGCTCGACACGTGCTGCTATCCAGTCCGACCCTTTCACCCGACGGCAAGCATATTGCGGTCAACGTCAATGACATCAATGGTGACTCACATGCCTTGGTCGTTTATGACGTGGAAAACATGAAGAGTCCGGTCAGCATGCTGCGCCTGCCGAAATACGAGATCGCGGCGGATGTCACGTGGGTCAGCAACACGCGCATCGTGCTGGAGAAAGGTCGTCAATATGGCTCCATCGACAAGCCGTCGTTGACCGGCGAAATTCTCGCCACCGATCTGGATGGCAAGCATCAGGACTACTTGTACGGCTACGACGCTGGAAAATACGGCGTCCGAGCAGGCTCTCGCTCCAGCGATGAAGGCTGGGGTTCCATCGACGGCCTTCCGACGCCCACCAACGGTCACTTCTACCTGTCGACCGAAAGCTGGGGCGGCAACGACTACAGTACGATTTATGACGTGGATGCCACCCGCGGCACACGTCATCTGATGGGACAGATTGCCGTGTCAGGCATGAGCTTCATGGTCGGTGCAGACGGCAAGGCGCACTACGCATTCGGCACCAATGACGACTTCAAGTACGTGGTCTATCACCGCCAGGACAACGGCTGGGCAAAAATGGCGGCGGCGCAAAGAGGCTATACCTTCAGCCCTCGCTTTTTCACCCCTGATCAAAAAGGAATCTACGCCAACTACGCAGCAGACGGTGGCCCATCCATGCTCGTGGAGCAGGATGAAAACGGCGGCAATCGCAAGACATTGGCGAAGGACGACTTCAGCAGCATTGGTCACGTCGAATGGACGCCGTTGCCCTATCAGCCCTTTGCCAGCGTGCTGGCGACGGGTAAGCCGGTCGCCAGCTATATCGACCTGAACACGCCCATGGCAAAGCTGCACAGGGCTTTAAGTCTCAAATTCCCCGGCTATGTGCAATTCATCAACTTCAGCGAGGACGGAAGCGAGTTGCTGTTTTCCGCATCCAGCGATCGCGACCCGGGCACTTATTACTTGATCAATACGCATACCTACAAGGTCAGCAAGCTTTTTTCGAGCGAGCCTTGGATTGATCCATCGAAAATGTCCGAACGTCGATCGCTGCGTTTCAAAACCAGTGATGGGCTGGAGATGGAAGCCATCCTCACCATTCCCAACGGCAAGGAGCTGCGCAAGCTTCCGATGGTTCTTGTGCCGCATGGTGGTCCCATCGGCATCCAGGACAGCTGGTTTTTTGACGATGACGCACAGTTTCTCGCTAGCCGCGGCTACCTGGTGCTGCAGGTCAACTACCGTGGATCCAGCGGAAGAGGTGTGGACTTTCAGGAAGCGGGCTACCTGAAGTGGGGCACGCGCATTCAGGAGGATTTGATTGACGGCGTGAAGTGGGCCATTGCGCAAAACTATGCCGATCCCGATCGCATCTGCGTCTACGGCGGCAGCTTCGGTGGCTACGCCGCGATGATGACCACCATCCGTGCACCGGGGATGTTCAAGTGCGCTGTCGGCTACGCCGGCGTCTACGATCTGGCCATGATGTACAAAAAAGGCGATATCCAGCAGAACAAGATTGGCCGCAGCTATCTCAACCGGGTCATCGGCAAGGACGACGCAGATCTGGCGGCCAACTCGCCCGACAAACTCGCCGACAAGATCAACGTGCCGGTACTGCTGGTTCATGGAGAGGACGACAAACGTGTCCCGTTTGCTCAGGCCAAAGCCATGCGTGCCGCACTGGACGCTGCACACAAGCCCTACGAGTGGATGAGCAAGCCCGGTGAAGGCCATGGCTTCTACACCGAAGCCAACAACGTCGACTTCTACAACAAGCTGCAGGAATTCATCGGCAAATACATCGGGCCTGGCGCAAGTACGCACTGAGTGCGACCCAACGGGAAAAAGAAAGGCGCCTTGGGCGCCTTTCTTTTTCCTAATCAAAGTCGCTCCCCACCAACACAGCCGTTCCGTCTCGGATTACGCCTGAAGATTTACTCCCTCCCCTGCTCGCAGGGGAGGGCTGGGGAGGGGTCGCTCTTGATTTGCCAGGCAGCAAAAGCGATCCCTCACCTGAAGAACTCCCTTACTCTCCACACTCCCTCTGCCAGCCGGGCAGGAGCAAACCCGAAGTGCTCCAGCGGCAAACCTTGTTCACTCACAGCTGCGCCCCAGGTCGCCGAGCGCAGAAGGCCCTATGCGCTCGAACGAGGCCGGTCAAAGCAGCACGGGGCGATCCGGCAGTTCGTCGGAAATCGCCTTGTCGTTGCCCGGAAAATGACGGAGCAGCAGCTGGTGCGCCGCGGCGATACCTTCCAGCGAACCCTCGCGCCAGCGATCAGCAGCGTAGGCGGCGCGCATTTGCTTGCAGATGGCATCCCACTCGCTGGAGGTCACCCGTGCCGCAATGCCTCGATCGGCGACAATTTCGATCCGATGCTCGGCCAGCAGCACGTAGAACAGCACGCCACTGTTGCACTCGGTATCCCAGACCCTCAATTGCGCGAACACCTGCTGCGCACGTAACGAGGCGTCGAGCCCTTCGAGCACGGCCATGGGAGCAAGCCGTGATTCGATGGCGAACCGAACCTCACCTTTGTGCGTGATCTCACCGGCGGCAATCGCCGCGGTGATGTCATCGAGCAATACGACGGGGAAACGTTGGCGTAGCTGAAACCAGCTGCCGAATAGATTGGTCATCAATCGCTGCATGCGTGTCATCACCAACTCCCCGACGAACCGCCGCCCCCAAAGCTTCCACCACCACCGCTGAAACCGCCGCCTCCAAAGCCACCACCACCACCGCCGCCGAAGCCGCCACCGCCAAAGCCGCCACCCCAACCGCCGCCGCCGATCGAGCGGCCAGCGCCGCCGGACATCAGCATCACGACGCCGCCAGCGAGGGCGCCGAGAATACCGGCGCCGGCCGAGATCAGTAGCCACAGCAGTGCGCCGACCACGATGGCGCCCAGCGGAACGCGGACCCAGGCGCTGAGCCGACCCAGGATGCCGCGCAGGAACAGTGCCGCAAACAGGCCGATCATCAAGCCGCCCTGCAATCCGGGACCACGGGAACGCTCATGCTCGGCGTTGCCTTGCACCGGCGGTGGCAGCGCTTCGCCATTGATCAGCTGAGTCAGCGCACCGACGGCATCGCTGATGCCGCCAAAGTAGTCGTTGCTGCGAAATTTAGGCGCGATGTATTCCCGGGTGATTCGTGCTGTGGCGGCATCGGGAATGGCGCCCTCCAGGCCGTAACCCACCTCGATACGCACCCGATGATCATCTTTGGCGACAGTCAAAAGCACGCCGTCATCAGACCCTTTGCGTCCAATCTTGTTCGCTTCGGCCACCGCCAGCGAGTACTCGGCGATGTCCTGCCCACCGGTGCTGCCAACCATCAGCACCACCAACTGGGCGCCCTTGGACTTTTCCAGCGACGTCAACTGCGCATCCAGCTGATCGACCTGAGCGGCGGTCAGCGTACCTGTGAGGTCCGTAACGTGCCGCGCCAGTTTCGGCACGGCATCGGCTGCGTGCAGCAGTAGCGGCAACAGCAAGGCGATTGCCAGCAGTAGCCACCGGCGCGGGTGGCGCCGGATCGTCATCAGTTCGCCGATGCGGCGGGAGCCGGCGCAGTCGGTGCTGGCGCGGCGGTGCCGAAGTCGACCGTGGGCGCGGTGGAGATCGTCTTTTCGTTATCCACGCTGAAATTCGGCTTGACCTTGTATCCAAACATCTTGGCGGTGAGGTTGTTGGGGAAGGTGCGAATCATGCCGTTGTACTGTTCCACCGACTTGACGTAGCGGTTGCGCGCCACGGTGACCCGGTTCTCGGTGCCTTCCAGCTGCGCCTGCAGGTTCTGAAACAGGCCGTCGGCTTTCAGTTGCGGATAGTTTTCACTGACCACCATCAGCCGCGACAAGGCGCTGCCGAGCTGACCTTGCGCTGCCTGAAACTCCTTCAACTTCTGCGGGTCGTCGAGCGTATCGGCATTGATCTGAAGACTACCCACCTTGGCGCGGGCATTGGTCACCTCGACGAAGACCTTTTCCTCATGTTGGGCATAACCCTTGACCGTATTGACCAGGTTGGGCACCAAATCCGCGCGGCGCTGGTACTGGTTGAGCACTTCAGACCAGCCCGCCTTGACGGCTTCATCCTGCTTCTGGATGGCGTTATAACCGCAGCCGCTGAGGCTGACAGCGAGAAGCAACAGCACGAGATTACGCAGAAGTTTCATGAGGTCGCTCCGTTCCGGTGAAAGTTCATTCCATCATCCCATGCCGCTGGCGGCAATGGCGGCCGTGCACGCTCGCGTCTCAACCGAGCAGACGCGGCCCGAGGATCAGGCCCCAGCTCAGCGCCACCATTACCAGCAGCACGAATACCGCCGCCGAGCCCATGTCCTTGGCGCGGCCAGCCAGTTCGTGAAACTCGGGGCTGACCTTGTCGACCACCGCCTCGATCGCCGAATTCAGCAATTCAGCCGAGAGCACCAGCATGGGTGCGATCACCAGGGCGAATTTCTCCAGCCCACCTCGCCCCAGCCACAGACCGAGCGGGACCAGGGCGATGACGAGACAGGCCTCGAGTCGGAAAGATGCTTCATGACGCCAGGCAGCCCGGAAACCCTTCATCGACCACTGGAACGCGTTCCAGAGCTGTTTCGGACCGCGAAAACCTTCAGCGGCCATGGCAACAGATCCCCGCCAGGAAATCACCCGCATGGATGGCGGCCACCTTGAGGTGGTCCAAGGGCTTCGATTCGACCATCGGCATCAGAAAAAGCTCGCTTCAAACAGGCATCTGCAAGGGGTAGATGATGCCACAAGGGTGACGGACGCCACGATGTGCTCGCTCGCCATCGCAACGGACGGCCCCCGCGCGATAGCGGCAACGCAAGTTGTTGCGATGCCGCAGTGCATCAGGTGAAACCTGCCGGATGGGTTAGGCTTCGTCGGTTGTGCGCCACAAAGACGCACATTGCGCCGGCACGTGTTCTCGCGTCGCCCCGACCAGAAACATGTACGGAAAAATTATGGCAAATCAGAACCCGGCCGTCTCCCAGACGCGCTCATTCAGTACCGTTTTCCTGATCGAGATGTGGGAGCGCTTTGGTTACTACGGCATGCAGGTGTTGATGGTCACCTACATGATCAAGAAGCTCGGCTTCGCCGATTCGAAAGGCAACCTCATCTGGGGCGCGGCCGCGGCGCTGATCTACGCCACGCCAGCCATTGGCGGCTGGGTCGGCGACAAGCTGCTCGGCACGCGCCGCACGATGCTGACCGGTGCCGTGATCCTGGGGTTGGGTTACGCGATGCTGTGGATACCGTCAGACGCCGAGTATCTGCTGTATGTGTCGCTGGGCGTCATCATCGTCGGCAACGGTTTCTTTAAGCCCAATGCCGGCAACCTCGTGCGCAAGATCTACGAGGGCGACGACACCAAGATCGACAGCGCCTTCACCATTTACTACATGGCGGTAAACATCGGCTCGACCATTTCGATGCTGCTGACACCATGGATCCGTGACGCCGTCGCTGCCAAATATGGCGACGTCTGGGGCTGGCATACCGCGTTCGGCGTTTGTGCCATCGGCCTTGCACTGGGCCTGATCAACTACATGCTGATGTACCGCACGCTGTCGCACATCGGTTCGCCGCCGGACGAAGAGCCGGTGAACCTCAAGAACGCCGCAGGCCTGCTGGTTGCCTCGATCGGGATGGTATTCGTGGCCGCGTTCATCCTCGAGAATCAGGCGGTCGCCAGGATCTGCGTGTACGCGGCTGGCGTGGTCATCCTGGGCATCTTCGTGCATCTGATACGCAGTAGTGAAAAGCACGAGCGGGCGGGTTTGATCGCCGCGCTGGTGCTGGTCGGGCAAACGATCTTTTTCTTTATCTTCTATCAGCAGATGTCGACTTCGCTGAACCTGTTCGCACAGCGGAACGTCGATCTGTCGTTCAACCTGTTCGGCTGGCACATCCTCACCTGGATTCCTGAGCAGTTCCAGTCACTCAATGCGATCTGGATCGTGCTGTTGAGCCCGGTGCTGGTGCTCATCTACAACAGCATGGGCAAGGTCGGCAAAAACCCATCGGTGGCAGCCAAGTTCGCCTGGGGTTTCGCTGCCGTGGCGATCGGCTTCTTCATCTATGGCGTGGGCGCGCGCTTCGCGGTCAATGGCCAGGTTTCGTCCTGGATCATGGTCTGGGGTTATGGCCTGTACTCGCTGGGCGAACTGCTGGTCAGCGGTCTCGGGCTGGCGATGATCGCGCGCTATGTGCCGGAACGAATGGGCGGCTTCATGATGGGCGCCTACTTCGTCGCATCAGGCATCTCGCAGTATCTCGGCAGCGTGGTGGCGAACTTCGCCAGCATTCCAACCGACATCAAGGACCCGTTGGTCTCGCTGCCGATCTATACGGCGCTGTTCAACAAGCTCGGCTTTGCCGGCGTGGCCTGCACCGTGATCGCCGTCGCGATGCTGCCGCTGATGAACAAACTGTCCGCCAGCCACTCCGACGCAGCCACCAACAACCACCCGCTGCCGCCCGTGCGCAGTGAGGAATTCAACAACCCGCCCAGGCCATGACGCAAGGAACCCGCCGTAGCTGCACGGCGGGTTCCTCGATGTGGCCACCACGAATGGACACACGCCATGGCGCCACGGCAACACCAACGCATCGGACCGTACGCGCTGACGCGAACGCTGGCCTGGCTGCGCCTGTGCGCGATTGCCGGCCAGAGCATCGCGGTGCTGGTCTGCGCGTTCTGGATACAGCTTTCTATTCCGTTGCTGCCGCTGCTGCTGGGCATCGGCCTGCTGGCCGTGTTTGGCGTGTTCGCCGCCTGGCGGCTGGGCTACCGCTGGCCCGTTCGCGAATGGGAAACGGTGGTTCACATCACCGTCGACACTCTGGTGCTGGGTTATCTGCTGTATTTCACTGGCGGCGCCAGCAATCCCTTCATCACCTTGCTGCTGGTGCCGATCGCATTGACCGCCGCCGCCCTGTCGGTAAGAAGTTTGCTGATCGTTTCGATCATGTCCGGGCTGGCCTACCTGATCCTGCTGGTGTGGCACGTGCCGCTGCCGATGTCGATGCCGGGCGATCGCGGCTTCACCCTGCATGTCGGTGGGATGGCGGTGAACTTCATCATCACGGCATTGCTGCTGGGGTTCTTTATCAACCGTCTCGCCCGGGCGGTGCGTCTGCAGCAACTGGAAGTGCAGCGGATACGCGAAAGGGCCTTGCGCGATGAGGGCATCCTGGCCATCGCCACCCAGGCGGCCGGCGCCGCGCATGAGCTCAACACGCCGCTGTCGACCATGCGCACCCTGCTGCCGGAACTGCGCCGCGAGCATGACGGCGATGCGCAGTTGAAGGAGGATCTTGCCCTGCTCGAAAGCCAGGTGGATCGCTGCCGCACGATCCTGCGCGAGATGGTGGCGTTCGGCAAGGCGCAGTTGTCCCAGACGCCGGAGCAACTGACCGTGGGGCAGTTCGTCCACGGCTGCACCGAACGTTTCCAGCTGCTGCGGCCGGAGGCCAGTCTCGCCGTGAGTCTGGAGGACGATGATGCGAAAACCGTGCTGCGCACGCCTCCGGGCTTGCGTCATTCGCTGATCAACCTGCTCAATAACGCCGCCGATGCGTCGGCGATTCGTGGCTCCCATGTCGTCGAACTGGCCGTGATCAGCGAAAAGGGATGGCTGCAACTGTGCGTTCGGGATCGCGGCCCGGGTTTCGACGAATCCGGCGAAATGACGGCGATGGGCTACTCGGACAAACTGACCGGACTGGGCATCGGTCTGGCCCTGGCCGAGGCAACGGCCGAGCGTCTCGACGGCGAGCTGGTTGCCGGCAACACGCCGGAAGGCGCGCAAGTCTGCCTGCGCCTGCCCTTGGCCGTCATCGGCGCCCGAGCGGATCGCTCCCCGCATTGAAGTGACGTGCATGCGATGGCCGTTCCGGCAAGAATGGCACGCGACTTACCTCAGGAATCACCGTTCATGAACGACACAATCCAGGCCGCCAGCGCCCGCCCCCTGCTGTTGGTCGATGACGACGCGACGTTTCTGCGCGTGCTGGCTCGCGCCATGGCCTCGCGCGGATTCGAGGTAATCACGGCAGAGTCCTTTGACGAAGCCCGCGCACTGACGCGCCGGCACCAGCCACGCTACTGCGTGCTCGACCTCAAGCTGGGCGAGGAGAATGGCCTGCGCCTGATTCCCGAGCTGCATGCGCTGGTCCCGGATCTGCGCGTGCTGCTGCTCACCGGGTATGCCTCGATTGCGACGGCGGTGGAGGCGATCAAGCGCGGCGCACACGACTATCTGGCCAAGCCGGTCGATGCCGACGCCGTGGTTCGCGCCCTGCTCGATGGCGACAACGAGGCGGAAGACCAGGACCTGCCCGACACACCGGAACAGCCGCTGGCGCTGCGCCGGCTTGAGTGGGAACACATCCAGCGTGTGCTGACCGATTGCGACGGCAATATTTCCGAGACTGCCCGCCGGCTCGGCATGCACCGACGCACCTTGCAGCGCAAGCTGAGCAAACATCCGGTCCGCGAGCGTCCCGACCGCGAAGACTGATCCGCGGCAATCCTGTTGGAGCGCATTCATGCGCGATGCTTTTCGGTGTTCCATCGCAGCAAGAGCGTCGCGCATGAATGCGCTCCTACACCTCACCAGGGGCAGCTTCGTGGGTGGTCGGCGGCGGCGCAGCAGCGGCTTTTATGGGAGCGACTTCAGTCGCGATGCTCCTGCTCTGGCGCGATAACGAAGCGCGTCGCGACTGAGGTCGCTGCAACAGAAGCAGGCCAGCGCTGGCTTGCCGGCTTTGAGCTGCGCGCAGCGACTCGTCAGCGCCAGGGTCAGCGCGGCGCGCATTGCGCGTTCCTTTTCCCGCGTCGTGTCGTGGCGAATGACGCCGGCACCATCGTGGATCACTAGCACCGGTGGCGCGGCGGTATGTCCAGGAGACGCCATCCCTGCAAGGGCTAAAGCAACAAGCGGATGGCGTGGCTTCACTTCACTCTCCGCGACGAAACGCCAGCGAAAGTATAGCCAGAGCGCTCGTCTACTTCGCGTCGAAACGCACCTGCTTGCCGTGGAAAATCGCCTGCTTGCCGTCGATATCGGCCATCAACCGCAACGCGCGCTCGGCCGGAATCTGATCGAAATTCAGGGTCACAAGACGTGTCGTCAAATCCTGCGGATTGACAACCTCCAGGCCCGCACGCTGCGCCATCGACTGGATGACATCACGTACGGGTTGATTCTTGACGGTGCGCTTGATCAGGGTCAGACGCGCCACCGCTCCAGGGTCGGCAAGGCGCGCGGGACATCCCGCCCGCGGCGTCACGTCGATACTGTAGTCGTGCACGCCATCGGCATCGTTGAATTCGGCAAGCATGGGTTGCCCAAGACGGCCTTCCAGGCGACGGCTAGCCATCGGCTTGCCCGCCGCCGTGCTCAGGTCCAGCGCCACGGCCACGCGTCCGGCCTCCAGAGGCATCACCTTCGCCTCCAGCTGCCAACCCTTGTCGGTGTTCACGCCTCCGGATTCGCCCGGTTTCATGCAGAGTCCGCCCGTCGTCCGCTCGGCATGATCCCCAGCGGTGCCCTTGGAAAACGATGCAACCATGATGTCCAGCTGATATTGGCCGGCAGCGGCCGCTGGCGACGGCGTGGCGGCGACGGATCCGACAGGTCGGCTCGCGGCATAGACCGCGCCGGTGACGATAGTTCCGAGCACGACACCGGCGACGAGGCCAAGTCTGGCGCGCCGATGGCTCGGCGGTGATTGTTTCAGCATGGCAATACGCTCCGTGATGGGGTGACGCGGTGACCAGCAACAACCTACCGGCAACTGATGCGCCGAGGGCTGGGTTTTCAACATGGCGTTCGCGTAAACGCGACGCTTGGGTCGGTGTTGCAGAAGCACGGCGGCGTCGCAGGCGAGCTCCTGGTCGTGGCGCAGCGCGCCCAGTGCCCACCATGCCAGCGGGTTAAACCAGAAAACCGCCAGCATGACCTGCGCAGCGAGGCTGCCGAAGCCGTCGCGGCGCTGGGCGTGCATACGTTCGTGCGCAAGAATCAGCGCGCGCTCGATCGGGTCGTAACGGGTATCGAAGTCAGCGGGAATAACGATCTGCGTGCGCCACGCGCCAACCAGCGCCGGTCCCATATCTGACCGAGTAGCACGAAGCAAGGGTATAGAGGACGACCCATCGGCGACCGGTGTGGCATGGCGAAGGGCCTTTCGGAAACGACGTTGTGCGCGGATGGCGCGCCAGGCCATCAACTGCATGCCCAGACCCCAGGCGCACACG
Organism: Rhodanobacter sp.; assembly: GCA_040006415.1. Taxonomy (GTDB): domain Bacteria; phylum Pseudomonadota; class Gammaproteobacteria; order Xanthomonadales; family Rhodanobacteraceae; genus Rhodanobacter. Next base: position 12,772 of record JBDTXA010000037.1, read on the forward strand.
GCCGCGACCAGCCACCCGTAGCTCTCGGGCACGCCGGGGTGGAACAACGCCGGCGACCCAGCTGAAGTGATCAGGTAGACCAGTGTCGGAAGCGGCGTATTCGTGTCGACCCCCACCGCGCCGTGCGGCCACTGGCTGGCCAGCATCGCCAGCGGTGGAAGCAGCCAGAGCTGGCACGCGCGCCTGGCACCGAACAGACGCCGACAGGGACGGCGCAACACCGCGACGCAGAGGATTGCCATAGTGAACGCGAGCAGCAGCCGCCAGCCATGCGCTACACACGCTGCGGCGATCATCTCAATGCTGTTCATCGTCGAGCTCCTTCAGCAGCTTGCGCAGTTCGGCGATGTCCTTCTTCGACAATTTGCGCTGCTCGGAAAAGTGCACCACCAGCGGCGCCACCCTGCCGCCGAACAGTCGGTCCAGCAATCCCTTGCTCTCTTGCTGCACGTACTGCTCGCGTGCGAGCAACGGCGTGTAAAGATAACGGCGGCCATCGCGTTCGGCATGCACAGCCTCTTTTCGCAGCAGCCGGTTGAGCAGGGATTTCACCGTGCCCTCCTGCCAACCCTGCGCCGGGCCGACTTCGGCAAGGATTTCCTCGGCGGTGCGCGGTGCGGCGCGCCAGAGCACATCCATCACCACTGCTTCGGCTTCGCTGATTGCCATGATTAACCGTTTACGTATGTAATTGATTATTATGTTTACACGTGTAATTTCTTTAATCAAGTGTTGCTTTGGCGCGCGATGCTCACGGATTGAGAAGCATCGCGGCTGAAGCCGCTCCCACCGGTGTCACCCTATCGGCAGTGCAAACGTGGGAGGTGCGGGTGAGGCTCGGGACAGCGGGATTCGGGCATCTGCGACCTTGGTACGAGGCAGCGCAAGGTTGATCCGGCGTATCCTTGTGCATTGACTCTCCCTGCAGGAAGGCAACGCAATGGACAAGGTTTATCCCAACGCCGCCAAGGCGCTCGACGGGCTGCTGTTCGACGACATGACCATCGCAGCCGGCGGCTTCGGCCTGTGCGGTATTCCCGAGAATCTTATCGGCGCGCTGCTGGACGCGGGTACCAAGGGGCTGACCATCGTCGGCAACAATGCTGGGGTCGACGATTTCGGCATGGGTCCGCTGCTCAAGACGCATCAGGTGAAGCGCGTCTACGCCTCGTACGTAGGCGAAAACAAGGAGTTTGAGCGCCAGGTGCTGGCCGGCGAGCTGGAACTTCATCTCACTCCGCAGGGCACGCTGGCCGAGAAGCTGCGCGCCGGTGGCGCGGGCATCCCTGGTTTCTACACCCGCACCGGTTTCGGCACCAAGCTCGCCGAAGGCAAGGAAACCAAGCGTTTTGGGGACAAGGAATATGTGCTGGAGGAGGCAATCCAGACCGACGTGTCGATCGTCAAGGCTTGGAAGGGCGATGCACATGGCAATCTGGTGTTCCGCAAGACGGCGCGCAATTTCAATCCGATGATTGCCACCTGCGGCAAGGTTTGCGTTGCCGAAGTGGAGGAAATCGTGCCGGTCGGCTCGATCGACCCGGATAGCGTGCACGTACCCGGCATCTATGTCGATCGCATCATCGAAGGCGTGAACTACGAGAAGCGGATCGAATTTCGCACTATCGCTGGTGCCAACTCCGGCAAGGAAAGCCCGGTGCGCAGCGCAATGGCGAAGCGCGCGGCGAAGGAGCTGCGCGATGGTTTCTACGTGAATCTGGGTATCGGCATCCCGACCCTGGTAGCCAACTACATTCCCGACGGCATCGATGTCACGCTGCAGTCGGAGAACGGTCTGCTCGGCATCGGTCCGTTCCCGACCGAAGGAGGGATCGACGCCGACCTGATCAACGCTGGCAAGCAGACCATCACCACCCTGCCCGGCTCGAGCTTCTTCTCCAGTGCCGATTCGTTCGCGATGATTCGCGGCGGCCACATCGACCTGTCGATTCTCGGCGGCCTGGAAGTCTCGGCGCAAGGCGACCTGGCGAACTGGATGGTGCCCGGCAAGATGGTGAAGGGCCCGGGCGGCGCCATGGACCTGGTCAGCGGCGTGAAACGTGTGGTGGTGCTGATGGAGCACAACGCAAAGGACGGCTCGCCGAAGATCAAGACCCAATGCGACCTGCCGCTGACAGGCCAGCAGGTGGTCGACCTGATCATCACCGACCTGTGCGTTTTTGCCGTCAAAAAAGGCGAAGGCCTGATGCTGATCGAACTCAACGACGGCGTCAGCCTCGAAGACGTGAAAGCGAAGACTGGCTGCGATTTCAGTGTCGACCCCGCGCTGACAAGCTGATCGCATGTAGGAGCGCACTCGTGCGCGATACTCTTGGTTGCGGCGTCAGAACAGACGCATCGCGCACAAGTGCGCTCCTACAAATTCGGGGTATCGGGAATGGCTGCAGCTGCCGTCAGCGGATGTGGAAACACGATGCGAGCGACGTTCTCCTCTCCGGAGAGCGTCTGCAGCTCGAGCGTCCAGCCGAATCGATCACTGATGCGCTGGGCGATCGCCAGTTCGAACCCATGGCGATCAGCGCTTCGCACCGGTTCAGGCGCACCGTTGACGCGGTCCGGATCCGTGTGATTGCTTACGCTGATGGCGCCGGGCATCACCACGATCACGATGCGACCCTGCTCTGTCTGCTGGCAGGCATTGCGAATCAGCTGCCAACAAAGTACCGAAAACGCCTGCGGCGAACTCTCCAGTGCAAATCGGGCAGGCTCTTCCAGCTGCAGTTCAATCGGACGTCCCGCCAGCAACTCACGGGCCGATGTCATTTCCTGACGCAACACATCGTTGACCACGAATCGCTCGTGATCGGTACCGACATCCGCTTCGCGGGCCAGAATCAGCAACGCTTCCACCAAAATTTCCATTTCGCGCGTCGCGCGCTTGATGCGGCGGACTGAGCGGTCACCGAATTCGCTCATCCCTTCTTCCTCGCCCAGCATGTCCACGGACATCTTGATGACCGTCAATGGGCTGCGAAGCTCATGGCTGGCATCCCGGGTGAAATTCCGCTCGCGCTGGTTATAGCCCGCGATACGGGTGGCGAAGCCGTGAAGCCCCCGTGCCAGCGAGGCGACATCGGCATCCGTGCGCGGAGAAAGCTGTTCCAGATGCAGGCTTTCCGGATCCAGTTGCTCACCGTCCCAACGGTTCACCACGCGTGCCAGTGCCCTTACCGGTCGCCACTCACGACGAGTGGCGAGCCAAGCAGCACCTGAGGTGATCACAATCATGCCGATGGCCACCACCGGGGGCAGCTCGCCATAGACCCCAAGCAGACACACGACTGCCACTATCAGTAACTGAAAACTGAATACGCAAGCAATTCGGTATCGAAAGGCGCCGAATCGGAACTCGGCTGGTTTGACCCTACTATCCATTACTAAGTTATCGCTGCGTCGAGGTCAGCCTGTCTGAGTCGCAGACGCTACTTCGCTTTCAAGATCTGCAAGGCGATATCCGGCCGAATGAATCGTGTGTAACAGGGGCCGTGCGAAGGGTTTGTCGATGACACGCCGCAGATTGTAGAGGTGCGAACGCAGGGTATCGGAGTCCGGCAGGGTGTCGCCCCAGATTTCACGTTCGATGTCGCGCCGACTGACCACCCGCGGTGATTCCCGCATGAGGATCGCCAGCAGCTTCAACCCGATCGGGGAAACCGTCAGTTCCTCGCCCTCGCGGGTCAGACGCAAGGTCGCGGTATCCAGGGTCATGTCGCCTACTGTCAACACCTCGGTGGACACCTGGCGACGATCGCGCCGGATCAGCGCACGCAGACGCGCTTCCAGCTCGCGCACCTCGAACGGCTTGACCAGATAATCGTCGGCACCCGCCTCCAGACCGATCAACTTGTCTTCCAGGGTGTCGCGAGCGGTCAGCATCAGTACCGGCGTGGACTTTTTTGCCTCCTTGCGCAACTTGCGACAGACCTCAAGCCCATCCAGGCCAGGCAGCATCAGGTCCAGCACGATCACGTCGTAGCTGTTCGACACGGCCAGATGCAGGCCGCTGACACCGTCGGCGGCGTAGTCAACCGAGTAACCACGACGCTCGAGGTGCTCACCCACCATTTCCGCGATTTGGCGGTTGTCCTCAACCAATAAAATCAGTCCCGACTGCTCATCATGTACGGTCATAACGTTCGTCCTCGCCCTTGGGGTTTCACATATGTGAAGACTAATCGGCGGCGATGTGAGCAGAACGTGAAAATAATGACCAGACGCTTAAACACGCGCTTAAACTAATTTTCCAACAGCGGCTCAAGCGGTTTCCAGACCAGCTCCAGAACCGCCGGCTCCGCACTTGCGACCGGATGCATGCCGTCATCCTGCATCTTTGACGGATCCAGGGCGATGCCCTGCAGAAGAAAGGGCACCAGTGCCGCGTGGCGAGTCTTGGCCAGGTCGGTATACACCGCGCGCAATCCATCTCGATATTGCGGCCCGTAGTTCACCGGCAGCTCGATACCGACCAGGAGAACACGCACTTTCGACTTCTGCGCAAGGATGATCATCGCATCGAGATTTTCCTTTAGCGCCGATAGCGGCAGCCCTCGCAGACCATCATTTGCTCCCAACTCCAGCACCAGCACCGCGGGTTGATACTTTTTCAGCAGCTCGGGCAACCGATTGCGGCCGCTCAGCGAGGTCTCGCCGCTGATGCTGGCATTGATCGCCGTCCATGGCGGCACCATCTTGCCAAGGCGCGTATCGAGCAGGTGCACCCAGCCGGATTCCACCGGTATGTTGTGCGCCGCGGACAGCGAGTCGCCCAGCACCAGCACGGTTTTCGGAGCGTCTGCATGGACGCTTCCCACGCCACATAGAAATATCAGCAACCACAGGCATCGACGCATGAATGATTCATCCCGTTCGCTTCTCAAGGCCTGCGATGTTAGCAAGTCAGTTACCGGACCCGAAGGCAAACTGGACATCCTGAAAGCGGTCAGCCTGCAGGTCAGCGAGGGAGAGAGCTTTGCCATCGTCGGTGCGTCAGGTTCCGGCAAGACCACGCTACTTGGCTTGCTGGCCGGGCTGGACACGCCAACTTCCGGCGAGATCGCGCTGGACGGTCACGCGCTGGAGCAACTGGACGAGGAAGCGCGTGCCGACCTGCGCCGACGACTGGTCGGCTTCGTTTTCCAGTCGTTCCACCTGCTGCCCGCACTTACCGCCGAGGAAAACGTGATGTTGCCGCTGGAGCTGGAAGGGGTGAGCGCCGCCCGACAGCGCGCACGCGATGCGCTTGACGCCGTCGGCCTGACGCCACGCCGGCGTCACTACCCGGCCCAGCTTTCCGGCGGAGAGCAACAACGCGTCGCCATCGCCCGCGCGTTTGTGCATGGCCCGCGCGTGCTGTTCGCCGACGAGCCCACCGGCAATCTCGACCAGCGCACCGGCCACCACATTTGCGATCTGCTATTCGCACTGAACCGGGATCACCGGACCACCCTGATCCTGGTGACACACGATGTCACGCTCGCCGGGCGTTGCAATCGGCGGATCGAACTGGAGGAAGGCCGGGTGATGGCAGACGGCCAGAGCGCCCAGGCATGAAAATGCTGCTGCTGGCCCTGCGCACCCTGCGTCGCGAATGGCATCTGCCGGAATTGCGCACACTCGCCGCGTCGCTGGTGCTGGCCGTCGTCGCGCTCGGCGTGGTGGCCACGCTGGCCAGCCGGATTGAACTCGGGATGCTGGCCAGTGCCGCGGAACTGATCGGTGGCGATGTCGGTGTGTCATCGCCACAACAGCTCCCGGACGTCTTTACGGCTGAGGCGCAAAAACGCAATTTGCGCCTTGCCCACACCGCGAGCTTTCCCAGCGTGGGCTTCGCCAACGATCAAACCCAGCTGCTGGATGTGCTGGCAGCCGGACCGGGCTATCCGCTGCGAGGCACGCTCGAGTTGAACGATGCAGCAGGTCACTCCAGCAACGGACGTGCTCCCCGCTCTGGCGAGGTCTATCTTGATCACCGGGCGCTGGTCGCGCTGAATCTGGCGGTCGGCCAACCACTGCAACTGGGCGGCCTCAAGCTGATCGTCGCTGCCGAACTGGTGCGTCAGCCCGATGGCGGCGAGCTGTTTGCGCTGGCGCCACGCGGCATCATGAGTCTGGCCGACGCCCGACAGGCCGGATTGCTGGGCGTGGGTAGCCGCGCCCGCCATCGTCTGCTGCTGGCGGGGGAGCCTGCATCGGTGCAAGCATGGCGCGCATGGGCGGAAGCCAAAACGCTGCCGCAGGGTGCCGAGCTGATCACCCCGGAACAAACCCAGGAGCGGATGCGCTCGGCGTTCGATCGCGCCGGCGCTTTTCTTCGCTTGACCGCCCTGCTTTCGGCCTTGCTGGCCGGGATCGCGATCGCCCTTTCCGCACAGCGCTACGCCAGGCGCAAGACCGCTGAAGTAGCTCTGCTGAGGGCGCTGGGAACGCCGCGACGTCAGGTGCTGGGGCTCTTGCTGGCGACGCTGAGTGCGCTCGCGCTGCCCGCAGCAACGCTGGGGCTGCTGCTGGCGCTGGGCCTGTCGCAGCTGGCGTGGTTGTTCGCCAGCCAGTTGTTTGGCAGCCTGCCCACCCTGCTGCCGTTGGCACCGTCCTTTGCCGCTGCAGCGATGGGTATCGCAGTGCTGATCGGGTTTGCGCTGCCGCCGCTGGCGCGATTGGCCGAGGTGCCGCCGGTCGCGGTGTTCCGGCAAAGCGCGGTCAAGCGTGCGCGCCGATTCGACGTGCTGTACTTAATCCCGGTATTGGTCGCGCTCGGTCTGATCTGGAGTCAGAGCAGCTCGCTGAAACTGGCAGGCGTTCTGGCCGCCAGCCTGTTCGGCGTCGCCGTCATTGCCGCACTACTTGCCGCACTCTTGCTCTGGCTGGCACGGCGGGTGGCGCCCGGTGCACATCCGGGCCTCCGCCTGGGCCTGGCCGCGCTCGCACGACGCCGCACATTAAGCCTGATTCAGGCCACAGCACTGAGCCTCGGGCTGTGTGCACTGCTGCTGCTGGCCATCGTGGCACCGGCCTTGCTGCAGGGATGGCGCCAAGAGCTGCCGGCGGATACACCCAACTGGTTTGCGCTAAACCTGCAGGATAACCAGCGTGCTGGCTTCGAGAAAACACTGAGCGCCATCGGTGGCGACCAACTGAACATGCTGCCTCTGGCCGTGGGCAAACTCACCGCGATCAACGGCCAGCCGATTGCTCAGAGGAAGTTCGAGGACGAAGGCGCCAAGGATCAGTCCGATCGCCAGTTGCGACTGTCCTGGGCGGCGAAGCTGCCGCCATCGAACGAGGTGATCGCCGGCCACTGGCAAGACGCGGCGCCGCCCAAGGCCGAGGTATCGATCGACACCAGCTGGCGCGACAGATATGGGTTGAAGATCGGCGACACGCTCAGTTTCAACGTGGGCGAGGGCAACATCGACGCCACGGTGAGCAGCGTCCGCAAGGTCGACTGGAGTTCGTTCCGGGTCAACTTTTTTCTGCTGCTCGACCCGGCCCACGCAGGCGGACTGCCGCATACCTGGCTGGCCAGTTTCCATCTGCCGCAAGGGCACGCCAACGCGCTGGCAAAGCTCTCGCGCGATTACAGCAACCTCAGCCTGATCGATGTCGATTCGCTGCTCGACCGCGTGCGCGAGATCGTCGATCGTGTCGGCAATGCGGTGCGCTGGATTCTCGGTTTCAGCCTGCTTTCCGGCGCCCTGGTACTGGCCGCTGCGCTCGCGGCCAGTGCCGCCGAACGGCAGCATGAGGCCGCATTGCTGCGCACGCTCGGCGCGCGGCGCGGCCAGTTGCGCGTCGCGGCGGCCTGCGAGTTCGCCCTGCTCGGCCTCGTTGCCGGTCTCACCGCAGCGCTTGGCGCTGCCGGTGCAGGACTGTGGCTCGGGCAGGCGGTGTTTCATATCGAAGGCTTTGTCCCATCGCTTTGGCCATTGGCATATGCCGCACTGGCTGCTGCAGTGATCGTGATGCTGCTGGGCCTGGCCGGTACGCGCAAGGTGTCGCGCACGCCACCGATGCGGCTCTTGCGGGAAGGCTGAGGTGCCCGAGCGTGCCGATCTACCGCGCAGCGAAAAGCGCGTGAACACGGACGCGACGGCAACGGTTCGTTGGAGCGCGCGCCTCAGGGCGGAATGGCTGCTGCTCACTTTCGGCATGTTGACCGTGGTGCTGGCGGTGATCGATCCGCAACCTCTTGCAAGCTATCGCCACTGGTTGCAACTGCCGACTCTCGCCGGACTGCTCGGCTTGCTGATCGCCATCCAGGGCATTCGTGACAGCGGCTGGGTGCAGCGTGCCGCCGCGGTGATGGTGCTCAGGATGCAGTCGCTGCGCAGTCTGGGGCTGCTGCTCGTGGCGGCCACGGCCGTTCTTTCGATGGTGCTGACCAATGACGTCAGCCTGTTCCTGATCGTGCCGCTGACACTGTCAGTCGGCAGCATCACCAACCTCCCCGTGGCGCGCATGGTGGTACTGGAAGCGCTGGCCGTGAATGCCGGATCGACGCTCAGCCCGATCGGCAATCCACAAAATCTGCTGCTGTGGCAGCACACGCAGTTGTCGTTCCTGCGGTTCGCGTGGAGCATGCTGCCTGCCGCGGCAATGATGCTGGTGATGGTCGCCGCGCTGGCCTTTTTTTGGCTTCCGCCACAGCGGGTGGCGCTGGCGCCGGAAAACATTGACGACACGCCCGTCGCCAGCCGGCTCGGCGTGGGGTCACTCGCCGCGCTGGTGGGCATGGTGCTGATGATCGAATACAGCCATGCACCGCTGGGCGCCATCTTTGTGTTGATGCTCTACGTATTTTTTGCGAGATCGATTCTCAAGCGAATCGACTGGCTGCTGCTCATCACGTTTGCTGCCATCTTCCTCGGCCTGGGCCACCTCGCCGAACTGCCGTTGATTCGAGACGCGCTCGATCAGCTCGACTTCAGGCAGCCGCTGACGCTGTATGTGAGCGGCGTTGTCGCCTCCCAGCTGATCAGCAACGTCCCGGCCACTGTCCTGCTATTGAATCGGGTACCGGATGTCATGGCGCTCGCGGTGGCCGTGAACGTGGGCGGGTTTGGTGTCGTCATCGGATCGATGGCCAACCTGATTGCCCTGCGCCTCGCCAGGCAGCCGCATGGTCTGCGGCTGTTTCATCTGGTCTCGATCCCCTTTTTGCTGTTGTGCGCGCCGCTGGTCTACCTTGTTTGGCGCTGGATCCATCCGTAGACGCGCCCCCTGTGCGCGATGCCTTCAATGACGTGACGAAGAGCATCGCGCACAGGGTGCGCTCCTACAAAGAGCGATCCATCGCGACGGACGGAATCAATCGTCATCGTCATGCGGTA
>JBDTXA010000038.1:0-21804 GCA_040006415.1 Rhodanobacter sp.
AAGTCATTGAACTCTACAATGGCGACCCCCAGTTGATGTCTGGGCTGCAGAATCGTGTGATGGAGGATCAGGTTGCCGAGTGGGTGGCGGAACACGCCAAAACCACGGAGCAGGAACTGAGCTTTGACGACGTGATGCGCCCGGCTAACGCCTGAGCATTTGCAGGCCCATCGAACTGGAGAGCTGTCAACATGGCCATGGATCAGATTCAAAGTCTCAATTTGGTGCCGATGGTCGTCGAGCAGACCGCTCGCGGCGAGCGCTCGTATGACATTTATTCGCGCCTGCTGAAGGAACGAATCATTTTCCTCGTGGGTGAGGTCAATGATCAGACGGCGAACGTCATCGTTGCCCAGATGCTGTTCCTGGAATCGGAAAATCCCGACAAGGACATCAACTTTTACATCAATAGTCCCGGTGGCGCGGTGACGGCAGGTCTGGCGATCTACGACACCATGCAGTTCATCAAGCCGAATGTCAGCACGATGTGCATCGGTCAGGCGTGCAGCATGGGCTCGTTCTTGCTCATGGCCGGTGCCAAGGGCAAGCGGTTTGCACTGCCCAACTCCCGGATCATGATCCACCAGCCTTCGGGCGGGGCCCAGGGTCAGGCGACGGATATCGATATCCAGGCCCGGGAAATTCTTTACATCCGTGAGCGACTGAACAAGCTCTATGTCGAGCACACCGGCCAGCCGCTCGAAAAGATCGAGCTGGACATGGAGCGAGATCGCTTCATGAACGCTGTGGACGCCAGGACTTATGGTCTTATCGACGAAGTTCTGGACAAGCGTGCCGGCGAGACGGTGAAGTCGGCCTGATTTCCAGGTTGTAACCAGAGTCACGAGACGGCCCCGCGTTTGCAGGCAGACGCGGGGCCCTGTGGTATTCTCGCGACGCATCCAGATTGACCAGCGGGATCGAAAGTATGAGTGACGACCGGCAGGGGCGTTCCGCCGACAGCGGCAAGATTCTTTATTGTTCCTTCTGCGGAAAGAGCCAGCACGAAGTGCGCAAGTTGATTGCAGGACCATCGGTATTCATCTGCGATGAATGCGTGGAGCTCTGCAACGACATCATTCGCGAAGAGCTGGAGGAGAAGGCTGCCTCCGGTCGTACACAATTGCCCAAGCCCCGCGAGATTCGAGAATCGCTCGATCAGTATGTGGTGGGTCAGACACGTGCCAAGAAGGCCTTGGCGGTGGCGGTGTACAACCACTACAAGCGGATCGAGTCACGTCAGAAAAGCGACGATATCGAGCTTGGCAAATCCAATATCCTGCTGATAGGTCCCACCGGATCGGGCAAGACGCTGCTGGCGGAAACGCTGGCGCGCCTGCTCAATGTCCCGTTCACCATCGCTGATGCCACGACGCTGACCGAAGCCGGCTATGTCGGTGAGGATGTCGAGAACATCATCCAGAAATTGCTGCAGAAGTGTGACTACGATGTCGACAAGGCGCAGTCGGGTATCGTTTATATCGACGAGATCGACAAGATTTCACGCAAGAGCGAGAACCCTTCGATAACGCGCGATGTATCCGGCGAAGGCGTCCAACAGGCTTTGCTGAAGCTGATCGAAGGCACGTTGGCATCGGTGCCGCCCCAAGGCGGGCGCAAGCATCCGCAACAGGAATTTCTCCAGGTCGACACGAAGAACATCCTGTTTATTTGCGGCGGTGCATTTGCAGGGTTGGAAAAGGTCATCCAGCAGCGTTCCGAGAACACCAGCATCGGCTTTTCGGCCGAAGTGCGCAGCAAGGAACGTACCGAGAATCTCGGCAAGGTCCTGGCTGATGTCGAGCCGGAAGATCTGGTGCGGTTTGGCCTGATCCCCGAATTCGTCGGTCGTCTGCCTGTCGTGGCTACTCTCGACGAACTGGACGAAGCGGCACTGGTGAAGATTCTCACCGAGCCGAAAAATGCCGTTACCAAGCAGTTCAAGAAATTGTTTGAAATGGAAGAAGTGGAGCTGGAATTCCGTCCTGAAGCCTTGCAGGCCATCGCAAAGAAGGCACTCAAGCGGAAAACCGGTGCCCGCGGCCTTCGCACCATTCTTGAGCAGGTGCTGCTTGAGACGATGTATGAGCTGCCTTCGCTGGAACATGTAAGCAAGGTGGTCGTGGATGATGCCGTGATTGACGGTCAGGCTGAGCCGTACCTGATCTATCGTGGCAATCTGCAACAGCGGGTGGGGGCTGAGGGTAGCGACGCTGCCTGACCCCTTTTCCGCGGTCGCAGTGACGACGGCTCCGGTGATTTCACCGGGGCCGTTCTGCTTTTTGGTGGCCGCTAGACCTTGAGTGAGTGGGTGGTTGCCTCCACTTGACGTAGTAACGGGCCCGGCGCAGTGTCGAGGTCACTTTAAGCTTTGAATCCGAGGAAATCCGCCTGCATGGCCAAGAACGCTCCCCTTCCTGATGCCCTGGACGCTCTGCCGGTATTGCCTTTGCGCGATGTGGTGGTCTACCCACACATGGTCATTCCGCTGTTTGTCGGCCGCGACAAGTCCATGCGTGCCTTGGAGCGCGCCATGGAAGGCGAGCGCCAGATCCTGCTGGTGGCCCAGAAGAGCCCGGACACCGATGATCCGGAGATCGCTGACCTTCACCAAGTCGGCACGCTCGCTGGTGTGTTGCAGCTTTTGAAGCTACCCGACGGCACGGTCAAGGTGCTGGTTGAAGGGCAGTCCCGCGTCTCAGTTGAGGACTTCCAGGAAGAGGACGGTATGTTGATGGCGCGTTCGCGCCTGATCGAACCGGTTTACAACACGAAAGAGCGGGAACTTGACGTGGTTTCGCACACGCTGATTTCGCTGTTTGAGCAACTGGTCAAACAAAGCCGCAAGCTGCCGCCTGAGGTATTGGCCAGCCTGTCCGGAATTGATGATCCCTCGCGCGTGGCCGATTCCATCGCCGCGCATCTTTCGGTGCGCATGGCGGACAAGCAGCGCGTACTGGAGACCGCCGACGTGGGGCAACGCCTCGAGCTGCTGATCGGGCTTGTCGATGGCGAAATGGACTTGCAGCAGGTTGAGAAGCGGATCCGTGGTCGGGTCAAGTCGCAGATGGAGAAGAGCCAACGCGAGTACTACCTCAACGAACAGATGAAGGCCATCCAGAAGGAGCTTGGCGACAGCGAGGAGGGCCCCAGCGAGATCGAAGAGCTGCAGAAGAAGATCGAAACCTCGGGCATGCCCAAGGCCGTGTTGGCCAAATCCCGGCAGGAGTTCAACAAGCTCAAGCAGATGTCTCCGATGTCCGCCGAAGCCACGGTCGTGCGCAACTATCTGGACTGGCTGGTCGGTGTGCCCTGGAAGAAGCGGAGCAAGGTGCGCAAGGATCTCCAGATGGCCCAGGAAGTGCTCGACGCGGATCATTTTGGTCTCGAAAAGGTCAAGGACCGGATTCTGGAATATCTCGCTGTGCAACAACGAGTGACCGTGATGAAGGGGCCAATCCTGTGTCTGGTGGGTCCGCCTGGCGTGGGCAAGACGTCGCTGGGACAATCGATCGCCAAGGCGACCAACCGGAAGTTTGTGCGCATGAGCCTGGGCGGGGTCCGCGATGAGGCCGAAATTCGCGGGCATCGTCGAACCTATATCGGCTCGATGCCCGGCCGGATCGTGCAGAACCTCAACAAGGTGGGCGCCAAGAATCCGCTCTTCGTACTGGATGAAATCGACAAGATGTCGATGGATTTCCGTGGCGATCCTTCTTCGGCATTGCTCGAGGTGCTGGATCCCGAGCAGAACCACACCTTCAATGATCACTACCTCGAGGTTGACCTCGATCTTTCCGAGGTCATGTGGATCGCCACCGCCAACTCGTTGAATATTCCCGGGCCGCTGCTGGACCGCATGGAGGTCATTCGCATCCCCGGCTACACCGAGGACGAAAAGCTGGGCATCGCGCAGAAATACCTTTTTTCCAAACAGCTCAAGGCCAACGGCTTGAAGACCGAAGAGGTCACCATCAGCGAGGGTGCACTGCGTGACATCGTGCGTTATTACACCCGCGAGTCGGGCGTCCGCAATCTCGAGCGTGAGATTTCCAAGATCTGCCGCAAGGTCGTCAAGGAGTTGACCTTGCTGCAAGTGAAGAAGGCCAAGACAAAAACGCCAACGTCCAGGGCGACAAAGACGAAGGCGGTTGCAGATCGGGCCAAGGTCACCTCGAGCAATCTGGATCAGTATCTGGGCGTTCGTCGGTTCGATTTCGGACGAAAGGAGTTGCAGAACGAAGTGGGTCTGGTTACCGGCCTTGCGTGGACACAGGTGGGCGGCGAATTGCTCAGCATCGAGGCGTCGGTTGTTCCCGGCAAAGGCCGTCTGGTGAATACCGGACAGCTGGGTGACGTGATGAAGGAATCCATCCAGGCAGCGCTTTCCGTTGTACGTGCACGGGTCGATCAGCTCGGCATTGATCCGGATTTCCATCAGAAACTGGATGTGCATATCCATGTGCCGGAAGGTGCCACACCCAAAGACGGGCCAAGTGCCGGTATCGCCATGTGCACCGCGCTCGTATCCGTCTTGACCAAGGTTCCGGTCCGTTCAGAAGTCGCCATGACCGGCGAGATCACACTGCGTGGGCGGGTTCTTCCCATCGGTGGATTAAAGGAAAAATTGCTGGCCGCACATCGGGGCGGAATTACTACCGTGATCATTCCCGAAGAAAACAAGAAAGATTTGGCCGACATGCCGTCCAACATCACCTCATCGCTCGAAATCCGCCCAGTGCGCTGGATCGATGAAGTGCTGGATATCGCGCTTGAGCGACCACTGCAACCAAATCCCGTAAAGGATGAAACACCGCCAGCTGTCGTCGCCGAAACCAAAGGTGGGCCGTCGCTTACCCATTGACGGCGAACGCGGCTAGCCATTCGCATCCCGCCTCAGAGCGGGGCATGTGGTTATTCGTGGCATTAGCCGTCGCGGAGCTTGGCTTAGCTCCCTGGGCTCCTTTTTGCAAGCAATTCTTTTGCGTGCTGAACCACGGGAAACGTTACGGGCACTTGTGTTGCGGAGTCCGGCAACGCACTGGTATAAAGGCGATACCGCAGTCCCGGTGTTACTCAAGTGCAGCGACGCGGGATTGCGTCAAGGCACAAAGCAAGAGCCAACCATCCACGCTGGTGTTGTCTCGTCGTCATGGCGAACTATGCTGGTGAAATCTGAACGAGGGAGTTTTTTCAATGAACAAAACTGATCTGATCAATGCCATCGCCGAGAAGGCCGAGCTTACCAAGGCTGACGCGGGTCGCGCGCTTGAAGCCTACCTGGAAGCGGTGCAGACGTCGTTGAAGCAGGGTGAGGACGTTTCGGTAGTGGGTTTCGGTACTTTCACTGTCCGTGACCGTGCGGCGCGTACCGGCCGCAATCCCCGTACCAACGAGGCGATCGAGATCAAGGCGTCAAAAGTGCCCGCATTCAAGGCTGGCAAGACCCTGAAGGATGCCTTAAACTAAGCGGCTGACGCTTGGTTTCGGGTGCTTAGCTCAGCGGTAGAGCGTCGCCCTTACAAGGCGGTGGTCGTAGGTTCGATCCCTACAGCACCCACCAGATAGTGCGGAGTGGTAGTTCAGTTGGTTAGAATGCTGGCCTGTCACGCCGGAGGTCGCGGGTTCGAGTCCCGTCCACTCCGCCATAGTTCGCAAGGGCGCCCGTGTGGCGCCCTTGTCATTTGAGCGATGCGTGCCCGAATGTGGAATGTCGGGTGTTCGATTGTACGGAGGCTGGCGCCGGCCGTGCACCACGTGTGTCATGCGCTCTCAACCACATCGCGGGAAGATTTCAATGCTGCAGGCAATGCGTAACAAGATGCACGGCTGGCCGTCCATCATTGTTCTGGGTGTCGCCGTTCTGGCTATGTCGCTGTTCGGTATGGAGAGTTACTTCACTTCCGGCAACGATACGTTTGTGGCGAAGGTCGGCAAGCGTGAAATCAGTCAGAACGATTTTCAGAATCGGATCAATCAACTGCGGCAGCAGGCAAGTGAGCAGCAGGGTGATAGTTTCGATGCCAGCATCTTCGAGAAGGCCGCGACCAAGCAGCGCATTCTCGACGGAATGATCGACGAGCAGCTCCTGTTGCAGGCCAATACAAAGTGGGGCATGCGGGTTTCAGATCAGGCCGTGCGGGACTATATTGCTGCGGTGCCGGCCTTCCAGGTAAACGGCGAGTTCGATGGTGCGGCTTACAGTGCCTATCTCGCCAGTCAGCGCAAAACGTCGAGCATGTTCGAGGACGAAATTCGCTCCTCCTTGTCCGCCCAAATCCTGCCCAATGCCATCAACGACAGCACGATTGTCAGCGACGAGCAGGTCAACCAGTTCCTCAGTTTGCTCACGCAGCGGCGCGACCTGCGCTATGTGGTGCTCCCGCAGCCCAAACTGGTCGACGATCAAGTCACGGATGCGCAGATCCAGACCTGGTACAAGGCGCATCAGGCTGATTACATGAATCCTGAGCAGGTTTCGGTGAAGTATCTCGAGGTCAATGGTCCGGATCTGCCTTTGCAGGCGGCGCCAAGCGAAGATGACCTGAAGAAGCGGTATGCGGATGAGAAGCAGCGCTTCGTGCAGCCTGATCAGCGTCTGGTTTCCCATATTCTGATCAACGTGCCCGCCAATGCCACACCGGAACAGCAGAAAGCGGCTTTAGGCAAGGCGGAGAAGATTGCCGCCCAGGCCAACCCTTCCGACTTTGCCAAACTGGCTACGGCCGATTCACAGGATCTGGGCTCGAAGCGGCAGGGAGGCGATTTGGGCTGGCTGGAAAAAGGTGTGACCAACCCGGCTTTCGACTCGGCCATGTTTGCGCTGAAGAAAGATGAAATTTCAAAGCCGGTGCTGTCCTCGGACGGCTATCACATCATCTGGCTCAGGGATATTCGCAGTGGTGAATCGAAGCCTTTCAAAGAAGTCCGCGATCAATTGGTGCAGGAGGCTTCATCTTCCGAGCGCGATCGCAGGTACAACGACGTAGCGGGCAAGATGTCCGACAGTACCTATCAGAATCCGACGTCGCTGGAGCCTGCTTCGGTCGCTCTCAAGCTCCCGATCAAAAGCACCGGTCTGTTTTCGCGCAAGGGCGGGCAAGGAATTGCTGCGAACCCCAAGATGATCGCAGCGGCTTTCAGCGATGATGTGCTCGTTCAAGGCAACAATTCCGGGTTGGTTGATTTGGGCAACAACCACTCGGCGGTGATCCACGTTGACAAGCATGTGCAGGCCGCCCCGCGTCCTCTGGCGGAAGTTCATGACGAGGTGAAGCGGAAGATCGAGGATGAGCGCATTGCAAAGGCTGCGGAGAAGCAGGCCGATGCGGCGCTTGCCCGGCTGCGCGGGGGCGACAAGATATCGGACGTTGCGACTTCGCTCGGTGCCAGTGTGACTGATTCGAAAGAGGCTGTTCGCGGGGGTGGTCCTTCTGCGGGGACTCCCGTGCCCGAAGCATTGCTGAAAAAGGCGTTTCTCTTGCCCCATCCTGCATCTGCCGACAAGCCGCAATTTGCTGCGGTCGACATGAATGACGGCAGTTTTTCTCTGCTGGAGCTAGACAAGGTTCAGAGCGGTGATCTGTCAAAGGTCTCGCCGCAGCAGATGCAAGGACTGTTGCAGCAAATGGCTCAGGCATATGGCACCGAGTCGACGCGCGAATTACTTGATACGCTGAAATTCAAGGCCGAAATCAAGTTCAACAAGAATCTGATGTAACTCGATTACTGACGAGCGGTATCGTTGTGTCCTTTCTGGACAGCAAACGAAGGGCGGCCAGTGGCCGTCCTTCGTCGTTCAATCAGTCTCTACTCTCAATACCTGGCCAGGTTTGAGCGTGCTTCCGCGAAGATGGTTCCAGCGTTTCAGTTCATTCACCTTCACATGATAATTTCTGGCAATTTCCCAGAGGCTGTCACCGGGGCGAACGGTGTGGGTCTTTAGCGACTCATTTGCCTTGATGCCAGCACTGATCTTGGTGGCGACGGGTTGGTCGGCATCTCGCGTGGAGGTCGTCGATTGTCGGGTCGCGTTCTGAAACTGCTCTGCATGACTCGCGGGTAACATCAGGTAAGAGGCCGCCTCGCTGTCCACCAGCTTTCCGCGAAAAGCAGAATTCAGATCCTTCAAGATACCCACGGCGAGACCCGCGTGGTCGGCCGCCTGCAACAGCGACATGGAATGGGGAATGTCTACTTTCACCAGGCGCAGTTCTTCGGGCAACGTCGGCAGGGTCACGTGAAAGCGCGACGGTTGCCGAACGACGCAGGCGATCGCCAACAGTTTTGTCAGATGCTCGCGAGTGACTCTTCGAACGGGCCACTTCGGATTGACAGGTTGAGCCGGCGGCATTCCGTGCTTCTGGATGATTCGCCGGATGCCGAATTCTCCAGCGTTGTAGGCGTAATCGGCTATCCGCCAGTCGTGGAACTGGTCGTAATATTGCGCCAGCAATTTCATTACCGCATCGGCAGCAGCGGCAATATCCATGCGTCCATCGTAATGGCCATCCACTCGCAGACCCATCGCTCCGGCGGTGATGGGCATGATCTGCCACATGCCGGCAGGTCGATGTCCCTTGCTTGGGACGGGCTGAAAACGGCTTTCCACCCATGGCAGCAGGGCAAATTCCCCTGCAACGCCATGCTGGGACGCAACTTTCTGGACGTACACCAGGCGGGGGAGCAGTGCCTGTAGTCGACTTTCAAAACGTGCCGGATTGTGTGTGAACCGCCGCGCCCACTTCGCCACTGCTGGATCCGCGTCACAATCATTCATCGCGAAGCTGCCGCGCAGTCGATCCCACACATCGGTCGTCGCGCTGGGTGAGGAGTCCATTGTTTCGGTTGCAGGCAAGGCTGCAGCGTCCTCGATTGCTGGCTCCGGCTTGGATACGGGAACCGGCTCATGCCTTACGGCTGGCGGCGCGTAGGGCGGTGCGCTGGCACAGGCTGCGAGGAGACTTGAAAGCGCCAGTGGCAACAGCTTTATGCGGCATTTCATCCGCGGAACGTATCCTTGGCCGCACGGACTGCAGCAAATCGATCGATCCGGTCGCCATCGACCCCATGCTGCCGGCACCAACCGATGACCTCGGCGCTGTCGATACGAAGAAATGGATTGCAGGCAAGTTCGCTGGCGAGCTGTACGGGCAGGGTCGGGATCTGTTTAGCGCGAAGTTCGGCAACCTGCTGGTTGCGTTCCCTGAGGTCTGGATTTGTCGGCTCGATCGTGCGCGCAAAGCGGCCGTTCGCCTCGGTGTACTCGTGGCCGGCGCAAACCAGGGTTTCCTCTGGCAAGACCGAGAGGCGATCGAGCGACGCGATCATCTGGCGGGGCGTTCCTTCGAACAAACGGCCACAGCCAAGGCTGAAAAGTGTATCGCCGCAGAGCAGGACGCCGGCACCGATATAGGCGACGTGAGTGAGCGTGTGGCCGGGGACGGAAATCACCCGAAAGCGGCAGGATGGTTCGTGGATTTCGATAATGTCGCCGTCGCTCACCGAATCGGTGGCGTGCGCGATGCGGTTGTCGATCGGCGCGTAGACCCGCACCGGATGATTCTTTCTAAGGTTTGCCACGCCGCCGATGTGGTCATCGTGGTGATGGGTCAGGAGGATGGCTCTGAGAACCAGTTGCCGCTCGGCCAGCGCCTGCTCGACGACGACGGAATCGCCAGGATCGACCACGATGCAGTTGCCAAGGTCGTCGTTGAGCAGCCAGATATAGTTGTCGGAGAGGGCGGGTAAGGGAGTGATATGCAAGATTGGATTTCCAGCGTCTCTGGGAAGCACTTCTAGCCACAAATGCAGGCCCGGTTTCGTCGAGTCACGCGACTATCGATCGCGGACGAAGCGACTGACTATAGGGCGATGGCGAGGCCTGATCGTTAGAGGATTGTTAATTGACAGGTTCGCGGTTCATGGTCGTGATCCAGCTCGCTCCGTTCGAACAGGCTTCCCAGCCGTTACACTTCTTCCACGAGTTGGCAGATGGACCCATTGCATGTTCGAGCGTGACGACGACATCTATGCCAGCGCGCCCATGCGTCGGTTGCAGGAGGACCAGATGCGCTTGTTGGCTCCCGTACTGCAGCGCTGCTCCGGCACACATGCGCTGCTATTGACCGCCTGCGCTAGTGACGCTCCTCCAGCGTCTCCGATGCTCGGCTGCTGGACCACACTCTGCTTTGACAAGGGCCGCTATCTGGGTGACTTGAACGCTGCTGTCGACGAGCCGATGCCCTTTGTCGACGACGCATTTCAGCTGATTCTGATGCGCCACGTTCTGGAAATGGTGAATACCCCGGCGGCCATACTGGACGAGGCTGTCCGCACACTTGCGCCAGGCGGCGTGCTGGTAATCACCGGCCTGCACCCGATAAGCGTCTGGGCACCGTGGTTTTTTTGGCGTGGCCGGCCCGGCGTTCGGCGCCTGGTTTTCCCCATCGGCCTCAACGGCGCGCTGCTGCGGGGCGGAATGGAAGTTGAACGGATTGATCGCGTGGGGCGCATCTGGCCAGGGCCTTCGACATGTGCCATGCCGGCCAACGTGCTCGGAGGCGGTTACGTGCTGATAGCGCGCAAGCGCCATCACACGGTGACGCGGCTGCGCCTCAATCGCGTTGGCGCACCTGTTTCTGTCAATGGCAGTCTGTCGCCCGGAACGCGGCGCAGTGCCGCATTATAATTTCAATGGAATACGTGATTGACGATGAGTGAAGTGGAAGCATTTACCGACGGTGCCTGCCTGGGTAATCCGGGTCCGGGTGGTTGGGCGGCCTTGCTGCGGGCAAAGGGCAGCGAGCGGATGGTCGCCGGCGGCGATCCCGCGACAACCAACAACCGCATGGAGCTGATGGCGGCGATCGGTGCATTGGAAGCCTTGAAGCGACCTTGCCAGGTCCGACTCACCACGGACTCGCGCTACGTGATGCAGGGCATTGAGCAATGGGTGCCAAAATGGCGAGCGAATGGCTGGCGCACGGCCGACAGGAAACCGGTAAAAAACCAGGATCTGTGGCTGCGCTTGTCCGCGGCGGTAGAAGCCCATCAGGTCAGTTGGCAATGGGTGCGTGGTCATAACGGCCACGTGGAGAACGAGCGGGTTGATGAGGCCGCTCGTGAACAAGCCGAACTGCTCAGGGGCAGTGCATGAGACAGATTGTCCTCGATACGGAGACCACCGGTCTGGAAGTACGTCAGGGGCACCGTTTGGTGGAAATTGCCTGCGTCGAACTGGTCGAGCGCCGTCTCACCGGAAGGCATTACCAGACCTATCTCAACCCCGACCGCGCCATCGACGAAGGGGCGCGGCTGGTGACTGGCATCGAGGATGAGTTTCTGCTCGACAAACCTCGCTTTGCCGATGTGGTGGATGAATTCATGGCGTTTGTCGATGGCGCCGAACTGGTCATCCACAACGCCAGCTTTGATATCGGATTTCTCAATGCCGAACTCGCGCGGCTGGGCACGGGCGCGGGACTGATCAACGATCGTTGCAGCGTGCTCGATACCCTGGCCATGGCACGTCAGCTCTACCCCGGACAGCGGAACAGTCTGGATGCGCTGTGCAAGCGATTGGGTGTGGACAACTCGCGACGTGATTTGCACGGCGGCCTGATCGACGCCCAACTGCTGGCCGATGTCTATCTGATGATGACATCGGGGCAGGTCGCCCTTGAACTGGGGTTCGAGATCGCCGGAGAGCAGGGGAAAACGGTGGCGACCAGCGTTGAACCCTTGCGCGTACGACCACGCGTATTGCGAGCGTCAGTGGAAGAGTTGCTGGCGCACGAAAAGCGTCTCGACGGGCTGGGTCAGACGGTCTGGCGCAGTCTGGATTGATGGTCCCGATTCAACAGCAACGCACAATCAGGGCAGTGATGTTGTCTTTACCGCCCCCGTCCAGGGCACTGAGGATCAGTTGATCCACGCACTCCTGCGCGGCGAGATCGTTGCGGCGAACGGTCTGCGCGATGGACGCGTCATTGACCGCGTCGGTGAGTCCGTCACTGCAAAGCAGAAAAGTCATGCCAGGCAACAACTTTCCACGAGCCATGCCGATATGCAACTGCTCGATAGGCGTCACCCCAAGCGCCTGTGTCAGCACATTGCGCTGCGGGTGTCGAGCCGCCTTTGCCGGGTCGAGCTGGCCCGCTTCCACCAGCGCTTGTACCAGCGAATGATCGTGACTGATCTGGCGTAGCTCTCGTTGCCACATATAAATGCGACTGTCACCGACCCAGGCGACCTCATAACCATCGCTGCTCGTCTGCAACGCCGCGATAGTCGTTCCCATCGGAAGCAGATCGTCCCCTTCCCGTGGATGAGCCAAAAGTCTATCGGCAGCTCCGTTCACCGCCTCAAGGAGGCTTTGCCCTCGCGACACCAGCTCGATCATGGTCTCACGCACAAGGGCCGAGGCAACCTCGCCATGCTGGTGACCACCCATGCCGTCGGCGACCAGAAAAAGACCCAGCGAAGCATCAGCGTAGTAAGTATCTTCGTTACGCGTGCGGCGCAGGCCGACGTGCGTTCCGTGTCCGAATTCAATCATGGGCTTTCAATAAGGGCTGACTGTCGAAGCATGCCGGAAGCGATGTTTGTTGTCACGGCAAGTTTGCTCGCGTATGATTCGCGGTTCGCATGAGCCACCATGCATCCGCTTTGGAGAGGTGGCAGAGTGGTCGAATGTACCTGACTCGAAATCAGGCGTACGTGTAAACGTACCGAGGGTTCGAATCCCTCCCTCTCCGCCAAGATCGCTAAAGCCCTGATTTTTCAGGGCTTTTTCGTTTCAGGTCATTCGAGTGCTTGGTCAAGTCGGTTGGTCAATTCCAACATGAGACTTGCACATCATTTGCTACAGCATCCATCCGGGGTTTGGCACTTTCGGCTGATCGTTCCGCGCGACCTTCAACCAATTGTTGGTTTGAAAGTCATTAAGAAAAGTCTAGGAGTTTGTCGGACTTCAGTTCGCCGTTTCGTCGTTAGGCGGCACGCAGATAGTTTACGGCCACTTGTCGATGTCGTCGCTCTGACGCGGAGTAGGTGTGCACTTCGGCGAGAGGGCACCGTGCGCGCACACGGGTAGGGCGCTTTGGTGGTAATCACCCTGCGGGCGTGGCCTTTACGCCGCCTGCAGGCGGTGCATCCGTTTGATGTTCCATACCATCGTCATCAGCGACCATTCGCCTTTCGCAGCGCCCAGCCCGCGCATCAACAGACCACGCCAGTTCATCGCGTGCTTGATGATCCCGAACACCGGTTCCACCGTCTGCTTGCGCAACGCGTACCGGGCGCGTCCGGCTTTCGTGGACAGGCGATGCTTCATCCGTTCCACGGGGTCCTCCGTTGAGGGTGCCGGTGGATCGGCGGCGAAGCGCTCCTGCAACGTGCGATGGTGCGGGTCGCGACGGGTCGACAACAGCGGTACGAGGCCGTGCGCCTCGCAGGCCTCGACGTTGGCCGCGCTGAAGTAGCCGGTATCAGCCAGCAGCGTGTGCGCCGCGCCCAACGCCCCCGGTAGAGCCGTGAGCGACGCCAGGATCGGCGTCATTTCGCGCACGTCGTTCGGAGCTTGGCTGACATGGCTGGCGAGCACCAGCATCGTCTCGGTATCGACCGCGGCCTGGGCGTTGTAGCACTGCCCGAAGCCACCGCCGGACACCGGCATGATGCGCGATTCCTCGTCGGTGAGATTGACCTGATCGCTGTCGCGCGGGCCGACCTGTGGCGGTTGCGGCGCCTTGCCACGCGGCTTCTTGCCGGCCTGGCGCTGCGCCTCGCGACGCGCCTGCTTCGCTTTGTAGGCCTCCTGCTCAAGCGCATGACGCTCCTGTGCGCGCTGCTCGATCGTCGCCTTGGCGTGGGCGATGGCCGTCAGGCGATCTTCGCGCCGCGCGATCTCCGCCGGGACATCCATACCATCGGGAACATCCGCCCGATCGGTCTGCTCGGCCAACCGCATCAGCGTGTGCACTTCCTCGCGCAACTGCGCTTCGATGCGCTGCGCATGCGCCCACGACAGCGCCTTGTGCTTGCTCGCGTTCGCCTTGATCTTGGTTCCGTCCAGCGCCATCGTGCCCAGCGTCAGCAGCTTCATCTCGCGCGCCAGCAGCAACACCTGTACGAACAAGCCCTCAATCTCCTTGAGGAAGCGGCGACGGAACGTGGCCAGCGTGTCGTGATCGGGATGCGTGTTCGCCGCCACATAGCGAAACGCCACCGAGTCATACGTCGCCCGCTCGATCTTGCGGCTCGACGCCACCCCCGTGGCATAGCCGTACACCAGAAGCCCTAAAAGCACCGCCGGATGATGCGCCGCCGACCCCCGCCCGGCATACGCGCGCGTCAACGCACTCACGTCCAGCTTCTCAATCACCTCCACCACAAACCGCGCCAGATGATTTTCCGGCAGCCACTCCTGCACCGAGGGCGGAAACAGATACGGCGTATCACGGTTTGCCTGGATGAATCGACTCATGGGTCGTCACTGCGCGCGGGGGTGACTTATTGTCAGCCCTGCCGATGGGCTTGGGTAGAGGAAAGTCCGGCACACTCCTAGGCCACCGGTTTGCCCGACGGTGAGCTCGGCGTCATGCTGCGGCGTCAGGAGTCGTATTCTCCGCGCACCTGACCCGTTGGCGTCGGCAGGTGGCCGCGGCTGGACGCGCAGACGGCGAAACCCAAGCGCGGACGCAAGCCTGATCCCTCGCGTAAGGAGAAGCTTCGGATCCACTAGCTTGAACGCGACCTGGTACGTGCCCAAAAGCGCCTGGCGCCGGCCGACGCGACCGCCGCACGATCAAGTCAGGGATGCCGATTTGGCGCAATGCCATGTCGCGGAATCTGTACGGAGCCCGGCGCGTACTTCTCACTTTGCAGCGAGCCGGAAATGAAAAGGGCCGCTTTCGCGGCCCCTTGCACGGATGTTCAACTACTTAGAATTTATAGGTGCCGGTGAAGCTGAGCACATCGCCATGGTCCTTGAATTTGCCGTCCATGGTGCCGTAGCCGAAGGCGGCCGGATTGGTCAGCTTGACTCGTGTGTCGCTGACGAATTGATGCTGGTAGCCGAAATCGACGCCTAGGTGATCGGTAGCCTGGTAGCCCACGCCGAAGGCGAGTAGACGACGCGCGCCGTCGGGAATGCGCGGGTCGCGGCTGACGATGTTGGTTGGCGTTTCGTCATAACCCACGCCGGCGCGCAAGGTCCATTGTTGATCCAGTTTGTAGTCGCCGCCGATGCCGTAAGCCCAGGAGTTTTTGTACTTCTCTGGCAGGCTGACGAGCGTGTTGCCGCGTGACGTCAGCGTCAGGTTTTTGAACGTCGACCAGTTGGTCCACTTGATGCTGGCGGCCAGACTGAATCGATCGCTGAATGCGTGTACCCAGTCAACACTGGCAAACGCCGGCAGATCGAATTGCGCGTTGGCGCGGTCACCATCCGGGTTGAGGGCTGGCAGGCCGGCATTGGGGAAGATGAGGGGCGCCTGGGTAATCAAACCCTTGCTCGCAGCACTGCCGTAAAGCTGGTAGTCACCACTGAGGTTCTGTTTGATCTTGGAGTGATAGCTGAAGCCAAAGCTGTCCATTTCGCTGGGCTTGAACTCGAGCCCAACGAAGTAACCAAAGGCGAATTTTTTCTTGACGTTGACGTTGAGCTTGACGTCGCCGCTCTGCGGCAACCCCAGGGCAGGTACGCCGATCAAGCCGGCGGCGGAACCATACGGATCGAGCGTCGTGTTCAGCTGTGCCTTGGTGCGCTGGCCGAGGATGCCGGCACCGATCGAGAACTCGTCATTGATTTTGAAGCCAGCCGAAAAACTGACAGCGATGGATTGAATGCTGGTCTTGGTGCCGAAGTAGCGACCTTGCCATGACGGCGTGTATTCGCTGACAAGGCCATACGGCACGGTCACACTTCCGCCGATGACCAGCCTGTCACTGACCGGAGCGGCAAAGGCCATGTTGGGAAACGGTACGAACTTGCCAAAGCCGTCCGGATTGCCCCCGGAGACGGGTTTGCCCTGCTGATCGCGAAAGTCGCCTTCGAATCTGGCGCTGGGTCGGATGCCGGTGCCGGTGACCTGGAGCACGGGACCATTGAAGAAGGCCATCGCTGCCGGGTTGTTATAGACGGCCGTAGGATCGTTCGCGAACAGGGAACCACCTGCATTTGCACGAGCCCAACCAGCGGCATTGTCGGTGGGCAGCTGGAACGAACCGGCTTCGGCACGCAGCGGTACCGAAAGTGCAGCAGCGACCGCCAGAGCGAGGCTGGCCTGGGTGCTGAAACGGGTGAGGCGTTGCAAGGTTTGACGGTTCACTATGATTCTCCTGTGACGACAATCTGGGAGCGCGTCCGCAGAGTGGCGAGTTTTCTGTTTTATCTTGACGCGGCGGGGTAGTAACGGCCGATGAGGCCGGTGAATGAGTGCGGTGCTGGTTCAAGTGGAAGAAGCCGCTTGACCCTCCCCGATCCATTGCTGAAGATCGGAAGCGTAGTTTCCATCGGGAGCGAGCGGTGTGACGGAGTGGGTGGTTTCGATGGCGGTTGTCTTGTCCAGTTGCAGCACCTGTTCAATCAACTGAACGTCAGCGGGGTTGCCGAAAGGTGCCGTAAGAATCGGCGATATCAACGAAATAAGTCGAGCAAGCAATTCGGCATCGTTGACGGCTTCGCCCTTGGTGATGCTGGCAATCAAGGCCTGCATGTCCTCGCCGGCCAGCATGCCGGAGATGGCCTTGAGCGCAAAATGCAGCCGCAAGCCCAATTCGTGGCGCGGAAGGGCCGGCAATGCCTTTGAAAAAGCTTCGAAAAATCGCCCGGATATCGATTTGAAATGCTGCTCGAGATAGCTGCGGATGAAGGGCGAAGGATCGCTGTAGACCCGTCCAAGCAGGCGCATGAAAGCCGGGCCTGACGTGCCGCCATGACTGAGCCGAAACGCGGGTACAAACAGTATCCCCAAGATCGCGGTGGCGCCGGACTCTCCCGTTCCAAGGCTTTCGCCGGCGCTGAGCAGTTGCAATCGTTCCTGATTGAGTCGGTTGAGCCGTTGCGACAGGAGTTCCTGAATCAGCGCCTCCTTGCTGCCGAAGTGGTAGTTCACCGCGGCAAGGTTGGCATTGGCCTTGGTCGTGATGTGTCGCAACGACATGCCCTCGTAGCCCTTTTCAATAAACAGCCATTCCGCCGCATCCAGCAGTCGCTGCCGCGTATCGGAGTGGCCGTGCCGCTGGGCTTGAACCTTGCGCAAAAGATGTGTCCGGGGAATGCTCGAAAAGAGATGCCGACATCCGCTTCAAATTGTGAATTGAAACAGGTGTATGGACAGTATCCACGGGCGGTTATCGGGGCAAGCTGCAGTGCACGAGAATAAAAAAGGGCGAGGTTGAGTCTTGCGGGGCAGGGGTTTGAGCTCGACGAAGGGCTGTCCGATAAGGAAAATCTAACAAATATCGAAAGAGCTAGCAGTCGTTTGAAAGCGGAGGGGCCGACCGAGGCCGCCCCTTTTGCTGCATCGCAATAGAAAATCCCAAGGGCTGGCGACCGAAAAAGCTCTCAGCCAGCCTTTTTCTTGGCCAGCCGCAGCCAGGTGTCGACGACGGTATCGGGATTGAGCGATACCGACTCGATGCCCTGATCCATCAACCACTCGGCCAGATCCGGGTGGTCACTCGGGCCTTGCCCACAAATTCCGATGTACTTGCCTTTGGCGCGAGCGGCCTTGATGGCCATGGCGATCAACTTCTTGACCGCTGGATCTCGTTCATCGAACAAGTTGGCGACGATGCTGGAGTCGCGGTCCAGGCCCAGGGTCAGCTGGGTGAGATCATTGGATCCAATCGAGAAGCCGTCGAAGATGTCGAGAAACTCATCGGCAAGCAGCGCGTTCGATGGCACTTCGCACATCATGATGATCTTGAGATCGTGCTCACCTTGTTTGAGACCATTCTTAGCCAGCACTTCGATGACCTTGCGCGCCTCGCCCAAGGTGCGCACGAACGGAATCATGATCCACACGTTGTCGAGCGCCATGACTTCGCGCACGCGCTTGACTGCTCGGCACTCCAGCGCAAATGCATCGCTGAAACTCGAGTCGACGTAGCGACTGGCACCGCGGAAGCCGATCATCGGATTTTCTTCGTGTGGCTCGTATTTCGAGCCACCGATGAGACCGGCATATTCGTTTGACTTGAAATCGGAAAGGCGAACGATGACCGGCTTCGGATAAACCGAGGCGGCGATCGTGGCAATGCCTTCCGACAGCCGGTCGACATAGAAGCTCACCGGGTCGGCGTAGCCGGCCATGCGCTCGTCGATCTTCGCCTTGGTCTCTGCATCCTGCTTGGCGTATTCAAGCAACGCCTTGGGATGTACGCCGATGTGACTGGCGATGATCATTTCCAGACGGGCGAGACCGATGCCGGCATTGGGCAGCATGCCGAAATCGAACGCACGTTCCGGGTTGGCCACATTCATCATGATCTTGAGCGGTGCTTCGGGCATGTCACCGAGGTCGGCGGTAATCCGCTCGAATTTCAACAGTCCCTCGTAGATCGTGCCGGTATCACCTTCGGCGCACGACACCGTTACTTCGGCGCCGTCAGGGATCAGGTCCAGCGCGTTGCCGGTACCGACCACCGCCGGCACACCAAGCTCGCGCGCGATGATGGCGGCGTGGCAGGTGCGGCCTCCGCGATTGGTGACGATGGCAGCGGCGCGCTTCATCACCGGCTCCCAGTCAGGATCGGTCATGTCGGCGATCAACACGTCACCGGCCTGCACCTTGCTCATGTCGGCCAGCGAACGGATCACCCGCGCTTTGCCTGCGCCGATCTTCTGGCCGATGGAACGGCCTTCGGCCAGAACCTTGCCCTTTTCTCGCAGATGGAAGCGCTCAAGCTGGGTGGCCTGGACGCGCGACTTCACCGTTTCCGGCCGCGCCTGCACAATGTAGAGCTTGCCGGTGTTGCCGTCCTTCGCCCATTCGATGTCCATTGGACGCTCGTAGTGCTTCTCGATGATCAGCGACTGGCGTGCCAGTTCCTGCACGTCATCGTCGCTGATGCAGAATGTGTTGCGCATGTCCGGCGGCGTGTCTTCGGTACGTACCCGTTCACCGGGCGCGTCGGAATAGATCATGCGCAGCTGCTTGGCGCCGAGATTGCGACGCAAGACGGCAGGTTTTCCTGCGTTCAAGGTCGGCTTGAACACATAGAATTCGTCGGGGTTCACGGCGCCCTGAACGACCATTTCTCCCAGGCCGTAGCTGCCGGTAACAAACACCACGTCGCGGAAGCCCGACTCGGTATCCAGCGTGAAGAGCACACCGGACGCGCCCAGGTCCGAGCGGACCATCAACTGCACACCGGCGGAAAGAAATACTTCCTCGTGCTTGAATCCCTGATGCACCCGGTAGGCGATGGCGCGGTCGTTGTAGAGCGAGGCGAAAACTTCCTTGACCGTGTGCAGTACATCGTCGATGCCGACCACATTGAGGAAGGTTTCCTGCTGGCCGGCGAACGAGGCGTCCGGCAAGTCCTCGGCAGTTGCCGACGAACGCACGGCCACGGCAATGTCGTCAGCGCCCGCGTCCTGGCACAACTTCTTGTAAGCGTCGCGAATGGCCTGCTCCAGATCTGAGGGCAGGGCGGTATCCACGATCCAGCCGCGGATCTCCTTGCCGGCAGCGACCAGGGTGTCGACGTCATCGACATCCAGCGACACAAGGCGTTCCTGGATGCGCTTGGCCAGTCCGCTTTTTTCCAGGTATTCCTGAAATGCATCCGCGGTCGTGGCAAAGCCGCCCGGAACCGAAACGCCAAGTTTGGCGAGGTTGCCTATCATCTCGCCGAGCGAGGCGTTCTTGCCGCCGACCTTGCCCAGGTCAGTCATGCGCAGTCGGTCAAGCCAAAGCACCAGATCGTTCAAGGGGATCTCCTGAGAGCTGTTCAGTGGTAGAGGAAGGGATGCGTACGGTCGATCGTAATCGGGCCGCAAAGGACTGGTATTGTCCGCTGTCGATGGTGCGGAGCACAAGAAGACCATTGCCGATTGGAGTCATTCCAACGGCATACCAGTCAGCTCAGGGTCAATTGGCGACAGCGTTTCGCGCTTGAGCTAAGGTGCGAACAAGCCTCTTGATGCGAGCGGAACCCCCTATGTACCGAACCGTTTTTTTCATTTCCGATTCGACTGGTATCACCGCCGAGACGATCGGTAACAGCATTCTGGCGCAGTTCGAAGGCGTGCAGTTCGAAAAGCACAGGTTGCCCTTTACGGACGATACCGAGAAAGCGGAGGCGGCGGCGCTGCGTATCAAGACCAATTACGCGCAGACCGGCCAGCGTCCGATCGTCGTCAACACCATGGCGGATCGGGCGCTGTGCGAGGTGGTTGCCGCCAGCGGCGCGCTCATGCTCGACGTGTTCGCGCCGTTCATCGGTCCGCTGGAGGAGGAGCTGCAAACCAAGCGCTCGGGCGCGGTGAACCGTTCGCACGGCATGATCGATTTTGACAAGTACGATGCGCGCATTAGCGCGACCAACTATGCGCTCTCCCATGACGATGGCATGGACGTCGATTACGCCCAGGCAGATCTGATTCTGGTAGGCGTGTCACGTTCCGGCAAGACGCCAACCTGCCTGTACATGGCCTTGCATTACGGTGTGAGCGCCGCCAACTACCCGTTGACGGACGACGACCTTGAAAAGCTGGAATTGCCTGCGCGCCTGCGTCCGCACAAGGATCGTCTGTTTGGCCTGACCATCGAGCCCGTACGGCTGGCGCAGATTCGTGAGCAGCGCCGCGCTGGCAGCCGATATGCCACATTGAAACAGTGTCGTTGGGAGCTGGAGCAGGCCGATCGCTTGATGCGTCAGTCGAACATCCCCAGCCTCAATACCACCCATGTCTCGATCGAGGAAATCGCCAGCAAGATATTTGACCGCTTCGGGATCGAGCGGACCATGTTCTGATTGCCATGTCCTGATTGCCAGCCGGAGTTTTTGCGCCCTTCATGAGTCTTGTACTGGATAACCGTCATAGCCTGCTGCCGGGACGCTTCGAGTTCCTGATGGGCCTGTACGCCGAAAATTATCATCGGCTCACCCGCTTGTTTGCGCCGCAGAAGCTTGCCGCGGGGCGCTATGTTTCGAAGGTGGATGACGGGTTGGACGTACAACTGCATGTACAGGAGCGTCATCCGTACACCCTGGAGCTGGAACTGACCTACGCATTCGTGGACGTGCAGACCGGACAGCGGGCACCGTCTGCGCAACTGCGCATGTACACCGATGCGCATGTGGCCGAAGCGCTGCATTGCCACCCGGGGCGACATCTATGGCAGGTGCTTGGGCCCTTTTCGCCGGCGCACACGGTCTTTCAACATCGTTTGCGCATGAACCGGTTTCTTTCCCGCTGGCTGGAATACCTGCCCGAGCAAGGGCATTCGATCGCCACCCTGCAACCGGAAATCTGATGGTTGCGGCTGGGTGGGCCGGACAGCAGAAAGCCCGCTAGAGGCGGGCTTTTGCTTGAATAGTGGCGGAGTGGACGGGACTCGAACCCGCGACCTCCGGCGTGACAGGCCAGCATTCTAACCAACTGAACTACCACTCCGCATTTTGTTGCATCTTCCAGCTTTGCAAGCCAACTTGGCGTCCCCACGGGGATTCGAACCCCGGTCGCCACCGTGAAAGGGTAGTGTCCTAGGCCTCTAGACGATGGGGACAATTTCAAATTGGTGGAGCCAGGCGGGATCGAACCGCCGACCTCCTGCATGCCATGCA
>JBDTXA010000039.1:0-21750 GCA_040006415.1 Rhodanobacter sp.
TGGTGATCGACTGCGCCAAGGGCGTGGAGGAACGCACGATCAAGCTGATGGACGTCTGCCGGCTGCGCGACACGCCGATCATGACCTTCATCAACAAGCTCGATCGCGAGGGTCGCTCGCCAATCGAACTGATGGACGAAGTGGAATCGGTGCTGGGCATCGCCTGTGCCCCGGTGACCTGGCCGATCGGCATGGGCAAGCGGCTGAAAGGCGTGTACCACCTGGTGCTGGACGAGGTGCATGTGTTCGAGCCGGGCAAGAACTTCACCCGCCAGGATTCGACCATTTTCAAGGGCCTGGATGCACCGGGTCTGCTCGAGAAGATCGGCGACGAAGCGATGCGGGAGCTGCGGGAAGAACTGGAGCTGGTGCAGGGTGCCGCGCCTTCGTTCGCTATCGACGAATACCTCGCCGGCCGACAGACACCGGTGTTCTTCGGTTCGGCAGTCAACAACTTCGGGGTACAGCTGCTGCTGGACTTCTTCGTCGAGAACGCCCCTTCGCCCCGTCCGCGCGCCACGCTGAGCCGCGAGATTCAGCCGGAGGAAGACAAGCTCTCAGGCTTCGTGTTCAAGATCCAGGCGAACATGGATCCGGCCCATCGTGACCGGGTAGCATTCATGCGTGTCTGCTCGGGCACGTATACCGCGGGCATGAAGATGCTGCAGCCGCGCACGGGCAAGGAGGTACGCATCGCCAACGCGCTGACCTTCATGGCCAGCGACCGCGAAATCGTCGAAACCGCCTACCCCGGCGACGTCATCGGACTGCACAACCACGGCACCATCACCATCGGCGACACCTTCACGGAAGGTGAGGCGGTGAGTTTTACCGGCATTCCCAATTTTGCGCCGGAACTGTTCCGACGGGCGCGTCTGCGCGACCCGCTGAAGATGAAAGCGTTGCAGAAAGGTCTGGCCCAGTTGTCCGAGGAAGGCGCCACGCAGTTTTTTCGCCCGTTGATGAGCAACGACCTGATACTCGGCGCTGTTGGCGTGCTGCAGTTCGAGGTGGTCGCCTATCGTCTGAAAGACGAGTACAACGTGGATTCCAGCTTCGAACCGGTGACGGTCACCACGGCTCGCTGGGTCCATTGTGATGATGACAAGATGCTGGCGGAGTTTCGCGAGAAAAACGCGATGAATCTCGCCATCGACGGTGCCGGCGAACTGGTCTACATCGCCCCGACCCGGGTCAATTTGCAGCTGGCGCAGGAGCGCTGGCCGAAAGTGCGGTTTGCCAATACGCGCGAACACGCGGCCTCGGTCGTGCAATAACCCACCCGCCACGACGCTCCGAACAAACGGCAGCGAAATGCTGGATGATTGAGGCTATGAGTCAACCGTGGCGCGCATCCCCAGCGTGCTTCTTTTCAAGGCGGAGATGCACATGCAGGATCAGGCGATCGCTTTTACCACCCCACCGAATGCACCACGCTGGCAGCGCTGGCTGGTGTTTTCGCCGCTGGCGCGCATCATTATCTTCGGCTTGATGTTGGTGGCTTTCAGTTTCGCGCTGGGCGGCCTGTTCCACGTGCTGGGCTGGGGAAACCGAAAGGGCCCGGCCCTGAGCCATGCGATTGCCGACTGCCTGCTGCGTTCGGTGCCCGCCTTGCTCGCCTATCTGCTGCTGGTACGGCTGGTGGAACGCCGCCCGGTGAATGAACTGGCGCTGCGCAAACTGCTGCCGGACGCCGCCAAGGGGATACTTGGCGGCATGCTGCTGTTCAGCACGGTGGTTGCCGTGCTCTACCTGCTGGGCAGCTATCACGTCACTGGCATCCGTCCTGACGCGTCATGGTTACCGGCGCTGCTGATGGTCGGGCTGGGTGCCGGTATCGGTGAGGAGATCGTTGCCCGCGGGGTGTTGTTCCGCATCACTGAGGAAGGTCTGGGCACCTGGGTCGCGCTGATCGTGTCTGCACTGTTTTTTGGTGCCGCGCACATCGCCAATCCGGGCGCCACACTGTGGAGCTCGGCGGCGATCGCGATCGAGGCCGGCCTGCTGTTTGGCTTGCTTTATCACGTCACTCGCTCGTTGTATGTCTGCATGGGTCTGCACGCGGCCTGGAACTTCACCCAAGGTACGATCTACGGCATTCCGGTTTCCGGTACCAAGGCGGATGGCTGGCTGGTCTCCACCCGCAGCGGCCCGGACTGGCTCAGTGGCGGCATCTTCGGCGCCGAGGCGTCGGTGATCGCATTGGCGCTGTGCCTGCTGTGCTCCGCTGCATTGCTGATGATGGCGCTGCGCCGCCACGGTATTGTGCGGCCGCTCGCAGGGCGACACGTTCAGACGTCGGGCCCTCTGCTATCGTCGTCACGGCCCGCCGGCTGATCCACGGGTTGCTGACCGCGGGCCCGCGAATCGAACCCATTTCACATGACGATGAAGGCCAGGCGGATGATGGCAGGCAGGACAGAGCAGCGGAGTTCCACACGCCGATATTCATGGCTGGCCCATCTGACGATTCAGCGCAAGATGCTGCTGGCGATCGGCCTGTTGCTCGGCCTGTTCCTGATCAGCAGCGTGGTCATGCTGGATTCGTTGCGGCGACAGGACGACAGCCGTCACTGGGCGGACCACACCTACAATGTACTGCTCGGGCTGGACAAGCTGGAGCGCGCCGCACAGACCGGGCAGGTCAGCGTGCGCGACTACATGCTGAGCCAGGATTCACAAGAGCTGATCGTGTATCGCCGAGGGCGGCAGGCGTTGCTGCAAGGCCTTGCCGAAGTACGTCAGCTGACCTCAGACAACCCGTTGCAGCAATCCCGGCTGGACCGCCTCGATACCATGGTGGACCGCTGGAACCGGGAAGTGGCCAGCATGGTCTTCGAGCCGCTGGGCCAGATCCATAACGACGGTACGCTGCAGGCACTGACCGAGCTCAAGCGCATCCCGGCCGCCTATTGGGCACAGCGCACGGTCAGCGTCGAAGACATCACCGCCGCGACCACACAAATGGCCGCGACGGAGCGAGGGCTGCTGGAAGTGCGCAACCGCGAGCTGCAACATGTGCTGACGACAGCCCGCGTGCTTGATGCAGTGTTCGCCGCTATCGGCTTGCTCGTCGGCCTGTGGGTGATGTCGATGAGCGCGCTCCTGGTCACCCGGCCGCTGCGCCGGATGACCGACCTGATGGCCCGGCTGGCCGCGCATGACCACAGTATTGAGGTACGCGGCGTGGAACGCCGTGACGAGATCGGCGAGATCGCGCGCGCGCTGCAGGTATTCAAGCAAATGGCGATCGAGACCTACGATCAGACCCAGCTGAAGAGCCAGATCACCACCATCTCCCAGAGCCTGCAGCAAGCCGAGACTCATCGCGATTTTGCCGGCCGGCTGACCGGTGAGCTGATGCCGCTGGTCGACGCCGGTGTCGGGCTGTTCTATGGCTATGACCCCACCAGCCAGCGACTCGACCTGCTGGGCAGCTACGGACTGCGGCTAATGCGGCATGGATCGGAGCGCTACGTTCCAGGCGAGGGGCTAGTCGGCCAGTGCGCCTTGACTCGGCAGGCCATCGAATTGAGCGACGTACCGGACAATTATCTGCAGATCGAATCCGGAACTGGCGAGGCATTGCCCCGGCATATCACCATCCTGCCGCTGCTGTTACGCGACCAGTTGCTTGGCGTGCTGGAGCTGGCCGGTTTCGCGCAGCTGACGCCACTGCAACGCCAGCTGCTGGCCGAGCTGCTGCCGGCGGTGGCCTTGCGGCTGGAAAATCTCAACCGCGCGATCGACACCCAGGATCTGCTTGCACAGACGCGTGAGCAGGCCGACGAGCTGCGTCTTTCCGGCGTCACCATGCGCCAGCAGAAGGACGCGTTGCACGCGGCCAACGACACCCTGCAGACCAAGGCGCAGGAACTTGAGCAACAATCGCAGCGGTTGCTCTCTTCGGAGGAAGAGCTGCGGGTGCAGGCCGAAGAGTTGCAGGCTTCCAACGAAGAGCTGCGCCAGAAGTCCGACATTTTGCATGAGCAGAAGCGAACCCTTCAGGTGCTGCAGCAAGAGACCCACGAAAAGGCCGAGGAACTTGCTCGTGCCAGCCAGTACAAGAGCGAGTTCCTCGCCAACATGTCACATGAGTTGCGCACGCCATTGAACAGTCTGCTGATCCTGTCGCGCAATCTGGCGGAAAATCGCGAAGGCAACCTGGACGGTGAGCAGATCGAGTCTGCGCGGATTATCCACGATGCCGGCAGCAGTCTGTTGCGCCTGATCAACGACATCCTTGACTTGTCCAAGGTTGAAGCGGGCAAGATGGAGTTGTCGCTGCACGACTACCCGCTGCAGGACCTGGCCCGGAGCCTGCATCGCACCTTCGACCATGTGGCGAAGGAAAAAAATCTCGAGTTTTCGGTGGAGATGGCGGCAGATTTGCCGGTAGCTATCCACACCGATCCGGGCAAGCTTGAACAGATCGTCAACAACCTGCTGGGCAATGCTTTCAAGTTCACTGCCAGTGGCTCGGTACATGTCCGCATTGGTCGCCCGAATGCAGATCTGGCAGTACCGCCCGAAATCTCCGCCCTGCCTTCGCTTGCGATCAGCGTGCGCGATACCGGCATCGGCATTGCGGCCGACAAGCTGCAGGGGGTGTTCAATGCGTTCGAACAGGCAGACTCCAGCACCAGTCGTCAGTACGGCGGTAGTGGGCTCGGGCTGAGCATTTCGCGACGTATGGCCGAGCTGCTCGGTGGCGACATCGTGCTGCGCAGCGAAGTAGGCCAAGGCAGCGAGTTCATCCTGACGCTGACTGAAAACAGCGTGGCCGGAGCGGCGGAGCCCGGCGCCGAGGCGACGTCGGCAGCGACGACGATCATGCGGTCCGCCCACAGTCCGGTACAGCTGCCGGGTGACCTTCGCGACGACCGCGAACAGCTGGCACCAGGTGATACGGCGGTACTGATCATCGAGGACGACCTGGTCTTCATCCGCATCCTGGCCGAGATGGTTCGCAAGAAGGGCCAGCGAATCCTGATCGCAGCAAACGGCGAGGATGGACTGGAACTGGCACGCCGCTATCGCCCGCTGGGTATTCTGCTTGACGTGATGCTGCCGGGAATGGACGGCTGGACCGTGATCGAGCGGCTGAAGGCAGATGCCAGCACGCGACACATTCCGGTACATTTCCTTTCCGCCACGGACGAGGGTGAGCGCGGTCGTGACCTGGGCGCGGTCGGTTTTCTGACCAAACCGGTCAGCCGCGAGGCGATCAATGAAGCGTTCGAGCGGCTGCTGCACTTCGCGGCCGGGCGCACCCGCCATCTGCTCATCGTCGACGATGACGCCGATGCCCGCAGTGCAGTGCGCACCCTCTTGCGCCAGGACGATGTCGTCATCGACGAGGCTGGCTCGGCCGAGGAGGCGTTGCAAAAAATCGGGGAGACTGGCTACGACTGCATCGTGCTGGACCTCGGCCTGCCCGGCATGTCCGGCATGGAATTGCTCGAGCAACTGGCCGGCAGCGGCAGCATCCCGCCGGTGGTGGTGTATTCCGGCCGCGACCTCAGCCGCGAAGAAAACCTGAAGATCCGCCAGTACACCGACAGTATCGTCATCAAGGGCGCACGCTCGCCCGATCGCCTGCTCGACGAAGTCAGCCTGTTCCTGCACAGTATCCGGCATGGCGCAACGCAGGAGCACGAGCAGGTAGAGCAAGCGAACCCGCAGGAGCTGCAGGGTCGGAAACTTTTGCTGGTCGATGACGACATGCGCAACCTGTTCGCGCTGTCCAAGGTGCTGCGCGACTGGGGCATCCAGGTCAGCCTGGCCCAGGACGGGCACAAGGCGCTCAGCATGCTGGCCGACGATCCTGCGGTGGAGCTTGTGCTGATGGACATCATGATGCCCGGCATGGACGGCTACGAGACAATGCGCGCGATCCGGGCGCAGCCGGCCTTCGCCCAGCTACCCATCATTGCGCTGACCGCCAAGGCCATGCGCGGCGATCGCGAGCTCTGCCTGGAGGCCGGTGCCAGCGACTATCTGTCCAAGCCGATCGACATCGACAAGCTGGCGTCGCTGATCCGCGTGTGGCTGCGTCGCTGAGCTCGCGATGACGACCGAAGACGACGATCTCGAACGGGAAGACATCGAACTGGCGCTGTTCGTGCAGGCGCTGCAGCGACGACATGGCTACGACTTCAGCCAGTACGCGCAAGCATCGCTGAAGCGGCGCGTGCGCCAGCTGGTCGCTCAGCTGCACACGGGCACCATCAGCTCACTGACTGGCCGCGTGCTGCACGAGCCCGAGGTGTTGCCACAGCTGCTTGAAGGGCTGTCGGTGCCGGTATCGGACATGTTCCGCGATCCGGCGGTATTCCGCGTGCTGCGCGAGCAGGTGTTACCGGTGCTCGCCTCCTATCCGCGGATCAACATCTGGCAGGCCGGTTGTGCGCACGGCGAGGAGGTCTATTCGCTGGCAATCCTGCTGGACGAGGCGGGGTTATACGAGCGCAGTCACATCTTCGCCACCGATCTCAGCACCAATGCGCTGCAACGCGCGCGGGAGGGCATTTATCCCGCGCGCGAGGCGCAACAGTGGTCACGGAATTATCAATCCGCTGGCGGCACGCGCTCGCTGGCGGACTACTACAGCGCGCGCTACGATCTGCTCAAGATCGATAGTCGGCTGCGTCGCAACGTCACGTTCGCGCAGCACAACCTGGTATCGGACAAGGTGTTCAGCGAAACGCATCTGGTGCTCTGCCGCAACGTACTGATCTACTTCTCCAGCCCGCTGCAAAATCGTTGTCTGGATTTGTTCCGCGACTCGCTGGTGCGCGGTGGCTTCTTGTGCCTGGGCCTGCGCGAAAGCGTGGATTTCGCGCCCGCTGCGGATGATTTCGCGCCGCTTGACGCCGACCTTCGCATCTATCGGCGCCATAGCCGTCCCGTCGAAGCGTGAATGCCGCCATGACTCGACCGTCAGCCATCGTGATCGGATGTTCCGCCGGGGGACTGGACGCGCTGAAAATCGTGCTGGCTGGACTGCACCGGCAACTTTCGCTGCCGGTGCTGGTCTGCTGTCACAGCGGTTCGGCGACGGTTGACCTGCTTCGCGAGTTGCTTGCACGCGTCTCCGCGCTGCCGGTCACCGAAGCGGTCGAACGCAAGCCTGTTTGCGGCGGCATCGTGTACCTGGCTCCTGCCGGGTACCATCTGCTGGTCGAAAAAACCCGGCACTTCGCGTTGTCCGCCGACGCCCGTGTATGTCATGCACGACCTTCAATCGACGTGCTGTTCTCCAGCGCAGCGGAGGTCTGGCGTGACGGTCTGATCGGCGTGGTGCTTACCGGCGCCAATGCCGACGGAGCGGAAGGCTTGCTGCAACTGCGTCGCCACGGCGGTTGCGCCATCGTGCAGACGCCGGAAAGCGCGACGGCCAGCGCGATGCCCCAGGCAGCCCTCGATCTCGCCGGTGCCGATCATTGCGTATCGCTCGATGCGATCGCTCCCCTACTCAATCAGTTGTGCAGCACCTCATGAATATTCCCCGCCCCAAGATCCTCGTCGTCGACGACACCCATGCCAACATCGTCGCGATGCGTCGACTGCTGGTCGACTGTGGCGCGGAACTGATCGAGGCGGAAAGTGGCAATCAGGCGCTGGCCATGTGCCTGGATCATCAGTTCGCGCTGATCCTGCTCGACGTGAACATGCCGGACATGGACGGCTTCGAGGTGGCCGCACTGCTCGGCGAGAGCGAGCAACTGCGCGATACGCCGATCATCTTCGTGACGGCGGCCCATGCCGACGATCTGAACAAACTCAAAGGTTATCGCTCGGGCGCTGTCGATTACATCGCCAAACCGATCAACGACGCGATTCTGCAATCGAAAGTGCGCGTGTTTCTCGACCTCTACAACGCCCGTGTGCAGCTGGAGTCGACCTTGATTGAACTGTCACAGCGTAATCAGCAGTTGCAGGTGGAAATCGCCGAGCGCGAGCGCGTCGAGAAGCAGGTGCGTCATCAGGCGACCCACGACATGCTCACCGGCCTGCCGAACCGGGCGCTTTTCCATGATCGCCTGCGCGAGGCCGGCCGGCGTGCAGCGCGACACAACCAGGCTTTCGCCTTGCTGCTACTGGATATCGACGGCTTCAAGCTGGTCAATGACACCTACGGACATCCCGTTGGCGACGCGCTGCTGCAGGCCATCTCGGGTCGTCTTCTGGCGCAAGGGCGGGCGACTGATACTGTGGCGCGACTTGGTGGGGACGAATTCGCCCTGATCATGGAGGGCGTCAGCGACCTGCCGCCATTGCTGCAGCGTTGCCAGCGCATCTGCGATGAACTGGCGCTGCCATATCCGCTCACTGGCCGGGAGGGTGAGATTACCGCGCGAGTCAGTACCAGTATCGGCGTTGTCCTGTGGAGCCCCGCGTCACCCGGCGACGAGTACCTGATCCAGGCAGCCGATCAAGCCCTTTACCAGGCCAAGGACGCGGGAAAAAACCGTTATGCGCTGGCTGCGCAGAACAAAGCCTGAGTCCAAATCCGCTTTGCCACATGGCATCTTTATCGGAAACTGAAAAGCCCGTGCGATGTCCGTCGCACGGGCTTGCTGGTTGGCGTGTATCAGGGCCTAAACTGCGTCAGCGAGCTTTTTCTTGTCCGCCCGGGTCACTGCGGCGCGCAATTCATCCGTATCGAAATCATCTACCGAGATGAACTCGAACACGCCCTCGCGCACGCGCCGCAGCAACGCTGCCTCGCTGGCGTTGATCACACCCGCCTTCTCTGCTTCCTCCAGCTGTCCGAGGTAATCGTGCGCCTTGAACTGACCGGCTTTGAGCGCTTTGGCAAACTTCCGGTCGACCGGCTCGGCGGCAATCACCTCAGGCAGCAACGCATTCATGCGGCCGACGGTGTTGTTCGGGGTCGGTGTGCGATAGACCCATTCAATCATGCGGTCGCGTGCCTCGTTCGGCGCCGTGAGCAAGGCGGCAACGCGGCGACCGAGACGGTCGGACGGCGGTACCTCGCGACGCCCTACCGGGAACACCAGCACTCTCAGCAACCAGCCTATCGGACGCACCGGGAAGTTGCGGATCGCGCCGTCCAATGCGTTCTGGATCAGCCACATGCATTCGTGGAAACCCCACGCGAGGAACGGGCGATCGGCCTCGGGGCGACCGTTGTCCTCATAGTACTTGAGCATGCTGCTGGCAATGTACAGATAGCTCAGCACGTCGCCGAGACGGGCTGACAGCTTTTCCTTGAACTTGAGCTTGCCGCCAAGCACACCCATGAACACGTCGGCACACAGCGCCAACGCGGCCGAGTAACGATCGAGCTTGCGGTAATAGCGCCGGGTATACGCATCGCCGGCGGTCTCGCCCAGCCGCGAGCCGGTGAGACCGAGTACGAAGCTGCGCACCGCGTTGGAGAGACCGAAACCGATATGGCTGAACAGCAGTCGGTCGAACACCTTCAGCTGTTCGCTGCGATCAGTGATCGCCAAAGCCTGCATTTCCTTCAAAACATACGGATGGCAGCGGATTGCACCCTGCCCGAAGATCATCAGGCTGCGGGTCATGATGTTGGCGCCCTCGACCGTGATCGCGATCGGCACGCTCGACCAGCCGCGGCCGGCGTAGTTGCTCGGCCCCAGCTGCACGGCCTTGCCGCCGTGGACGTCCATCGTGTCGCTGGCGACCTGGCGCGCCCACTCGGTCGCGTGATACTTGGCGATGGCCGACGGAACGGCCGGCTTCTCACCTCGATCCACCGCAGCCGCCGTCGCGCGGCACAGAGCCGTGGTCGCATAGGTGAGGCCGCCGATCCGCGCCAGGGCTTCCTCGACACCCTCGAACCGTGCGACGGCCAGGCCGAACTGCTTGCGCATGCGTGCGTAAGTGCCGGTAGCCAGCGCTGAACCGCGCATCGCTCCGGCGGCGTTCGACGGCAGCGAGATCGCGCGTCCCACTGACAAGACCTCCACCAGCATGCGCCAGCCCTGCCCGGCCATGTGCGGACCACCGATCAGCACGGACATCGGCGCAAAGACATCCTTGCCATGCAGCGGGCCATTCTGGAACGGAATATTCAACGGGAAATGACGACGGCCGATCTCCAGTCCCGGGGTCTCGCGCGGCAGCAGCGCCAGCGTGATGCCCAGGTCTTCCTTTTCGCCCAGAAGATGCTCCGGGTCGTACATGCGGAAGGCCAACCCGATCACGGTCGCCACCGGCGCCAACGTGATGTAGCGCTTGTCGAAGGTGAGCCGGATACCGACGGTCTCGACGCCATCAACCATCTGCTTGCAGACGATGCCGACGTCCGGAATCGAGGTGGCATCGGAGCCTGCGTAGGGTCCGGTCAAGGCAAAGCAGGGAATCTCTTCACCCACGGCCAGACGCGGCAGATAATGATTTTTCTGTTCGTCACTACCGTAATGCAGCAGCAGCTCGGCCGGCCCGAGCGAGTTGGGCACGGCGATGGTGGACGAGGCCGTAGCCGACATTGTCGACACTTTCTGCAGCACCGCCGAATGCGCCAGGGCGGAGAATTCCAGGCCGCCGTACTGCTTGGGGATGATCATGCCGAAGAACTTGTTCTTCTTGATGAACTCCCACACGTTCGGCGGCAGATCGGCGAGCTCGTGAGTGATCTCCCAGTCGTCGAGCAGGGCGCACAATTCTTCCACCGGGCCGTCGAGGAACGCCTGCTCTTCGACGTTCAATTCGGGCTTGGGCTGCTTCAGCAGCTCGCTCCAGTTCGGCTTGCCGGAAAACAACTCGCCCTCGAAGCCGACGGTGCCTGCCTCGAGCGCCGTCTGTTCGGTCTCGGAGAGTTTCGGCGTGACCCTGGCGAACATCTTCAGAACAGGCGCACTGATCTGTTTGCGACGGAAGTCGATCAGCAACAGCGGAATGGCAATGGCCAGCTCAATGATCAGCAGGACGATCATCGTGCCGTGCGCGTGCACAAGCAGGCCAACCACCAACGTGGTGGCGACGGTCGCGATCGCCCACGTTCGCAGGCTGGTGCGGTGGTAGGCGCAGGCACCAGAGGCAATCAGCGCCGCCAGCAAGGTCAGTATCACGGACATCTCAACACCTCATCACGGTTGAACAGCACCGGCGCTGCGCCGGTCAGCTGATAGGGAATCCATACTCAGAACGAAACGCTCGAGTTCGAGCGTGAAAACATCATTCGCGTCGCCAGCGACCATGTGGGTGGCCTGCGCCAATTCAATGTGCTGCGCGTGCGGGACTGCATGCAGGAATTCATCGACGGTCGCACGGGAAACGACGTCGCTGCGTCCCCCAGACAGCAGCAGCACCGGCACCTGGATCGTCGCGGCTGCCGCGAGCAGGCGTGGTTGATAACGTTCACTCTCATGCACCACGCCATCCAGCAGAGCCGGGTCCCAGTGCCAACGCAAACGCCCGTCGGGGCCCTCTCGCAGCAAGGGACGCAGTCGCTCCTCGCTTTTGCGCTCCTTGCGCTGCGGAAGGTAAGCCGCAATCTGTTCGGCGGCGTGGGCATAGCTGGCAAAGCCGTCCGGGTGCGCTTGCATGAAGGCGAGAATGCGCTCCACGCCCGCCGTTTCCCACCGCGGCGTGATATCGACAAGCACCAAAGCGCAAAATGGCGAAGGACGCACCTCGCCTGCGATCACAATACCGAGCAAGCCGCCCATCGACGCACCCACCAGAATGGGCGGCTCCGGCTGTGCCGCGGCCACGCGCATCAGGTCGTCGGCAAATTGGTCCATGTGATAATTGCCATCGGAAACCCGATCGCTTTCACCATGACCACGGGTATCGAAGGTGACGCAACGGCAGCCGGAGTTGGCCAGAGACTCGGCCGCTGCGGTCCACGCACCACGGGTCTGGCCGAAGCCGTGCGCAAAAACCAGGGTAGGACTGCCGCCGGGATTGCGCGTTTCCACCGCCAGACAAAGGTCGGCGACGGGGAAGCGCTCGCTTGCCGCGACAGGATCATTTCGATAAACCATACGGAAGAGTATGGATTGCCTCGACAAGCTCCGTCAACCATCCCGGTTCCTACCCCTCTCAGTGCGCTCAATACGTCGACGGATCAACCAGATAGGTGCATTACATTACAAACACACGGGGTGTGGCTACCATACGCAGATGAATGTAAGCAACAAACCCGAACGTACCCGCCT
This sequence comes from Rhodanobacter sp., assembly GCA_040006415.1. GTDB lineage: Bacteria > Pseudomonadota > Gammaproteobacteria > Xanthomonadales > Rhodanobacteraceae > Rhodanobacter. Next base: position 12,159 of record JBDTXA010000039.1, read on the forward strand.
GTCCGCCGAAGACTGGGAACTGGCTGCCCTGCATCTGATTGCCGAACAAGGTGTCGGCGCACTGGCGGTCGAGGCACTGGCGCGCCAGTTGGGCGTCACCAAAGGAAGTTTCTACTGGCATTTCCGCACCCGCGAGGCCTTGCTCAATGCGGCGCTTGAGCGCTGGGAGGAGTACGGCGAACGGGAAATCATCAGCCAGATCGAGCTGATCGTCGACCCCCGCAAACGCCTGCCGGAGCTCTTTCGTCGCGTTGCCCACGAACTCCAGCCACACCGAGTATATGCGGCCTTGTTGAAGGCGCTTGATCACCCGCAGGTCGTTCCGGTGATGGCGAGAGTGTCACAGCGGCGAATGGAATTTCTCAACACGGCCTATCGAGAGGCAGGCCTGCCCGCCCAGCAGGCGTTGAACCGCGCGCGACTCACCTATGCCGCCTACGTCGGTTTCCTGCAGCTCAACTTCACACTTGGGCTGCCGCGGATCAATCACGAAGAGTTCGACGCCTACGTCGAGCACATGATCGAAACCTTGATTCCCGCCTGAACGATAGGCTCGATTTTTTTCATGACGGCGCCTCAGGGCGCCGTTTTTGTTGCGCGGCTCCTTGCAATACCAGTTACCGCAAACTACCGTTTCAGCTCAGTTTTATCGAAAGACCTTTGAGGGATACACATGGCAAGCACGCTGAAGGCACTGACGCAGTGGGTTGACGAAGTGGCGGCGCTGACGCGTCCCGCGAATATCCACTGGTGCGACGGTTCGGATGGGGAATATCAGACATTCGTGCAGCAGATGCTTGCTGATGGAACCTTGATCGAACTGAATCAGCAGACCCATCCGGGCTGCTATCTGCACCGCTCCAGTCCAACGGATGTGGCGCGGGTCGAACACCTGACGTTCGTCTGCCATCCCGACCAAGAGGATGCCGGGCCCAACAATCACTGGATGGCGCCGGAGGAGGCTCACGCCAAGATCGACGCGCTGTTCGAGGGTTGCATGGAAGGGCGCACTATGTACGTCGTGCCGTACTGCATGGGACCGATTGAATCGCCGCTCGCTCGTTGCGGTGTCGAGATCACCGACAGCCCATACGTGGTTGCCAACATGAAGATCATGACGCGCATGGGCGTGGCGGCACAATCGCGGATCGAGCAGGAAGGGCGCTTCGTCAAGGGCCTGCACTCCACCGGTGAACTGGACCCGGAGCGTCGTTTCATCATGCATTTTCCCGACGAACTGTCGATCAAGTCGTACGGCTCGGGCTACGGTGGCAACGCCTTGCTGGGCAAAAAGTGCCACGCGTTGCGCATCGCCAGCCACCAGGCGCGTAGTGAAGGCTGGCTGGCCGAGCACATGCTGATTGTCGGAATCACCAACCCCGCTGGCATAACGCATTACATCGCCGCTGCGTTTCCCTCAGCCTGCGGCAAGACAAATCTGGCCATGCTGATTCCGCCGGAAGGCTACCGTCAGGATGGCTGGAAGGTGTGGACGGTGGGGGACGACATCTGCTGGATGCGTCCCGGTCACGACGGTCGCCTCTACGCGATCAACCCGGAAGCCGGCTTCTTCGGCGTGGCGCCGGGCACCAGCGAGTCGACCAACCCCAACGCACTCAAGAGCGTAGCGCACGACACCATCTTCACCAATGTCGCGGTAACCGCTGACAATCAGCCTTGGTGGGAAGGTCTGCCGGGCACGCCGGCTACCGACTGGCAGGGGCGTCCCTATGACGCCACCCTTGGCCCGGCCGCGCACCCGAATTCGCGTTTCACCGTGAGTGCGAAGCAGTGTCCAACGTGGTCGGAGATGGCCGAGGCCCCTCAAGGCGTGCCGATCAGTGCCATCGTTTTCGGTGGCCGCCGACCGACCCTGCTGCCTTTGGTGATGGAGGCGCGCGACTGGAGCCATGGCGTCCTGATGGGTGCCGCGATGGGGTCGGAGACCACGGCCGCCGCGACAGGTGCCGTCGGTGTGCTACGGCGCGACTCAATGGCAATGAAGCCCTTCTGCGGCTATCACTATGGCGACTATTTCGCCCATTGGCTGTCGTTCGATCAACCGGGTGCGAAGCTGCCGAAAGTTTTCCACGTCAACTGGTTTCGCAAAGGACTGGATGGCAAGTTCCTGTGGCCCGGATTTGGTGAAAATCTGCGCGTGCTGGAATGGATGATCAATCGCGTAGAAAACCGGGTATCTGGCGTTGAGACACCCATCGGCATTCTTCCAGACGAAGGCGAGCTGAGACTTGAGGGACTTGATCTCGCCCCAGGGAATCTTGACGAGCTCCTCAGGATCGACAGCGAGGGCTGGCAGACGGAAATCGCCCACATTGGTGACTATCTGGCGACGTTCGTTCCCCGCCTGCCTGAACCGCTGCGTCGGGAGCAGCAACGCGTGACGGCGGCGCTGCATGAAGCCAACGACCAGCCACGCCGCCGGGCGAAGGCGTCCTGAGATCCGCATCACGGGCGCGCTTCCATGTCGCTGCGCGCCAACTGCTGTGCCGCGCGCGTTCAAACCCTTTCGCACCTTGATGCATCCAAGCTGGCAAGATGATCGCTGCCTGCCCTGCCATTGGACGTTCCATGTCGCCCGCCTCGAAAGAAGCCACCGACACTGATGACGTGCACGCCGCGGCTGCGGGTGATCGACAAGCGTTTCAGCGGTTGTATCAGGCACATTCGGCACGCATTCATGGTGCGGTCTATCGGCTCGCCGGATATGACCATGCGCGAGCCGAGGACCTCACCCAGGACGCGTTCATCCGGGCCTGGCAGAAGTTGCCGGGATTTCGCCACGAAAGCGCATTCAGCACATGGCTGTATCGTCTCGCGATCAACGTGGCGTTGATGGATATCCGGGCGAGAGGCTCCGACCCGGTCAGCATGCTGGACGACGATCATCTGCCGGACACCGGTGAGACGCCGTTCTGCGCCGCGGAGCGGGAGGAACTGGAGCGTGCGATCGCGATGCTGCCACCCCGAGCGCGGGCGGTGTTCGTGCTGCATGACATTGAAGGCTGGACGCATGAAGACATCGGCACCGAGCTGGGCATGGCCGCCGGCACCTCCAAGGCACAACTGCATCGTGCACGCGGATTGCTACGCAAGGTTTTGGGAGACAACGCATGAACGAATTCGAATGGCGCCGCCAACTGCGCGAACTACGCCAGCCACAAATGCCGCAACGCGACCTGTGGCCCTCGATCGACGCTGCACTGACTGGCGCAGAGCACGTCCACGAGTCATCGAAGGACGCACCGGCACATCCACGGCGACGACGCCGCGCGCGCTGGCTGATTGGCACAGCGATTGCCGCCTCACTGCTGCTTGCGGGAAACAGCACATGGCGCGTCATCCGCGCTCCCATCGCGGATCCGACCACCACAGTCGCCCCGGCAACGACCAGCTGGAAGCCCAGTGATCCTCGCCTGGTCGGTGCTGCGATCGAACTGAATGCGGCGCAGATGGAACTGAAACTGGCGATGGAACAGGCCCCTGACTCTCCTGCATTGCAGCGCCTTCTCGACCGCACCGAAACCCAACAGACACACTTGCGCCAACTGGCCAACCAGGCTGGCTGATACCAGGGATTCCTCATGAAAATTGCACGCCACCTCCCCTTGTTGCTGTGTTTCTGTATTGGCCAGGCTCTGGCCGATACACCGATCCAGTTACGTCACGATGCCACGGCAACCACCCACATCAGCATCAGGAACATCGCCGGGACGGTAAACATCATTGCCTGGGATCGTAACGAGTTGCAGGTCGGTGGACGTCTCGGCGATGGCACCAAGCCACTGGCCATCACCGGCAGCAAAGATGACCTGGAGGTCAAAGTCGAACCGCTGGGTGGCTCCGGCCTGTTCAATTGGGGGGGCGACAGTCGCATGGCGCCCACCACCCTGGTGCTGCATGTACCCAGGGCTGCCTCGCTGGCCGTGGACGTGATCAGTGCACCGCTGGTGATCGACGGTATGGATGGCGGCAAGATCGACGTCAACGCGGTCAGCGCCAAGGTACGCATCAACGCAAGAACGCCTTCGCTTACCGTGGACAATGTCAGCGGCGGCATTGAGCTGGCAGGGCATGCCGAAAAGGCGGAGCTGCAGACCGTCAGCGGCGATATCCTGGCGCCGTCGCTGGGCGGCGATGCCGAACTCCAGACGATTTCCGGGCGCATCCGCGTTTCCGGCGGGCCATGGCGCAAGCTCACCCTGAGTACCGTGTCGGGCGACGTGCAATTGAACGGCGGCGTCACTGCCCACGGTAATCTCGACATCGACAGCATGAGCGGCAACGTTCAACTGCAATTGCCCGCGTCAACCTCTGCCAATCTGCACGCAAGCAGCTTCAGCGGTGACCTGCACAGCGATTTTGGCACCCCGAAGGAATCCGGACACGGCCCCGGCAGCTCGCTGCAGACGCAACTTGGCGACGGACAGGGAAAGATCAACATCGAGACGTTCAGCGGTGATTTGCGGGTTCGTCGACAGAACTGACCGAAACCGTATCGGCGCAGGCAATGCGCAAACAAAAACGCCGTCGCTGATGCGGCGGCGTTTTTCTGGTCTTTACCGAAGGCCTTGATCAAGACCCGCGGCCTTCATCAAGATCGCGCGTTAGAGATCCTGATGGTATTGGACGTAAGGCGTACGCGACTGATCCGGCTCCGGACCCACCGGTGTGTTGGCAGGCGTACCGGAAGACCAGAGGTTCTGCGCACCGACACTCAGTGACCCGCTCCATGGCAAGCGCCAGGTCACGCCCAGATCGACGCTGTTCCAACGCCGATCTGCATTGAGGCTGCCAGGAATGCCGGCCTGCGGCGCCATGGTGCGTCCGGTCAGTATCCCGCTGATGGGGCCGTGATCCACACCAAAACTCAAGGCCTTCTGATCCAGTGTATTGACACCGAGAAGATTGCCCGGCAACAGGTAAATGCGACCAACGCTGGCGCCAAGATCGAGGCCACTCTTGCTGCCCAAAGCCAGTCGACCACGGGCGTTGATCTGTGCACTGCTGTCAAAGCTGGACAGCCCATCCACGCCCGGTGTGGCGTCCGGCAGCACTCGCGGCAGAACAGTATTGTTGTTCGGTGTGGAGTTGGTGCCCAGGCTCAGGCCCACGCTGTAGCGGCCAGCATCGTAGGTCGCACCAACCTCGCTGCCGAGGACACTCGTCCGCTGATTGGCCCACGAATGTTCGCTGATTTCAGCATGCGCCTGCAGCCTCGGACCCAAACCGTATTGCAGACCGGTAGTCACCACACTGGCCGCATCGACCACACGCAGGGAAAGTGGGGCATTCTGCCGCAACGCCTCGGCACCGGTGCTGCGATCGGCTTCAAGCATCAGCAATCGACCATCGGAACCACGCCACAGCGGCACCATGACACCGGGCTGGACTTCGGTCATCTGGACCGGTTGGCGAGTCAGCAAGCGCTGGGCCAATGCACTATCACCACTCACCGCCTGCCCTGCCGCAGAAAGCGGCATGAGCAAAATCAAAAACAGTAGGGAAAGGCGACGCATGAGCTTTAACCAGGCACTCGTTCAATAGACGATACTCGGGTTCAAGTATATCCCGTTTTACGTTTTTCTAACACCCCGAAAACCCCTACCCAATCACAGATTCGCTAGCGTTTGTGTCAAGCTTTAAACGGTATGAATGTACAACACTTCCTGCGGCTTCAGGCTTGGTCCGGGATAAATTACACCTTCAAGCCCGTTCGACGTCAATCATGTCGGCTCGTCATGGAATTCCCAAGAATCGAATGAGCGCCAAACAGACGATTCGCCCAGGCCAGCCGCCCGTAGTGGCTCGGGACCCTGCGGCCCTGTTCGGGGCAGTTGAACAACTCTTTGAAGCGACCGATCCTGCCAGTGTGATGGAAATCTGCGAGCTGATGCTGGCCAATTTCGGCATCGACGGGCGCCTTCGATGGCGCCACGCCGAAGAGCCATCGGAGGCGCTCGGGCAGCTCGATCTCGCGGAAGATCCGATCGGGCAGCGCATTCTTAATCTCGAATCGGCCGACCGGTCCTTGTCCGAATCCTTGCGCGCAACGCTGGCCTGGCTGGGACGGCTCGCCACTGCGCGTTTGCGCCAACTTGGCGATACCAGCCGGTTGTACGAGGCCATTTCCCGGTTGGCCCTGGCCGAAAGGTTACAGCGGGCGCTCTATGCCATCGCCGATCAAGCCGGTGCAGAGCACGACATGCCCGAGATGATGCGTTCGCTGCACGCCACCGTCAGCAGCCTGATGTACGCGGAAAATTTCTATATCGTGCTTTACGACCGCGCCACCGAGTCGGTTCGATTTCCATACTATGTCGACATCTTTGACACGGACCCACCGCCGCCGGACCAGACCGTGCCGCTGCAGGAAATTCTGCACAGCCCAACCTGGAACCTGCTGCGGCAAGGTCAACCGTTGATGGGTTCGATCGAGGAATTGAAGCGGCAGTTCGGCGACAATTTTGTTCCGCTCGGCCCCTCTTGCGAACATTGGCTGGGCGTGCCGCTGTTGCGCAATGGACACGTAGTCGGCGGCATCGTGATGCAGAGTTATCGCACCGACACCCACTATTCCCGACAGGATCTCGAACTGCTCAGTTACGTCGCGCAGCATGTGCAGACGGCGCTTGAGCGGCGCGAGGCCCATATCGAGCTGGGTCGCCGCGTGACCGATCGCACCGCCGCCTTGCGCGAAGCCAATCGCGTACTGCGCCAGCAGGTGCTGCAGCGACAGCGTGGTGAACGTCTGCAAGCCGCGCTGTTCCGGATCGCCGAACTGGCCAACACCTCCGAAAGTCTGGAATCGTTCTATACGGCCACGCACAGGGTCATCAGTGGCCTGCTTTATGCCCGCAATTTCTACATCGCGCTGATCAATGAGGAAAACGGTTCCCTGACCTTTCCTTACTCTGCCGATGAGGTGGACAGTGCGAGGCCGGCTCGTGCGCATGGTCGCGGCGTCACCGAATACGTGCTGCGTCATGCCAAACCGTTGCTGGCGGACATGCAGGAGATCGACCGCCTGATCGCCATCGGCGAAATAGACCATTTTGGTTCTCGCTCCGTATGCTGGCTGGGCGTTCCCCTGATCCGGGATGGGAAGGCCATCGGCGTGCTGGCATTGCAAAGCTACTCGGCTGAACACACCTACACGGCCCGCGACCAGGAGCTCCTGACCTTTGTCAGCTACCACATCGCCAACGCACTGCAGCGCAAGCAGGCGGCGTCATCTCTCAGACAAGCGTATGCGGGCATGGAACGACGCGTCACCGAGCGCACACGCGCCCTGGCGCTGGCCAATCGCGACCTGCGTGAACAGATCGCCGAACGCGAACGCGTCGAGCGGCGCCTGAAATATGAAACGCTGCACGATTCACTGACCGGGCTGCCAAATCGAACCTTGCTTCTGCAGCGGCTGGATCAGGCCATGCAGCGTTACGGCGCCGATCCGAACGAACAATTCGCCGTGCTGTTTATCGACCTTGACCGCTTCAAGGTGATCAACGATTCGGTCGGACATCTGGTTGGCGACGACTTGCTGTTCCAGGTCGGTGGCCGCATCCGCGCCTGCCTGAAGACCCGCGACGTGGTGGCGCGCCTCGGCGGCGACGAATTTGCGGTGCTACTGGAGGGGATCGCAGACACGCTCAAGGCATCGTCGATCGCCGAACGCATCATCCACGAACTGCAGAGACCGTTCCGCCTGGGCACCAAGGAAATTTTTACTTCGGCATCCATTGGTATCGCGTTGGCAGGAGCGCACTATCTCCAGCCGGAGGAACTGCTGCGCGATGCGGATGCCGCGATGTACAACGCCAAGGACGGCGGGCGCCATCGAGCGGCGATGTTTGACGACCGCCTGCGGCGAGAAGCGCTGTCCTTGCTCGATATGGAAAGCGACTTGCGTTACGCGCTCAGCCGTAACGAGTTCGAACCGTTCTATCAGCCGATCGTCGAGCTCGCCGATGGCCAGGTCGTCGGTTACGAGGCCTTGCTGCGCTGGCATCATCCGGAACGCGGGCTGCTGTCTCCTGATGACTTCCTGTTGATCGCCGAGGAATGCGGATGCGCCGAGTCCATCGACTGGCAGATCTTTGAGCAGGTCTGCACGCAGGCGGTGCGCCTGATCGGTACCGAGGGCTTTATCAGCATCAATGTGTCCGGGCGTCACTTCCGTTCGGTGGATCTGGATCAGCGCCTGCTCGCCTTGTTTGAGCAATATGCCGTGCCGACAAGTTGCATCCGGATCGAGGTGACCGAACATACGCTGCTGGAGAACCCCACCCAGGTCAAACGCATGCTGCAAAACCTGCGAAATCATGGCGTAGGCATTGCGCTCGATGATTTCGGTACGGGCTACTCCTCGCTCAGTTACCTGCACCAATATCCCTTTGAGACGCTGAAAATCGATCGCTCCTTCATTACCGAGCTGCCACTCGACGAAGAGGAGACACAGGGACTTGCGCTGGTCCGCGCCATCCAGGTGCTGGCCGATTCACTGAAAATGAAAGTGATCGCCGAAGGCATCGAGGAAGAGTCGCAGCGGCAGGCCCTGCGCCGAGTCGGCTGCCGCTTTGGTCAGGGCTTCCTGTTTGACAAGCCACAGCCTGCGGCCATCTGGCTCAGTGAAGAAAAGCCCCTGCTGGTCTGATCGAACGGCGCAACGATCGGTGCCGGTGCGCGCTCGGTGCACGAGCTCTTCCGGCCAATCGCGCACAGAAGTGCACCTGCTACTCGACTCTCACTTCATTGCGCCGTGTCCGACGGACCCGGCGCGGCACCTTCGCTGAGCAAGTGTTCGGCGTCGATCCGGTCGAAGTGATACCGCTGCGCGCAGAACTCGCAGATTACCTCGATTTCGTCGTCGCGGGCCTGCAACGCAGCTTCTACCTCATCACGGCCAAGCGACCGCAACATCGCGCTGACGCGGTCACGGCTGCAACTGCAGCCAAACGCGAGCTGACGCGGCTCGAACAGACGCACCGATTCCTCGTGATAGATCCGGTACAGCAGCTGTTCCGGCGACGTGCCCAGCAATTCCTCGTCACCGAGCGTGCCGGTAAGGTGGACGATGCGATTCCAGGCATCCTCGTCTTTTGCGGCGGCGTGGCCGCCCTCCTCCGGCATCTTCTGCAGCATCAGGCCCACGGCCCGCTCTTCATTGGCGACCAGCAAAATTCGCGCCGGCAGTTGCTCGGACTGCACGAAGTAATTCTCGAGCGATTCGGCAAGATTGGCATGTTGCAGCTCGACGAGCCCCTGATAGCGCTGACCACGCTCGACGTTGCCGATGGTGATGGCCATGATCGCTTCAGGCAGCGCGTCGAGCGCCAGCGATTCCGGCAACGGCTCGTTCCAGCGGGCCAGTCCGCGCAAGCGCCCCTCGTCGTTACATTCGGCAAACAGCAGGCGCAGGGCACCAGGGCTCTTGAGCTCAATGGACAGCGCCCCGTCGAGCTTGATGTTGCCTGTCAGCAATGCGCTGGCCGCCATGCCCTGGCCCAGCAAGGTCAACAACGCGGGCGGATAGTCCGCACGTCCAGCCACTTCGCGCCAGGCAGGCCCGAGT
>JBDTXA010000040.1:0-21564 GCA_040006415.1 Rhodanobacter sp.
GCGTGTTCGCCTGCACCTCGGTCAGCCTGTTCGTGGCGTTCATTGCCACCTTCCTGATTTATCGACACTGGCTGCCGGGCGATGCGTGGCACCCGATCGCCGCGCTGAGTGGCAGCTGGGTGGGCGGTACCGCGAACATGGTGGCGGTAAAGCAGGCCATCGGCATGTCGGACGCGCATCTGGCGATGTCGTTGCTGACCGACGCGGTGTGCTATTCGATGTGGGTGGTGGTGCTGTTCTCGGTGGCGCGTCTGGCGCCGGCGTTCAATCGCTGGACCAAGGCGAAGTCCACTGGCGACCTGCCGCTGGCGCCGGCGAAAACGACAGCCCCGATCACACCCGACAGCGTGCTGCTGTGGCTTGGCATGGCTCTGCTTGCCGCCGCTCTGGCCGGCTGGCTCGCTGGTTATCTGCCGACACCGAGCATGCTCAGCGCCACCACCTGGACGATTCTTCTGGCCACCGCCGCGGGACTGATCGTGGCGCATACGCCGCTGGCCCGTTTTCCCGGCGCCAGCGCCATTTCCGGCGCGATGCTGATCTTCGTGGTGGCGGTGCTGGCGTCACAGAGCAATTTTGACGGGATTGGCGCAGCGCCGCTGTATCTGCTGTGCGGCGTCACCATCATCGCGATCCACGCCGTGTTGCTGGTGCTGGCGGCCAAGCTGTTCCGGTTCGATCTGTATCTGTGCGGTATTTCTTCTCTGGCGCATATCGGCGGCGTGGCCGCGACGCCGATTCTGGCCGCCAGCTATTCGGCGGCGCTGGTACCGGTCGGTATTCTTCTCGGTTTGCTTGGCTACATCCTCGGCACCGGTTTTGGCCTGCTGGTGGCGTCGATTCTGACGATGCTGGCTGGCCCGTGATGTTTTTCTGCAGGAGTTTGATCATGCGATTTCCTACCCTGGTCATGAGCGCACTGGCGCTGGCCCTGATGGCCGCGCCGTTGCAGGCGCGCGAAACCATCTCCACCAGCGCGATTCCGCCTTCGGGCGTGATGGGCGTGGGCGACGAACAACTCACGCCTGCTTACTGGATCGGCCTGCAGGCACAGCCCGACCGCGTGATTCTTGATCGGGCTGCGATCGACACCGAGAACGCGAAACTTCTGCAGCTCGACGCCTCGATGCATGACTTGCACGCGCTGCCGAAGACGCTGTCACGCAAGCAAGTGGCGGACTGGATCACCGATCTGTCGAAACGACCTACGCGTGCGATGTACGACGTGAAAAGCAGGCCGGTGTCGTCCGCCACGCTGGACGCGGCGGTGGCCAACCTCGCCTTGTCGAGCATTCCCGCCAGCCAGTCCACGCGCTACGGGCTAGTGGTGCAGCGCGCCTCGTTCCGCACCTTCCCCACCGATTTGCGCGTGTTCAGTTCAAAGGGTGATACCGATATCGATCGCTTCCAGGAGACGGCGGAGTTTCCCGGTACGCCGGTCGCCATCGTGCACGCCAGCAAGGACGGCCAGTGGCTGTTCGTGGTCAGCCCGCGCTACGCCGCCTGGACGCGCAAGGAAAATGTGGCCGAGGGAAGCGCGGCGCAGGTTTTTGGCTACGCCGATCGCATGCCGTACCGGGTGGTGACCGGAGCCACCGTGCGCACCGTGTTCACGCGCGAGGTGCCGGCGGTATCGCAGCTTCAGCTGGACATGAGCACGCGGGTGCCGTTACAGAAGGGTCTCCCGCCGGACCAACCGGTGAATGGTCAGTCGCCCTACGCCGCGTACACGATCGAGCTGCCTATCCGCAATGCTCAAGGCATGCTGGCATTTGCGCCGGCGCTGCTGCAGAAAAACACTGATACGGCTTCCGACTACCCGCCGCTGACTCCGGCCAATATCATTCGTCAGGCGTTCAAGTTTCTCGGTGAGCGCTACGGCTGGGGCCACGGCTACGATGCGCGAGACTGCAGCGGGTTTGCTTCGGACGTGTATCGCAGCATGGGTGTACAGATGCCGCGCAATACCAGCCGGCAGGCGATCAGCCCGGCGTTGTCGCATCGCACGTTTACCGATGCAGACAGCCGTGCGGAGCGCATCAAGGCAGCGCGCGAGTTGCAGGTCGGTGACCTGGTCTACATCCCCGGTCACGTGATGATGGTGCTGGGCCAGCGCGATGGCCAGCCTTACGTGATCAACGATGTCGCCGGCATGTCGTACCGCCTGCCGGACGGCAGCATACGCCGCGTCAAGCTCAACTCGGTGGCGGTGACCCCGCTGCTGCCGATGCTGTTTAACGACCACCAGACCTTTGTCGATCGCATGACCAGCATCGTGCGCATCCGGCATTGAGGCTTTGCGCGCACCTACAAAAAGAACCAGGGACACGGATTCCATGAAGGCTTTGCCATGAAAATCACTGACATCCAGTTCGGCATGCTGCGGGTACCGTTAAAGACGCCGTTCAAGACGGCGTTGCGGACGGTGGAGACGATCGAGGACATCGTGGTGATGGTACACACCGACACCGGCCACACCGGCTACGGTGAAGCGCCGGCCACCGCCGTGATCACCGGCGACACCCACGGTTCGATCATCGATGCGATTCGACACTACATCTCGCCGCGGCTGATCGGTCAGGACGTTGCCGATCTCAATCACCTGACCCAGCTGATCCAGAACGCGATGGAGAGGAATACCAGTGCCAAGGCGGCGGTGGAGATCGCGATCTACGATCTGTGGGGCCAGCTTTATGACGCTCCGCTATACAAGCTGCTCGGCGGTGGCGACCCGGTCATCACCACCGACATCACGATCAGCGTGGATTACATCGACAAGATGGTGGCCGACTCGGTCAGCGCGGTCGAGCGCGGGTTCGAGTCGCTGAAGATCAAGGTCGGCAAGGACATCGGCGTCGACATTGAGCGTGTTCGTGCGATCTATGCTGCGGTGGAGAACCGGGCCTTGCTGCGACTGGACGCCAACCAGGGATGGACGGCCAAACAGGCGGTCTATGCGCTGCAGACGCTGGAGGATGCCGGGGTCAAGCTGGAGTTGATCGAGCAGCCGGTAAAGGCCCGCGACCTGGCCGGTATGCGCTACGTCACCGAGCGCGTGCATACGCCGGTGATGGCCGACGAAAGCGTGTTCGGCCCGATGGAGGTGATCGAACTTATCCGCATGCGCGCGGCCGACATCATCAATATCAAGCTGATGAAGACCGGTGGTATCTCCAATGCGATCCGCATCGCCGACATCGCGGCCATGTACGGTGTGGACTGCATGATCGGTTGCATGCTGGAGACCAGCATCAGCGTCGCTGCCGCCGTGCACGTGGCAGTGGCCAAGTCGAATGTGATCACCAAGATCGACCTCGATGGCCCGTCGCTGGCCCAGTTCAACCCGGTCGACGGTGGGGTAATCTTCAATGAATCGGAGATCTCGATAACCGATGCGCCGGGCCTGGGCATTCGCGAGATCAGGGGTCTGGAGAGGATCGTCGCTTGATGTCACCGCTGGTCAAAATCCGTTCGGAACGTGACCAGATGTCCGCGGTCGAGCGGCGCATTGCCGACTTCATCCTGGAAAACTCGCAGCTGCTGCGCGATTACTCCTCGCAGCAGCTGGCCAATGCGCTGGGGATCAGCCAGTCCAGCGTGGTCAAGTTCACCCAGAAGCTGGGTTTCAAGGGTTATCCCGATCTGAAGTATTCGATCGGTGAAGCCATTGCCCGGAGTTCTCCGCTTGAGAGTGCGTCGCCTTCATTGGTGCAGGCCGCGGCCATCGATGCGCTGGCTGGCAGCCTGTGGCGACGCAAGTGCGCGGCGGAGGAAGAGACGCGCGTGATCAATGCGCCGGAGACCCTGCGCAGCGTGGCCGACGCAATCGACCAAGCCGGTCGCCGCGGCAGGGTGTTCCTGCTGGGCATGGGCGATGACGATATCCATGTGCGCGCGTTTTCGCTGCGCCTGGCCGTGCTCGGCATTCTCACCGTGCACAGTTTTGACATGGTGCGGATGACCTCCAACGTGGCGTCGGCGCTGCCGGGGGATGTACTGATGGTCGTTTCTGAATTCGGCAACCACGTGGCGCTGTGCAAGATCGCGCGCCAGTTCCGCGAACAGCGCGGTCAGGTGATCACGTTGACGCGGCATACGGCCAATCCGCTGCGCACATTGGCCGACGTGGCGCTGGTGGTGTCCGCCCACGACGAGCAGCCGTTGCTACAGTCGCTGCTCTATCAATCGGCGGTGCAGCACCTGCTCGATAGGCTGCTGCTGCTTTGCGAGGATCACGACGATCGTCGCGCCCATGTGCTGGGCAATCTGGAACGGATCCAGCAGATCCTCGAACCGTAAGACAAAGCAGGAGATCCTTCATGTCCTTTTCTTTTTTGACCCGCTGGCGCCCGATCGTGATGGCTGTCGCCCTGGTCGCCGCCGGTGATGCATCGGCGGCGACCGCCGCCCTACCGTGGCACGCCTCCCGTCAGCTGGTGCTGGTCACTACCGGTGGATGGACCACCAACCACGGCACGCTGCGAACCTACAACCGTGGCACTCACGGCTGGGTTGCGGCCGGACTCAGCGTGCCGGTCACCATCGGCAAGACCGGCGCGGGCTGGGGCCTGGGCCTGAATGCACCGCAGCACGGTGGGCCGGTCAAACGCGAGGGCGACAATCGCAGCCCGGCGGGCGTGTTTCGCATCGGTGACACCTTCGGTTATGCAGCGCATGCTGACACGGCGATGCCTTACCGCGCACTCAGCGCCACCGACTATTGCGTCGACGTCAGTGGCGCCACTCATTACAACCAGATCGTCGATGCCGATGTCGTGGGTGCAGCGGCAGTGAAGGGCTCCACCGAGCCGATGCGGCGCGATATCCATTTGCACGGTGATCAGGGCTATCGCCAGGGTTTCGTGATCGAGAGTAATCCCGACGCGGTGCCGCAGGCGGGCAGCTGCATTTTCGGGCATCTGTGGCATTCGCCGAGTTCGCCGACGGCTGGCTGCACCGCGATGACGCCAGTCACGATGCATGCGCTGCTGGCTTGGCTAAAACCGAAGGACCAGCCGGTTTTCGTGTTGTTGCCAAAGGCCGAGTACGAGCGCCTGCGCAAGCAATGGCAGCTACCGTTGATCGCCGCAAAGGATGACGCCAGGTGAGTGCCACCCGTCGCGTTCTGATTGGCCTGGCCGCGGGTGCGGCGATCGGGTTGACGCTGTCGGGCTGGAATCCGGCGGTGGCGCTCCAGGTGGCGGACATCGCGCATCCGGTCGGAAAGCTGTGGTTGAACGCCTTGCAGATGACGGTGGTGCCGCTTGTGCTGGCGCTGGTGGTGGTAGGGGTAAACACTGCCAGTGACGCAGCGGCATCGGGTCGGATTGCACGACGCGCCATCGTGGCATTCATCGTGATTCTCACCGGCGGTGCCATCTTTGCTGCGCTGGCCGCGCCGGCGGTGTTCTCGCTGTTTCCGCACAATCCGGCACTCACCGCGGCACTGGATCAAGGCGTGGTGCCGGCCGCGGCGCAGGCCGCGCCATTGAGCTGGGTCGACGCACTGACCGCGATCGTGCCCAGCAACGCGATCATGGCCGCGGCGCAGAGCGCCATGCTGCCGCTGGTGGTCTTTGCGCTGTTTCTCGGTTTCGCGTTGACCCGGATCGCCCCGGCGCGGCGCACGATGCTGGTGGAGTTCTTCCAGGCGATTGCCGACGCGATGATCGTGATCGTGCGCTGGGTGCTGTGGGCCGCGCCGCTGGGCGTGTTCGCGCTGATTCTCTCGGTATGTGCACGCGCCGGCCTGAGCATGCTCAGCGCGCTCGGCGTCTACGTGCTGGTGGAATGTCTGCTGTATCTGGCGGTGACGGTAATGATGTTGCCGGTGGCGGTGCTGTTCGGTGGCGAAAAAATTCGCCGCTTCGCTGCCGCGCTGGTGCCGGCGCAGGTGGTGGCGATCAGCACCCAGTCGTCGCTGGCCTCGTTGCCGGCGATGCTGGAAAGCGCCGACCGCAAGCTTGGCTATCCGCGGCAGGTGACCGCGTTGGTATTGCCGATGGCGGTGACGCTGTTCCGCCTCACCAGCCCGGTGCAGTACATGACCTCCGCTGCGTTCATCGCGTGGGCCTACGGTATCGACTTGCCGACGGCCCAGTTGCTGGTCGGCGCCTTGCTGGCGGTGGTAGTGAGCCTGGGTTCGGTTGGTCTACCCGGCCAGGTCACCTTCATCGCCACCAACCTTCCGGTGGCGCAGGCGATGGGTCTTCCTCTGAGTCCGCTGGGCTTGATGCTGGCGGTCGACACGATTCCCGATGCGGTGGCGACGATGGGCAATGTAAGCGCCGACCTCACCGCCACCAGCGTGGTGGCGCGGCAGTCGAGGAATGATGCGGCATAAATACGCCGTGACGCCTGCGCGGGCCCCTGTAGGAGCGCACTTGTGCGCGACGCTTCTGCTCTGATGCCACAGCGAAGAGCATCGCGCATGAATGCGCTCCTATAAAAATCACAAGCGTGAGATGTTTTTCGCAAACCACAATTCATCTGAGATCCTTGACCCATGAGCATCATCGATAGCGATGTCATCGTGATTGGCGCCGGCATGGCCGGCGCCTCCGTGGCGTATTTCCTGGCGCCATACGCGCGCGTGCTGGTGCTGGAGCGCGAGGCGTATGCAGGCATGCATTCGACCGGACGTTCTGCAGCATTGTTCAGCGAAACCTACGGCTCACCGCAGGTGCGCGCGCTGACCCGAGCCGCACGCGCGTTCTTGTCCAAGCCGCCGCAGGGCTTTGCCGCGCAGCCGATCCTCACTCCGCGCGGTGCCACCATTATCGGCACGGCGGCGCAGACGGATGACTTGCAGGCCCTGTACGAAGCGATCGTGCCGTTCAGCCGCGATGTCGCCTTGCATGACGCGGCGCGCTTGCAAGCAGCAGTGCCGGTACTGCGTCCCGCGTTCGCACAGATCGGCCTGCATGAACCCGGCGCAGCCGACATCGACGTCAACGAGTTGCATCAGGGTTTCCTGCGTGGCGTGCGCGCGCGAGGTGGCCAGTTGCAATGCAGCGTGGATATCCAGGCCATCAACCACGACGCCGCGGGCTGGCGGGTAAGCGCGGGCGAGCAGGTATTTCGCGCACCGCTGTTGCTCAACGCGGCCGGGGCGTGGGTCGATCAGGTGGCGGCGATGGCAGGCGTTGCGCCGATCGGCATCACGCCGAAACGGCGCTCGGCCTTCGTCTTCGATCCGCCGGAAGATATCGCCACGGCGCACTGGCCGTTCATCACCGCTTTCGACGAAAGCTTCTACTTCAAGCCCGACGCCGGGCTGCTGCTCGGTTCCAGCGCCAACGCAGACCCGGTTGCGCCGCACGACGTGCAGCCCGAGGACTACGATATTGCACTCGGCATCCACCGCATCGAGGAGGCGACCACGCTGAGCATTGCCCGCCCACGTCGAAGCTGGGCCGGGTTGCGCTCGTTTGTCAGCGATGGTGATCTGGTGGGTGGCTTCGCGTCCGACAACCCGCACTTCTTCTGGGTGGCCGCGCAGGGCGGCTACGGTATCCAGACCAGTGCCGCGATGGGCGAAGCGTGCGCCAATCTGGCTCTGGGACGGCCGCTGCCCGCTCATCTCGCCGACGCCGGTCTCACTGCAACTATGCTGGACCCTGCACGGCTTCAGAGCTGACTTCGCACTGATTTCAGCTGCTGCCTCCGAATTGACGCGGTAGGGGCTGTGCACTTTCCTCGGCCTGCCACTGGTTTCGCTACCGAAGAAAATGATCTCCACCATCGGAATCATGTTCGGATGCATCCATACGTGGCGGCATCCCGATGCTCTCCAGCACGTCGCTCGTGGCCCGATGGGCGCGTCGCCATTCGCTTTCGTCGCATTCCCGTGTGCGTTACCGGAGTTTGCCGTTCACCTCGCTTAAATCGGTGACGAAGCGGTCCGGGGCGATGATGCGCAGTGCGGAGTCCCGTCTGCGGATGGGCCTCATGAATCCTTCGTTCGCGGTACTCGTCGACCCAATGTGCGCCCTCGGCCGACGCCGACGCCGTGGGTGCATTCCAGTTACAACCACGTTGAATGCAGGGACGAACGCGAGGCCACGATGCAGGAGTGGGCAAATGTGCTGCAAGATTCGATGCCCGGCATCGACACAAACCTTCCTCATTCCCGGGAAATGCCGTACCCAGCCGTCGCGCCTTTTTAGTCGGTGAGCTGGTGGTGGCTCGGTTGCTGCAACGCGTTTTTTTTAATCGGCCGAAGGACACCACGTTCGATGCGCCACGGAGCCGGCCAGCGCCGCCGCTGACCAAAACTGGTATTCACCAAGGCTGCAGCGAGTGACTGCAGGCAGCTTCTGCCAGCATCCAGACTCGATCAAATCCGGTATGCAACGATTGTTGCGAGTGCGATGCGCAGGAGGAAGCTGGTAGCTAGCCGGTCGAAGGACGCGGCGGCGCGGCGCACATCCCTGAGTCTGAACGCGCTCGAAATCATCGGCGAATTTTCGGCGGTAATCGTGGTGTGTGCCTGATCTGGATCAGTGGCGCTGCGTGGATGACGGCGTATGTTTGGTTTGTTCATCACTGTCGGGAGTTATCCAGATGCATGCGCAATCGGCCTTCGATTCCAACACGCATATTTTTGACGCGCGCGGTGTGGCGCGACGTTTCCGTCATTCGGCCATCTTCGGTGCCATGGGCGTACTTCGTTCGGGCGAGACCATGCGGTTTATGAATGACCACGATCCACTTCCGTTGATCGCGCAACTGCGCGAGCGTCTCGGCGAAAACCTGACCGTGACCTATCGTGAGCGCAGTGCCGAAGCCGTCGTGATCGACTTCGGGATCGTCGGTTTGCCCGTAGAATAGCGGCTTGCCGCCAGCCTTTTACGAGTAAGCGCCACGGATCAGGATGGGCGATCGCTTGGCTGAATTTCTGGGGGTACCCGAAGGTGGGCTGCTGGAATACAGCTATCTCGATGCTGTTTGGCTTTCAGGACATTTCTGTCCACGTTGGCCGGAGCCTACTTGGTGGCAAGTGCAGCCATGCTGGCGTTGTTTCCCGACGGTCCGGCAGTGCGTGGAGACATCGATGTACGCATGCCAGCGGCGGAGACGGAGGGCGTCCATGGTGTCATCGCGCAGCTGCTGACGCTGGTGACTGGCGCCGCTGCGATACGGTTTTTACGGAGTCGGCGGGCGTTTTGCACGACAGCCGCTGCTGAGATTTTCAAACGCGTCCGCTACAAGTGCGATCGGTTTCCGCCGTCGGGACAACGACGAGGCAGTTTCGGTGGAACTCGATTTGAGTTCCATTCCGGCACCGTTTCATTTGCGTGATCTGCTGTAGACGGCGATGGATCCAGCCGCCTCCGAGATGCAAAAAGGGAGTTTTCGCAGGCATGGCAGGATCGCGTGCAAAAGTTGCTGATGGATCAGGGTGGTGATCGCCGAGTGTTGAGGGTGACCCACTTCCAGTGACATGGATGCAAGTTACTGTGACAGGAAGCACCGTGGAGGGAAATCCCCGTGCGCCTCGCCGTTTCCGCTGGTGCTGGCACCTCTGGCTGGCGCCTGCGATGCAACTTTTTGCTTGAGCTGAGTTGTTGCGCCAACACTCGCTTCAGCGGGGGCATTGGCTCGTTTCTGGAAGCTGTCACCGTGATCAGCGGATACGGCGACGATGCCGGCTTCACGCATGCGAGTGGCTACCACACCCATGCAATACGGCCCTTCCGCAGACGACCTGCCACGGCTCGCCGTGACTCCAACCCACCGCACCGGTCAACTGCAGCACACCCAATGTATCTACCGGATGGGGCGCCCTGACGACATGTCGGCGCAGGTGAAAAAACTCGGTTCGAGTCCTGCGTGTCGTTGGACCTGCGAGTTGACGTGCGGTCGCTACTTTCAGACACACTTGACCAAGATCAGGGCGCCCGTGGCCCTGATCGTGGAACATGAAGTCTGGCGACGCCGTATCGGCGTTCATGAATCGAGACAAGCTGATGGAATTCCATATTGTCGTTACCGAGGCAGCTTCCGAGCCCAAGGTGATCGAGAACGCGCTGTTCGATATTGACCCGACCGCGGTAGCCGATCTCGACATGAGTGGCTTGGTGCTACGAATATCTTCCTCCGCGACGATAGCGGACTTGATCGTGGCGCTGGGCCAGACTGGCTGGGTAGTGACCCCTGAGCAGGTGGTGCAGTTGCCGAGCATTTGTTGCGGTGGTTGCGGCGGCTGAGCTGGGCATCCATTGGCCGTTTTCTGACCAGGATCAACGCGGCCAGACGCGGCGTCCGGTAGCTTGCAGGCAACTCAACTCCAGAGCGCACTCTGCATGTCCTTCGATATCGTGATCATTGGCGCCGGACCCGTCGGGCTGTGTTTTGCTCGTTCGATGGCAGGCACCGGCTTGCGCATTGCTCTGGTCGAGCGGCAGCCGGAGGCTTCGTTGATGGCTCCGGTGGACGACGGGCGCGAAATCGCGATCACTCACCACTCGCAACGCTTGATGCGTGAGCTGGGCCTGTGGGCACGATTGCGCGAGGACGAAATCGGCACCTTGCGCGATGCCATGGTGCTTGATGGTGACGACCGCGACGGCTTGATATTTCGCCACGACGAGGCAGGAAAATCTCAGCTGGGCTGGATGCTGTCCAATCATGCGATCCGCCGCGCCGCTTATGCCGGGGTGATGGAATTGCCCGAGGTCGAGCGCATTACCGGTGCGCAGGTGAGCGCGGTGCGTACTGCCAGTGATGGCGCCGAGGTTGAGCTCAGTACGGGCGATATTCTGCGCACGCAACTGGTGGTTGCGGCGGACAGCCGCTTTTCCAAGAGCCGGCGCAGCATGGGTATTGCCGCCGACATGCATGATTTTGGCAAGACCATGCTGGTAGTGCGCATGCAGCACGAAGTGCCGCACGAGCAAGTGGCGTGGGAGTGGTTCGGTGTCGATCAGACCCTGGCGTTGCTGCCGCTGCATGATCCGCAAACCTCATCGGTCGTACTGACCCTGCGACCGCAGGCGATGCAGGCCTTGCTGGCGTCGGGTGATACACAGCTTGAGGCTGCAGTGGCCCAGCGCTTCCAGCA
The DNA here is from genome assembly GCA_040006415.1 of Rhodanobacter sp. Taxonomy (GTDB): domain Bacteria; phylum Pseudomonadota; class Gammaproteobacteria; order Xanthomonadales; family Rhodanobacteraceae; genus Rhodanobacter. Next base: position 11,066 of record JBDTXA010000040.1, read on the forward strand.
GCGCCTGGGCGCCATGCGCGTTGCTGGCCCGCGCTGTGCCTATCCGTTGGTTGGGGTGTATGCGAAGCGCTTCGTGGCCGAGCGCTTCGCGCTGATCGGCGACGCTGCGGTGGGCATGCACCCACTGACCGCGCATGGCTTCAACTTCGGGTTGCTCGGGCAGGCCACGCTGGCACGAGAACTGCGAGCGGCAGTGGCGGCTGGCCGACCGATCTCCAACCCCGGGCTGCTGCAACGTTACGAACGCGAGCACCGACTGGCCACTCGCCCGCTATATCTTGCCACTCAGATGCTTGCCGGCCTGTATACCGATGACCGCCGGCCGGCTCGGGTATTGCGCAAGCTGGCACTGGGTGCTGGCGCACGACTGGGGCCGTTCAGGAGGATCGTGATGGCGGGTCTCACTGCCCAGTTGAGTGGCATCCCCACACCGTTTCGGTCGACCCGACTCACCTGACTGAGTCAGTGGCGCAAGAGTCCAGACCGCGCGCCATGGGAGTGCCAGCCAAGACGACAACGCCGGCGAGGCAGGCCTCGGCGCACTTGAGCACGCAACCATCGAGGGCGAGAATGCGCCGGCCGCTCTGCGCAGTGCGGACTAGCCCGGGTACACCTCCGCCCACGCCGGAAATGTATGTCATCTTGGGCACGCGAGCACGATCCCGTTGCAAGGCCAGACGTTTGGCCATCTGCGCGGCGCTGGAAATTAACAAGGCCAGTTTCGGCCATCACATGTTGTCGTATACCAGCGCTCTCCAGGAGCCAGCACACATTGCCATAAGCAAACCAAGGGTCCAGGTTGCCTGTGCTGTGCCCGATGCCATTGCCCTGCCCTGAAAGATGGCATCACGATCCGCGCCACGCTGGCGAGCAGCCATACGATTTAGCCCAACGTACCCAACTGTCATGGATGTTGATTAGAACAAGCAAGGGTATCTGCAGGCGACTATCCAGCAGCAGGATAATCCCGGCGTTGAACATGGCATGTAGCGCATGGCCAAGCTTCCTTCCACCGTGAATGCGAGCGCTCGCCGCCGCAGGCAAAAATTGCAGCACGCTATCGAACGTCGCATTTCCCAGAACGCCCAAGGTGAGTACGTGCACCAAGGCCAGTGTTCCGGGTCGCCAGCGTGATTGCAGCACGAGCTCACCATGGCTCATCAAGAGAATGCCAGCGGACATGCCCCATAGCGGCGCGATCAGAAGAAAGCGACGCGGCAGCGAACCCGCGGTAGTTTTGTCAACGGCTAGTTTGACCATCACGCATGGGCCGGCGAATCTGCACGCAGACGTCGTCGCCGGACAGGTTGAATACCTCTGGCTCCAAGCCTCGCAATGTCAGCAGTTCCAGCAGCGGCGTCGGCCGCTGATGTGTCAGCAGCCGTACCGTCTGACCCGGGATCAGCGTATGAGCCAGGCCCAAGGCTGCTTCCAGTGGTTGGGGGCAGGGCAACTTGCCCAAATCGTGCTGGCGCAAGTCGCCAGCGGCCGCAACCGGGATCCTGGCAAATGGAGGTAACCCCTGCATGAGCAGGTATTGAAGCATCTGCGGTCTTGAATCGTTCTGACCAGGATCAAGCGGTCGTGGCAGATCCCCGTCGCAAGCCAAACCCGTGGGTCAGAGATTCTGTTTTCCACTCCATTCGAGTGGGCGCCAGTTCCTGAAGTCGTCATGGCCGAGCCTGTTCGCTTGGTAGTTGGTTACCTTCACCAGCGCGTGTATGCCTTCGCCCTCTGTATGCCCAATGATTTATCCCTCTCGCCGCGCTGTCAGGCACTGCTGGCGGCGCAATAGTGGTGATGGTAGAAGGTCCAGATCATGCATTTTTCCAGAACGTCCCCGACAAACCTGCCAGAGACCCCAAGGTAATCTTAGTGGAGACTTCTCCTTGGTTACGTCGTTCTCAAGCGAGAGGTGGCGCAGGTGATGGGCTGTTTGTTCGGAGTGGGCTGATGCGTGCGAAAATGGTCTTGTGCGCGACGACCATTTGGGGCATCGATTGAACTTGCGGATGCGGAAAACGGGTTTAGAGAAAAATATTTATGTATATCAACAGGATGTACTGTAAATGCTGCTGATGATCGACAATTACGACAGCTTCACCTTCAACCTCGTGCAGTATCTGGGCGAGCTGGGCCAGCAGGTGAAGGTGATTCGGAATGACGCGCTGGATATCGCAGGGATTCGCGCGTTGAATCCTGCGCACATCATGATTTCGCCGGGCCCGGGTACGCCGGATGATTCGGGCGTGTCGCTGGATGTGCTGCGCGAGCTGGCGGGCGAGATTCCGGTGTTCGGCGTGTGTCTCGGGCATCAGGCGATCGGGCAGGTGTTCGGCGGCAAGGTGATTCGCGCCAAACGGATCATGCATGGCAAAATTTCGCCGGTGCGGCATCGAGGGCAGGGCGTGTTCGCCGGCTTGCCCGATCCGTTTGATGCGACGCGTTACCACTCGCTGGTGGTGGAGCAATCGTCGCTGCCCGATTGCCTCGAAGTCACCGCGTGGACGGAGAATGAGGACGGTTCGATCGACGAGATCATGGGTCTGCGGCACAAGACCCTGCCGGTGGAAGGCGTGCAGTTTCATCCCGAATCGATCCTGACCCAGCATGGCCACGATCTGCTGCGCAATTTCCTTGGGCTGCCGGTGAGGCTGGCCGCATGACTGGGCGCGATGTGGCGATTACGCCGCAGGAGGCCTTGCAGCGCACGATCGAGCACCGCGAGATCTTTCACGATGAAATGATTTCGCTGATGCGCCAGATCATGCACGGCGAGGTCAGTCCGCTGATGACGGCCGCGATCATCACCGGCCTGCGGGTGAAGAAGGAAACCGTAGGTGAGATTACCGGCGCGGCTAGGGTGATGCGCGAGCTGTCGGCTCGCGTCGAAGCCCCTGCCCACGATCACTTCATCGACATCGTCGGTACCGGTGGCGATGGCGCGTCGAGCTTCAACATCTCTACCGCCTCGATGTTTGTCGCTGCCGCCGCTGGCGCCCGCGTAGCCAAGCATGGCGGCCGCAGCGTGTCGTCCAAGTCGGGCAGCGCCGATGTGCTGGAGGCACTGGGAGCATCAATCGATCTCAGCCCGGCGCAGGTCTCGCAGTGCATGACCGAGACGGATATCGGTTTCATGTTTGCGCCGAATCATCACCCCGCGATGAAGGTGGTGGGACCGGTACGCAAAGAGATGGGTGTGCGAACACTGTTCAACATCCTCGGTCCGCTGACCAACCCGGCGGGTGCGCCGAATATCCTGATGGGCGTTTTTCATCCCGATCTCGTCGGTATCCAGGTACGCGCGTTGCAATCGCTGGGTGCCAGACACGCCCTAGTGGTGTGGGGCCGTGACGGTATGGACGAGATCTCGCTCGGCGCAGCGACCCTGATCGGTGAGCTCCACAACGGCGTGGTGCGCGAGTATGAGGTGGAGCCGGAGGATTTCGGCCTGGCGATGGCGTCCAGTCGCAATCTCAGGGTTGAGAATGCTGAAGAATCCAAGGCCATGCTGCTTGATGCACTGAGTGGCGAGCCGGGCGTACCGCACGATATCGTCTGCCTCAATGCGGGTGCGGCGCTGTATGCGGCCGACGTGGTCGCCAGCATCGCCGGTGGCATCGAACTGGCGCGATCGACGATCGCCAGCGGTGCAGCGCGTGCGAAAATCGAGGTGTTCGTGGCTGCAACCCGGCGGCTTGCCGGACTTTCGTAGCGCACTCCGTGTGCGGCGCTGTAGTGGATTCATGCAGCGATATCCGCCGCGCAGTAGGATGCGCAAAAAACCCAAACGAGCCAGTGCCATGACCGACATCCTCGATCGCATTCTTGCCCGCAAGGCAGAAGAGATTACCGAACGCCGGAGCAATCTGCCGCTGGCCGAGTTGACGGCACGCATTGCCGACCAGCCGGATACTCGCGGTTTCGCTGCGGCGATTGAAGCCAAGATCGAGGCCGGTTTGCCGGCCATCATCGCGGAAGTGAAAAAGGCCAGCCCCAGCAAGGGCGTCATCCGTCAGGATTTCGATCCGGCGTCGATCGCCAGGAGCTACGAGGAGGCCGGCGCCGCATGCCTTTCGGTGCTGACCGATCGCGACTTCTTTCAGGGCAGTGAGGCATTCCTGCAGCAGGCGCGCAAGGCGTGTTCGCTGCCGCTGCTGCGCAAGGACTTCATTATTGATCCGTATCAGGTGCATGAAGCCCGAGCGATCGGTGCCGACTGTATCCTGTTGATCGTCGCGGCGCTGGATGACGATGTGTTGCTGCAGCTGTCGCTGCTGGCCGCCGAGCTGGACATGGATGTGCTGTGCGAAGTGCACGACGAGGAAGAGATGGAGCGGGCAATGGCCTTGCCGGTGCCGCTGATCGGGGTCAACAACCGCAACCTGCGCAGCTTCGAAACCTCGCTGGAAACCTCGCTGGCGATGCAGGACCTGATTGAGTACGACCGGGTGCTGGTGGCGGAGTCGGGCATCCGCACGCCGGACGATGTGGCGCGGCTTCGCGAGGGCGGCATTCAGGCGTTCCTGGTCGGCGAGGCGTTCATGCGCGCCGAGGATCCAGGCAGCGAGCTGCGGCGATTGTTTTTTGCCGCCGCGTGAGCAGCATGCTGAATGTGGGTGCTGTTGCAATGCCGGTGGACGCGGAGCCGGAACTGCAACGGGTCGTGCTGTTTGATTTCGATGGTGTGCTGATTCGCGGCGATGCGTTCTACCTGTTCATGCGCGAGCGCTACCGTCGTTCACTCTGGCGTCGTCTGCTGGCGCTGCTGAGCTTGCCGCTGTTGCTGTTGCAGCTACCGTTTTCTCGCCGATGGCCGATGCACACGCTGGTACGCATTGCCCTGCTGGGACTTGGCGAACGGGGCTATCAAGTTGCCGCCACCGCGTTTGCCGCTTTTCTCGCGCGCCGGCCAAAGCAGTTTTGTCGTGATGGGTTACAGGCGTTGCGTCAGCATCAGGCGCAAGGCGACAGGGTGATCGTGGTGACCGGCTGCGAAGACACCCTGGTCAGCTGCATCCTGCAGCAGCTGGGTCTGGTCGACCTGGAGGTTCTGGCTTCGCAACTGAGTTCCGGCTGGTCCGGCATACGGCTGCGCCTGCACAACGTGGGCCGGCGCAAGGTGGAATCCCTGGCGCAGCACGGCCTTGATGCGTGGCAGGTGGCTTATGGTGATTCGATGTACGACGCGGCGATGCTGAAGGTCGCCACCGAGGCCGTGCTGGTCAACGGCACGCCGACATTGTGCAAGAAGATGGAAAAGGCGTTGGGCCGCGCCGTGACCCGCGTCGAGTGGTTCTAAAGTCGCTGGTGGTATCTATGAAGAAAGCGACCTGTAGGAGCGCACCCTGTGCGCGATGCTCTTGCTCTGATGCCAGCACGAAGGGCATCGCGCACCAGCGCGCTCCTACAGAGTAGCGCGCAGCCTGGCGGCTATCAGCGCGTGCCGAGCACGACGATGGTTTTGCCGGAAACGTCGATCATCCGCTGCTCTTCGAGTTGTTTCAGCACGCGTCCGACCATTTCACGCGAGCAGCCCACAATGCGGCTCACTTCCTGGCGCGAGATGCGGATCTGGGTGCCATCCGGATGCGTCATCGAATCCGGCTCCTGACACAAGTCGAGCAGAGTACGCGAGATGCGGTTGGTGACATCCATGAACGCCATGCGGCTGACCTGGCGCGAGGTACGCAGCAGGCGGTTGGTGAGCTGTGCGCCGATGGCGAACAGAATCTTGGGGCATTCTTCGCGCAACGGACCTTCCATCAGCTGGAACAGACGCTCGTAGCTGATTTCGGCCATCTCGCACGGGGTGCGGGTGCGGACCATCGATTCGCGCTGAGCCTGTTCCATGAACAGGCCCATTTCGCCGATAAACTGACCACGGCTGATGTAGGCGAGGATCAGCTCGCGCCCCTGCTCATCCTCGGTGCAGACGGCCAGCGAACCGTCGACCACGTAGTACAGCGTATTGCCAGGGTCGCCCGGGCGGATGATGGCGGTCTTGCCCGGATAGCGGCGACGATGGCAAAGTGCCAGAAAGCGTTCCATCGAGGCGGGATCCGGAGCGAAGCCCGACGGGGCCTGCGAGCTCTCAAAGGCCTGTTGAAGCTGATACTTGAGTTGCGCCACGGTAGTCCCCTGCAGATGTCTGTTGATCATTGGTAGTTGCTGCGTCTCAGCCACGCGCCTTGGAATCGCCCCTGCTATTTTTGCATTATGGCAAACCTTGGGGTCAACCGCAGGTTCAATTTTCTCTCGGTTTCCCGCATACTTTACGGTCTTCCATGACGGTTGCGCCGATGCCGGCATCCGTTCACAAGGGTCGTGCAGCTTTTGTTGCTGCATTCCATATCATTCTGCGGGGACCCTTGTCGCTAACCCGCCTCTACTGCTGACCGAGTTACGGTCATGGAGAGCCGCTTGTGGTCAAGCCACTTCCCCGTCTGCGCCTGCAAGGTTTCAACAACCTGACCAAGGCCTTGAGCTTCAACATCTACGACATCTGCTATGCGGTGTCCGAGGAGCAGCGCGGGCGCTACATCGAATACATCGACGAGCAGTACGACGCCGATCGCCTGACCCAGATCCTCACCGACGTGGCGGAGATCATCGGCGCGAATATTCTCAATATCGCCCGTCAGGATTATGATCCCCAAGGCGCCTCGGTGACGATCCTGATTTCCGAGGAGCCGGTGCTTGAGAAGCTCGGCCGTGACTCGATCGCCGGTGCCGTGGCGCACCTGGACAAGAGTCACATCACCGTCCATACCTATCCCGAAACGCACCCGCACAACGGTATCGCCACGTTCCGCGCGGATATCGATGTCGCCACTTGCGGCGTTATCTCGCCGCTGAAGGCTCTGAACTACCTGATCGACAGTTTCGAGTCGGACATCGTGGTCTGTGACTATCGCGTGCGGGGTTTCACCCGGGACGTGAAGGGCAAGAAGCATTTCATCGACCACAAGATCAACTCGGTGCAGGACTATTTGGCCAAGCACATCCGGCAGAAGTACGAGATGTTCGACGTCAACGTGTATCAGGAAAACATGTTCCACACGAAGATGCACATCAAGGACTTCGACCTGGACACCTACCTGTTCGAATCGCATGCCGACGACCTGTCGTTCAAGGACCGGCAGCGCATCGAGTCGCTGTTGCGACGCGAGATCGAGGAACTGTTCCACGGGCGCAACCTGATGTAATGAAAAACCCGCCGGAAGGCGGGTTTTTTCCATGGATCTTGTAGGAGCTCGCTTGCGCGCGATGCTTTTCGTTGTGGCACCAGGGCACAAGCATCGCGCGCAAGCGCGCTCCTAGACGCGGTACGCCACAGCCTTCATCACCATCGAGCTCAGATGCATCAGTTTAGGCAAAGGGAACGGCAGATCGACGCCGCCACGCTGCTGAGCTGCCTGCGCATGCCTTACTTCATCAACCTGCATCTGGGTCAGGATGACGCGTGAACGCTCATCGCCTGCAGGCAGCTTTTCCAGGTGCTCGGCAAGATGCGCCTCCACCTGATGTTCGGTTTCCACCACGAAGCCGAGGCTGATCGGATCGCCCGCCAATGCCGCCGCGGCGCCGATCGCGTAGCTCCCTGCATACCACAGCGGATTGAGCAGGCTCGGACGACTGTCCAGTTGTTGCAAACGCTCAGCGCACCAGGCCAGATGATCGGTCTCCTCGGCGGCGGCCTGCAGCAGGTGCTCACGGTTGTCGGCCTTGCGTGCCAGCGCCGCCTGTCCGAAATACAACGCCTGTGCGCAGACTTCACCGGTATGGTTGATGCGCATCAGGCCGGCAGCGTGGCGGCGCTCGACGTCATCGAGGTCGGCTTCGGGAATGTGGCCCGCCGGCGATGGGCGCTGTGCCGCGGGTGAGCCAGCGATGGCTTCGAGAGCGCGATCGCATTGAATCAGCAGGCGATCGAGGGGCGTGAGTGTTCGGGCATTCATGGCCGTTCCAGTGTGTGCGTGTGAGCTTGGACGAGTTGCTTGGCCAGCAACGTCAATGGATGCTGGGTGGGCAGGTTCCACCCTTGCTGGGCGATGCCAGCCGCCAGATGCAGGCGACACCCGATATTGGACGAGAGCATTTGCGAGGCATGGAGTGCGGCGAGGTCCCGCAGCGTTGCGTCGCGTAGCCGGTCGGCGCGCTCCGGATATTCCAGCATGTGGCTACCCGCTGCGCCACAGCAGTTCGCAGACCGCGACACTGGCGTCACTTCCAGCTGGGGGATGCGGCGAAGCAAGCGCAGCAAGGCGGCATCGGTGCCGGCGACGTTGATCTGGGTGCATGGAAGGTGAAGTGCGATCTTTTCGGCGAGCGGGCGGAAATGCAAGGACTCAGCTCGGTCTGCCAGCAGCGCCACCGGATCGATCACTTCTACGCCAGGCAGGGCGCGCCGCAGCGTGCCGAGGCAACCGGGCGTCACTGAAAGCAACGTAGTGGCGCCGCTGTTTTCCCACACCTCGCGTATGCGTTGTGCCGCTTCCGTGGCGGCAACGAGCTCGCCGCCGTGAAGATCCATCGCGCCGCAACAGAACGCCGGCAGCCGGTTGACCTGGAAACCTGCCGCCTCGAGCAGGGTCACGACAGCTTGTTGTGCCGCGGCGTCCTCAACGCTGGCCACACAGCCGGGAAAGAGCGCCACTCGATCTTTTCCCTGGAACGCGCTTGAACGTCTTGCGAGCAGCGCTGGGGCGGCGGATGGGACCAGAAGCAGTGCCGAACGCCAGGCGGAAGCGTGCGGAAGTTGTCGCGCAAGCCGGCTCTTCCAGCGCGGGAGGGCGATCCAGTGTCCAACGCGGCGCGCCGCAGCCAGCCAGCGTGGGCGTGTGATCAGCCCGATAAGCAGGCGGGGACGACGGCGGGCCGGTCCCAGCAGGGCACGGGTTTCAATCAGCAACTCGTCGTACTGGACGTGGGCGGGGCAGGCCGTCTCGCAATTCAGGCAGCCTAGGCAGTGATCCAGGTGTTCGCGCAGCTCCAGCGTGGGGTCGACCAGGCCGCGGGCCAGCGCAGAGGCAATCGCGATGCGGCCTCGCGGGGACTCAGCTTCGTTCCGGTCCAGCGCGTAGGTGGGGCAAACCGGCAGACACAGCCCGCATTGCACGCATTGGTCGGCCAGTTTGGCAAGGCGTCCGGCAGGCGCGAGAAGAGGGGGCTTTTCCAGCAGCATGGTCATCATGCTATCATTGTCAGCTCACAGCCCGCCGGTCGGTGGGCTTGCGCCAAAGGTGGTGGCTCCGCTATCATCTCGCGCCTTCGATCCACCGATGACGCGTACCGCCCGACGGCGGCAACCAGGTATTTGAAATGAAAACGTTTAGCGCCAATGCAGACAACGTCAAGCGCGACTGGTTCGTGGTTGATGCCACGAACAAGACGCTCGGTCGCCTGTCGACCGAAATCGCTCATCGTCTGCGCGGCAAGCACAAGCCGGAATACACCCCGCATTGCGATACCGGCGATTATATCGTCGTGATCAATGCTCAGAAGGTGCATGTCACCGGTGCCAAGCTGGACGACAAGAAGTATCACCGCTACACCGGTTATATCGGCAACCTGAAGACCACCAATCTCAGGAATCTGCTGGCGACCTACCCGGAGCGCGTGATCGAAATCGCCGTCAAGGGCATGCTGCCGAAGAATCCGCTGGGCCGCGAGATGTATCGCAAGCTCAAGGTCTACGGCGGTGCCGAGCATCCGCATACCGCACAGCAGCCGCAGGCGCTGGAACTCTAAGGAATTATGATGACGATCCAGCAGAATTACGGCACCGGCCGCCGCAAGACCTCCGCCGCTCGCGTGTTCATGCGCAAGGGCAAGGGAGATATCGTGGTCAACGGCAAGACCCTCGAGCAGTTTTTCGGTCGCGAGACCTCGTGCATGATCGTGCGCCAGCCGCTCGAGCTGACCGAAAACACCGAAAACTTCGACATCATGGTCACCGTCGCTGGCGGTGGCATTACCGGCCAGGCCGGCGCAATCCGTCTGGGCATTGCACGCGCCCTGATCGAGTACGACGAAACGCTGAAGTCGCCACTGCGCAAGGCTGGTTTTGTGACTCGCGATGCCCGTGAAGTCGAGCGCAAAAAGGTCGGTCTGCACAAGGCACGTAAGGCAACCCAGTTCTCCAAGCGTTAAGCCACGGCTTTTTTCTCGCTTCACGGTTCGGTGCCACAGGTCAGAGCGCACCGTCCCGCGTGTTATTGGGGGATCGTCTAACGGTAGGACAACAGCCTCTGACGCTGTTTATCTAGGTTCGAATCCTAGTCCCCCAGCCAAAATAAGAAACCCGCCTTCAAGGCGGGTTTTTTATTTCCTGTCTGGGGCGGGTGTGAGAAGACTACATTTGACACGATCATGTCGAGTGATTTTTGGCGGGCACCGCGGGGCTCCATCTGTATTTTTGGAGGATGTCTTTCGTCGAGCCAGCGTACCGATGGAGACGCACGCGCTTCGACCCTTCGGTAATTAGCGGCATCCGC